>CAZBXY010000004.1:40649-66022 GCA_964495365.1 uncultured Frigoriglobus sp. | reverse complement strand
GCCGTTCGCCAGGCAGGTGCTTATGCGTCGTCGAGTCGTTATTACGGGGATGGGCGTTGTCACCCCGCTGGGGCACAGCGTGGGCGAGCTGTTCGCCAGTCAGGTCGAGGGGCGCACCGCGGTTGGCCCCATCACGCACTTCGACGCGCGCACGTTCCCGACCACGTTCGCCTCGGAAGTGAAGAACTTCGACCTCGCACGGTTCATCCCCAACGCGAGCCGGTACGTCAATTGCGGCGTGAACACGCACTACGCCCTGGCCGCCGGGAGGACCGCACTCGCCGAAGCCGGGCTGCTTGAGGTGAAGGGCGACCGGTCGCGGATGGGCGTTTATCTCGGCTCCGGCGAGGGCAAGGAAGACTTCCACGCGCTCACGACCAGTACCGCGACCGCGACCACCGCGGGCGAGCGCACTGCGAACATCCGGCAGGCGGTCGGACTGCTGTACCAGCGGCTGAACGGCCCGCAGGAGGCCGAGCAGGAGATGTACGTTCCGTCGGGGTATCTGGGCAACGAGTTCGCGCTCGACGGGCCGTTCGCGTCGTGTCAGACCGCGTGCGCCGCGAGTTCGCAGGCGATCGGCGAGGCGATGGAGATCATCCGCGCGGGCGAGGCCGACGTGATGCTCGCCGGCGGCTCGCACAGCATGATTACCCCGCTGGGCATCACCGGGTTCAACCGGCTCACAGCCCTGTCGCAGCGGAACGACAGCCCGACCACCGCGAGCCGCCCGTTCGACCTCACCCGCGACGGGTTCGTGATCGGCGAGGGCGCCGGCCTGCTCGTACTCGAAGAACTGGAATCCGCGAAGGCCCGCGGGGCTAACATTATTGCAGAACTGACGGGTTACGGATCGACCGCCGACGCGTACCGCATGACGGACCCACACCCGGAGGGCCGCGGGGCGATCCGGGCGATGGCCGACGCGCTCGCCGACGCGCGTCTGGCACCCACGGATGTTGGCTACATCAACGCGCACGGCACGAGTACCCAGGCAAACGATTCCGCGGAAACGGCCGCGATCAAGGCCGTGTTCGGCGAGTACGCTTACAAGGTGCCGATTTCCAGCAGCAAAAGTATGCTCGGTCACCTGATCGCCGCCGCCGGCGTGGTGGAGATGGTGATTTCGATCATGGCATTGCGGAAGGGCGTGATCCCGCCGACGGCAAACTACCAGACGCCCGACCCCGAGTGCGACCTCGATTACGTCCCGAACCAGGCCCGCGAGCTGCGGTTCCGACACGTGCTGTCGAACAGCTTCGGCTTCGGCGGGCAGAACATCGCGCTCGTCGCAAGTGTGTTCCGGGATTGAATTTGGGTAATTTGGGCGAGATCATGGAAGGTTGGTGAGATTGTCCGGTATTTCCTCGTCGTTGAGACCGTAATCGATAGTTTGGACTTCTGGCGCAACGGTTGACCTGCGGAGGCTTTCGGTGGTTTTTTGGCTCTACATCGTGCTGTTCCTCACGGCCCCGTGGCTGCTCTACGGGCTGCTGCTGGCTGTGGCGTACCTGTGGGTGCGCTGGAAGTACATGGGGTTCATCCTCCGCATCTTCCAGGAGAAACCGCTGTTCGTCGTCCCGCGCGGTGAGCCGGACCCCCGCGCCGAGGAAGTGACCCTCCCCGCGACCGACGGCCTCGCGCTCCGCGGGTGCTACCTCCGCACCACCGCACCGGAGCGCCGCGGGGTGATCCTGTTCGGGCTGGAGTTCGGTTCGAACCGCTGGGCGTGCCGCCAGTACTGTCAGGCGCTCGTCGAGGCGGGCTACGACGTGTTCGCGACCGAACCGCGGAACCAGGGCGAGAGCGGGCGCGACCCGAACTACGAACCGCTCCAGTGGGTGACCGACCGCGACGTGTCCGACATGCGCGCCGCGGTCGAATACCTGAAGGCCCGGCCGGACGCCGACCCGCGCGGGATCGGCGTCTTTGGCATTAGTAAGGGCGGCAGCACGGGCGTGATCGTCGCGTCCACCGACCCGTGGGTCAAGTGCGTGGCGACCGACGGGATGTACGGTACGCACACGACAATGGTCCCGTATATGCAGCGGTGGATTCAGATTTATAGCGGCAAGCGCATGATCCAGAAGGCGCTGCCGGCGTGGTTCTACGGCGTGGTGGGCGGGGTCGGCGTCAAGAAGGTAGCCCGCAACCGCGGGGTGAACTACCCGAGCGTCGAGAAGGCCGCCGGCCGGCTCAACCGCCCCTTGCTGATGATCCACGGCGAGGGCGACACGTACATCAAGCCGGACATGGCCCGCAAGCTGTTCGACCGCGCGAGCGGCGCGCCGAAGAAACTGTGGCTGGTGCCGAAGGCGAAACACAACCAGGCGCTGCACGTCGCCGGCGAGGAGTACAGTCGCACGGTGGTCGAGTTCTTCGACCGCCACCTGGCCGAGCCGATGGGCGGCGCGGTTTTGGTGGGGTAATTGTGTTTGTCGTGACCCGCTTCAGCGGGTCACGACAAACAGTGCCAGAAGCCCACGGCCCGCCGTGGGCTTCGTCGCGCGCGGGTGCTGTCATGTCTCTCAAACGCTTCCTGCTCGTTCGACTCGGCCGGCTGCTGACGTACCCCGTTCGCCGGCAGTTGCGGAAGTTTGAAGTGGCCTGTCAAACGCCCGAAGCGGTGCAGACCGAACTGCTCCTCCGCATCCTTCGCACGCAAACTGACACCCAGTTCGGGCGCGATCACAAGTTCGGCGCCATCACGTCCGTCGCGGAGTTCCGCACCAACGTGCCGGTCGCGCCTTACGAGTACGTCGCCCCGTACATCGAGAAAGTTCAGAACGGCGACACGCGCGCTTTACTGGCCGATCGCCGCGTGTTGATGTTCGCGCTCACGAGCGGCACCACCGCCAGCCGCAAGCTCATCCCCGTCACGGACGCCTATCTCGCGGCGTACCGGCGCGGGTGGAACATGTGGGGCGTGAAGATGTATCGCGACAACCGCGGACGGCGGATCGCGATGCGGCCGATCGTGCAGATGGGCGGCGACCCTGAGGAGTTCCGCACGCCCGCGGGCATCCCGTGTGGGAACCTCTCGGGCTATACCGCGATGGTGCAGAAGCGCATCATCAAGCGCATGTACTGCGTGCCGTATGTGACTGGCAAAATCAAGGACGCGAGGGCCCGGTATTACGTCGCACTGCGGTTCTCGATCGGCCGCAACGTGTCGCAACTGATGGCCGCGAACCCCAGCACGCTCGTTCAACTCGCCCGGACGCTCGACGCGGAGAAGGAACACCTCCTCCGCGACCTCCGCGACGGCACCCTTCGCGCCGACCTCGACATTCCGCCCGACGTGCGTGCGTACCTCACCCCGCGAGTATCAAAGGACGCGCGGCGCGCGACCGAGCTTTCGGCGCTCGCGGAGAAACTCGGTCGGCTCTACCCGATGGACGTGTGGCCGACGGACGGGACCGTCATCAACTGCTGGACCGGCGGGAGCATGGGGCCGTACCTGCGGCAGTTGCCGCAGTACTTCGGAGAGCCGCCGATTCACGATCTGGGGTTGCTCGCGAGCGAGGGCCGGTTCACGATCCCGCTTTCGGGCGGCACCGCGAGCGGCGTACTCGACATCTGGTCGCACTACTTCGAGTTCGTGCCGGAGGGGGAAATCGACTCGCCGAAGCCGACGGTACTCGGCACGCACGAACTGAGCGAAGGAAAGAGCTACTTCATCCTGCCGACGACCGCCTACGGCCTGTACCGCTACCACATCTCGGACTTGGTCCGAGTGACCGGGTTCTACGGGCGCACCCCGCTCGTGGAGTTCTTGGGGAAAGGGCATCGCTTTGCGAACCTGACCGGCGAGAAGCTGAGCGAGTACCACGTGACGCAGGCAATGGACGCGGTGGCGAAGCGTGTGGCGCAACCCGTCACGGCGTACAGCGTTGCGCCGGTGTGGGACGATCGGCAGCCGTACTACGCGATCTTCCTTGAGGAATGTGACGCCACGGACGAGTCGCGGTTGAAGCATTTCCTCGCGGAGTTCGACGCGCAGCTCGGGGTCGAGAACGTAGAATACGCCGCCAAGCGCGAGAGCGGGCGTCTCGGCGCGCTCCGCGCCGCGCTCATCCCCGCGGGCGCGTGGGCGAAGTGGGACCGCGACCGCCTCACGCAAACCGGCGGCTCCCCGGAGCAGTACAAGCACCCGTGCCTGATCGGGGATTTGAAGTTCCGGGCGAGTATGACGGTGGTGAGGGAGGCTTCGGTGTAATCGACTTGACTTGCCCCTCACGGGGGTGTTCAATAGAGAACATATTGTTCAATAGGGAACATCTCGTGAGTGTGCCCGATGCGAAATTACTGGGCACTTACCTCGCGCAAGCCAGACGCGCGGCGGGACTCTCACAAACCGCTCTCGCAACTTCGGCGGAGATCAATCGGGTTCAAATTGTTCGGATGGAAGCCGGAGAGACCGTTCCCCGGCTCGACGAAGCCGCTCGCCTGGCCCGAACTCTGAACGTTCCCCTCGAGTGGCTCATCGCCGGCCGCAAGTTTCCCCGCGCGGATCTGAAAGGCATTGCCGTCGAATTACACCACCTCGGTATTCGAGATCTACAAGTATCCGAGCCACAAGTACCGGGGTCGTTTCGGCACGGAGAAGAGGTCGTGGTGATCGCGCTGAGTGGTGAGCGGCCCGAACCGCGTGTGGTCGAGGCGGTTCCGTTTCTGTTAGCGCGTCACAAGTTCCGGGCCTCACTTACGGCGGCGTTTGCCAAGTACCACGACAAGCGGGTTCGCACGCGACTGGCGTGGCTGAGTGAGATCACCACAGCCTTGAGTCGATCGAGCGCGATGCCGTTGTCGGTGGAATCGGAAACGTCTCTGAAGTCGTTAATCGCGCAGGGTGTGAAGGGGACGGACCCGGACAGTCTTGGTCACCCCGCGACCGGGAAATTGTCCCCGATCTGGCACCGCTGGAACATCACATACGCAGGGACAATAGACGACTTCTTACGCCGAACGATCGAGGTTTACACCGCGTACCAAGCCGCCCAAACACTGTCGCGGGGCGAGCAATGAAAGACCGCATCCGCGCATTCCTGAACGCGATCGATGAGGCCCTCGCGTCTGCTGCAAACGGGCAGACGCTCGACGTCTACCACATCGGGTGATCGGCCTTGGTATGGGAATATGACTATATCGAGACGACAATGGACATCGACATTCTTCGTCCGAAAGGTGGCGAAGCACTCGTGGAGATAGCGCTGCGCCGGTTCGCAAGAGAGACCGACGGAGCCAAAGTCCACGGCCTCTATCTGGACGTCGTCAACGAGGCGTTCCCGCCAATGCCGGGTGGGTACGAGCGCCGCGCCAAACGAGTCGAAGGCTCGTGGCAAGTCTTACACGTCTTTCACCTCGACCCGCACGACTTGGCGGCGTCGAAACTCCGGCGCTTCGCGCCACGGGACCGGCAAGACATCCGTCAGTTGTGTGATTGGGGCCACCTCGATTCGGACCGATTACAAGAAATCTTGGAGAAAGCCTTCCCGTTCAACCTTGAGAAAGACGGCGACGAGTTCCGCGACGCGGCGTTCCGGCACCTGCGTATCGTGCAGCAGTATCTCCGGGGTGAACTTGACGAGTTCTGATCCCGCACCTCCCCTTGCCCCGCTTGCCTGCGCCCGTTATACGCCCGCTCGCCCGAGTTCCGCACGGACGCCTCCCATGATCCGCACCCTTGCGCTCGCCGGTCTCGCGGTTCTGCTCGTCGGCTGCATGCGCTTTCAGAACCGCGGGCCGAAGAAGGAGCCGCCACCGCCCTACGGCGCCGTTGCGCCCAAACCGCTCGACATCTCGGCCACGCCCGCCCCGCCGCCCCCGCCGGACGAGCGGTCTCTTGTGCCGCCGAGGTCGAGTACGCCCGCGCCCGCCGGCGGAGCCGCGCCGGACCCGGTCGCGAAGAACCTCGCCGACCTCAAGGCACTCGTCGCCACTGCCCGCAGCGCGTGGAACAACGTCAGCACCTACGAGACGACGCTCACGCGCCGCGAACTGAACCCCAAGGGCGTGACCAATAGCGAGGTGCTGATCTTCCAGTACCGCCGCGACCCGGTGAGTGTGTTTACGCGGAACATCGGCGGGTCGGGGAAGGGCCGCGAAACGGTGTACAACCCCGGGGCGTTCGAGGACAAGCTGTACGTGATGCTCGGCGAGGGCGACAACAAGCTGATGAAGGCCGGGTTCATCGCGCCGCCCGTCTCCCCGGACGACCCGCGCGTGAAGGAGAAGTCGCGCTACAGCATCCGCGAGGCCGGGTTCGGGCGCCCGATCGCCGCGCTGGCCCGGACCGTGGGCCTCCTGGAAACGGGCCAGTGCGCCCCGGGCGCGGTGACGTTCGACGGCGAGGTGAAGCGCGACGAGTTCCCGTACCCGCTCGTCGGGGTGACGCACAAGCTGGCCGTCGGCGACGACCCGCTGATCCCGACAGGCGGCGCGCGGCAATACTTCTTCGACGTGCGGCCGAACACGCCGTCGTTCGGGCTGCCGGTGTTGATCGTCGCCCGCGACGCGGCCGGGAAGGAAGTGGAGTATTACCTGGCCGAGAAGGTGAAGAACCCGGCGAACCTCACCGACGCGCACTTCAACCCGGCCCGGCTGGGGAAGTAGGGGACAGGGGACAGGAGGCAGGGGACAGAAGGCAGATGGTTTAAGCCCCTCCGGGGCTTGGGGTTTTCTATTGCGTCTGCCCGGGGTTCCGTTCGCTGCGCGAACTCACCCCGGGCTACCATCGGCCGCCCCTCCGGGGCTAAAACCTGGCCCGTTGTCCTCTGCCTTCTGCTCGCTGTCGCCTGTTCCCTGTTCCCTGTCTCCTGCCTCCTGACTCCGGGCCGTTTCCTGCGTGCGGTACGGGTGCTCAATCACGTAGCGGCGCGAGAACACCTTCTCGACGATCTGCGGCAGCGCGAGCGACGGGTCTTTGAACCCGAGCCAGACGGTGTCGGCGTTCTCGTAGAGCAGCGGCACCACCTCGCGCGAAATTGTCGTCCACCCGCCCTCGACTGTGGTCATCACGTCCAGGTGCGGCAGCGCGTAAACGACCCCTTCGAGCGTGGACCGCGCCGCGTAGCGCATCTGGGCGACGGTCGAAAGCATCACGCCGGCGTCGTTGGGCGACTCCTCCGACGGGCGCCCGTCGAGGTACCCGCACCGCACGCCGGCGGCCTTCAGCCGATCCTTCAGCGCCGCGTAGAGCGGGAGCGTCCAGCCCTTGTCGCACACCACGAGGCAACACACCCCGCGGCGCAGGTCGAGCGCGAGGTCCGCGAGCAGACCGGCAAACGGCGCGACGCTGGGCGGGGCGGGCATGGCTCACCGCGAGCGGTGGAGGGGCGATCGCGAACGCACTTGCGGTTCACATGCTAAACCAAAGACGAGCGCGGGTCAATTTGCCGGCTGCCACGCTGTCAGGCGCCGGGGTTCCGGTGGCAGCCGAAATGCCCTTCGGGCAGCAGCTCCGGCTTGACCGACCGTTCGTATCTGTCGTATTCTTCAAGGGTTACCGCTGCGCCGCCCTCTCTCCGCGGCCCGCGGCACCCGGTTTGCTACGACCCATTTTACTGGTCCTTCCAGAGGCGCTTCGGTCGGTCCCGCGGACGAGCGCCGGGGAGGTGGGATACATGGTCACCGAGCTCCGCCCCGGGGAGGGCGGCCCGACGAACTCGACCGGCGGAACGGAAGCTGGTGCGAACACCCCGCACCGGTTCTCGATCCTCATTGCCGACGACGACCGCGGGACGCGCGAGACGCTCGGCGAGATGCTGGCCGGCCGCGGGTTCACGGTCAAACTCGCCGCCGACGGCGGCGAGGCCGTCGAACTGGTGCAGGTGGACCTCGTTCACCTCGTGTTGTTCGACATGCACATGCCGCGGCTCACGGGCCTGGAAGCGTTCGCGGTGATCCGGCAAACGCTCGACCGCATCCTGCCGGCGGTGCTGATGACGGCCGACGCGAACAACGACCTGATCCGTCAGGCGTTCGCGGCGCAGGTATACAGCGTCATCCCGAAGCCGGTGAACGGCAACGTGGTGCTGCACACACTTGAACGGGCGCTGGCAAAGGTGTACGGCCCACGTCCGGCCGAGATCGCAAATGCAAGTGAGGCGCGGGACGCGGGTACGAACCGACCGAGGTCGGAGAAGCCGAGCGAGCCGAAGCCCCGAAGCCGCCGAACCAATGACTAACGACTAACGACTAACGACAAAGGAGTTTCACCGATGAAGATCGTCCCGCTGAACGACAAGATCGTGGTCGAGCGCCTCGAGGCCGACGACAAGACCGCCGGCGGCATCATCCTGCCGGACACCGCCAAGGAGAAGCCGAAGCAGGGCAAGATCCTGGCGGTCGGCGAGGGGAAGCCGCTCGACGACGGCGGGCGGGCCAAGTTCCAGGTGAAGATCGGCGACCGCGTGCTGTTCACTAGCTACGCCGGCAGCGAGGTGACGATCGACGGCAAGGAGTACCTCATCATGACCGAAGACGATCTGCTCGCGGTCGTGGACTGAACCTCATCACGATCATGAAGCGCAACGCCACAAGCGACCGCACCGAAGCGCGGTCGCTTGTGGCGTTGCGTACTTCTCATATTTCGCGCCGATTGTGAGGAAAACTCTTGCAGCGCAGGTTCTAACGCTTATAGTGTCAAATTTGTTCCGGTATCTTGCCGGGATCGTATCGTGTTCGGCGTCTCGCGGCTCGTACCCGCACCGGCGTTGGGGCGGGGGCCGGGGCGCCGCCGACACTGGCGAACGGTGGCTTCGGCTTCTCGCAATGGCTACGAACATCTACGTGGGCAATTTGCCCTGGTCCACGACGACCGACGAACTGTACGCGATGTTTCAACAGTTCGGGGCGGTGACCCGGGCGCAGGTGGTGACGGACCGGGAGACCGGTCGCAGCCGCGGGTTCGGGTTTGTCGAAATGCCCAACGAGGCGGAGGCCCAGGCGGCCATCGCCGCGCTGAACAACCAGGACATGAACGGCCGCCCGCTCACCGTCAACGTCGCCAAGCCGCGTGAAGGCGGCGGGGGCGGCGGTGGAGGTCGTGGGGGCTACGGCGGTGGTGGCGGGCGCCGCGGTGGCGGCGGTGGTGGATATGGTGGCGGAGGCGGGGGCGGGTACAGCGGCGGATACGGTGGCGGCGGAGGGGGCGGCGACCGCTACTGATTCTCCCTTCCGCTCGTTCAGATCGCGAGTACAATAATTGCGCCCGGGTACGGGTTTAATCACCCTTCCGGGCGCGTTCGTTTTGCGACGGTTCCTGTAGCCGACCGTTCGCATTTTCCTTCAACGGAGCAGTTTATGGCTAAAGAAGAAGCGATCGAAGTCGAGGGCCGCGTCAAAGAGGCGCTGGCGAACACGCAGTTCCGCGTCGAGCTGGACATCGGCGGCGAGGTCATCGCGCACGTCTCCGGCAAGATGCGCAAGAACTTCATCCGCATCATCCCCGGCGACCGGGTCAAGGTGGAAATCTCCCCTTACGACCTCACGCGCGGGCGCATCACCTACCGCGGGCGCAACAACTAACGCCCCTCGCCCACCCCACAGCAAAATCATCAGACGTGTCGTCGGCCCGCGCCAGGAACTTGAAGAAAACTTTACCGGCCGCGCAGTTTTTTCTTGACGAATCGACCGCCCTTCGCCACTCTATCCCCTCGTCGCAGCACGACGCAGCGACACATCGGACCTCGCGACCTGTCGCAGCAAAGCCTGCTTCACGGCCGCTCTATCTTCTACTCGTGGCCAGGGAGGGTCAACTCGTGCTCATTACCACCGAATCCAAGGCCCAGGGCTGGCGTGCGGTCGCGGTCTTCGACGATCGCGGCGACGCCCTTCTCGTCGTCGGTCGCTCGTCCACCCAGGTCCGCCAGCTCTACGTCGAAGCGTTCCTCGAGGTGCTCGACGAAGAGGAGCGCGAGCACGTGACCACGATCCAGCTCCAGCAGTGGAGCGGCGCCCCGGACGCCGGGCGCTGGGTGCTCAAGACCACGCTCAAGGTGCCGGCGCCGGTCACGAAGCTCCGCGTCGCGGCCTGATTTCTTGTACGCGAAGTTCATTGCGTCCACCGGGCTGCTCTCGTATCGTGGCACCTGCCGCGACACCGGAGCGGCCCGTCGCGTTTACTCGCGGGAGCGCCATGTCACCAAACTTGCTCGCGCGCATGGTCGTCGTGCAGGGCGACATCACGAAGCTGAAGGTGGACGCGATCGTGAACGCGGCGAACAGCACGCTGCTCGGCGGGGGCGGCGTGGACGGCGCGATTCACACCGCAGCCGGCCGGGAACTGTACGACGAGTGCCGGTCGCTCGGCGGGTGCAAGACCGGTCAGGCGAAGATGACCCGCGGCTACGCGCTGCCGGCGAAGCACGTGATCCACACCGTCGGCCCGATCTACGGCTCCGACGCCGGCGAACCCGAACTGCTCCGGTCGTGCTACCGCGAATCGCTCCGGCTCGCCACGGAGGCGAAACTGGAGACGATCGCGTTC
The DNA here is from genome assembly GCA_964495365.1 of uncultured Frigoriglobus sp. GTDB lineage: Bacteria > Planctomycetota > Planctomycetia > Gemmatales > Gemmataceae > Gemmata. The sequence goes on along the minus strand of CAZBXY010000004.1, from coordinate 55,530 downwards.
CCGTGCATCTCGACCGGCGTGTTCGGCTACCCGGCGGGGCCGGCGTGCGCGATCGCGGTCGAAACGGTCGCCGAGTGGCTGGCCGAACACGAACTCCCGCGTGTGGTCACGTTCTGCTGCTTTAGCGCGAAGGACACCGCGCTCTACCGTGAGCGCCTCGCGCGGGGCGTGTGACCTCACCCGTCGTGGCGGACTTTCTGCGAAGCCAGGGCTGAACCTCTTCCAACGGGCGAGCGTCAATTCATTCTGCCTTCGCGGCACACCTGTTGCGGTTCTCCCATTCGGGACAAACTACCGGGCTTGCAACCGGACAGCCCGCGACGAACAATAGCAGTATCACCGGTTTGGTGCGCGCTCGCCCCACACAGGACGCCTCTCCGCGCGCCCCGACCCAGACGAGAGGGCACTGATGAACACCTACGCCTCGCTCTGCGACGACTTCGGGGTCTCGACCTATGTTCACGGCAAACTCGAAATGCCCACCGGGCGCGAGACCGTGCTCCACTTCTTCGAGGCCGTGCAGAAGGCGTTCCCGAAAATGACCGAGTTCGAGAAGCGCTCCGACAACGAGTACATGCTCGAGGAGGACCGCGAACCGGGTCACTACCGCTGGGCCTCCCTCGACACCCGCCGGCTGTGCGCCGGCTACGTGAACCCGCCGTCGCTCGACGACGCGGACATCCACAACGAGCGCGTCCTCGAAATCGCCCCGTATCACCTCGACATCGGCGGGATGCAGACCGAGTCGATGGACGTGCTGTACTACTTCGACTTCCTCTACCAGGGTAACCACGACGAGGTCGTTGCCGAAGCACTCACCACCGGCACGCCGCTCGAAGGGCTGATCCAGGTGCCGGCGGCCCGCGTGCTGCACTACCAGCCGTCGATGATGCTCGCGCTCGACGAGGGCTGCCAGCTCCAGGCGCGGCTGAGCGTCGAGACGCGAACCAACGCCTACCAGGTGCGCACCGGGCAGTTCCCGGAGGCGCCCATCACGGTGTACTTCACGGTCCGGCAGTTCTGGGGGAAGCAGCCGTTCAAGACGTTCGCGGAGAGCTACCACAACCAGCGCCGGGTGCTGGACGAGCTGGTGGGCACTTACGTCGTCCCGCAGGTGATTAACCCGCTGGCGAAGGCGATCAGCACGAAGGGCTGAGGTGTCGCGATGGCGTACAGCGACTTCGATCTGAAGAAGGTGACGACCGACTTCGGACTGACGACTGAAGAATCGCTCGACTTATTCGCCGGCGTGCCGCCGCTCGAACCGAGCGAAGAGCTGCGCCGTTGGCTCGACCAGTTCTCGCTCCTGGCGCTCGGTTTCGGGTCGGAGTTGGCCCGGAGCGTGTACCTGATCGGGCCGATCTTTGGAGAACTGATGCGCCGCGCGCCCTCGCCCGTGCGCGTGTTTCCTGGCATCTCCCTGGACGTGGACAAGGCGCAGGGGTTGACGGGCGTTTGCGATTACTTGATGACGCGCTCGTCGGAGGTGTACTACCTTCGAGGGCCGCTCTTTGCAGTGGTCGAAGCCAAAAAGGAAGACATTGGCGGCGGTCTGGGTCAGTGTGCCGCTGAAATGGTCGCGGTGCGAATGTTCAACGAGAAAGAAGGGCACCCGCTGCCGGTGGTTTACGGGTGCGTTACGAGTGGCGGGGTTTGGCGATTTCTCAAACTTGAGCAGAATACGCTGTTCATTGACAAGATTGAGTACCACCTCCAAAACGTCGCCGCGATCCTCGGCGTGCTGACTCACATTGCGTCCGCCGCGCCGCCGGTGTAGCTCGCGCTAATTGCTCGGCCCGGATTTCTTCCGCATGTACTGCTGCGTGCGCAGAACGACCCGTCCGCTGGGGGTCAGGCCCGATGCGTTCGATCCTTCGTCCACCGCATAGTACACCACCCCCGGGCCGGCGGGTTGTGGGTCGGTCTCCGCCGGCGGGTTGTCGGTTCGCGGGAACGCGAAGCCCAACAACATGATCGATAGGCCCAGCGCCACGAACGCGATCGTCACGCTCGTCTTGCCAGACGTGTCGTACATGTGGGAGAGGAACTGCGGCATTACCTCCGGCCCGATCCAGGAGAGCCGGTCGTAGGCGACGTTCAGCACCGCGGCGGCGCCAATGACGCTCAAGCCCACGTAGAACGCGCCGTTTCCCGCCCAGCGCCGCGAGCGCGCAGAAACCGTGGCCATTGCAAATCTTCCCGTCGGGCGAAGTGCCGATGTGAAGAGGGTGTCGCAGCCACTCTAGGTTACCAGCGCGCCGGGTGTCGGATATTTTTCCGACAGTGTGGGATTTGCTTACCGCCCGGCGCGACCGGCGCTCGCGCCTCGCCAAGAAATGCACGCCGCGGCACGACTTCCGCCGCTCGCGGCCGTCACGCGCCCTTCATCAGTCCCTTGAAGAACGCGCCCAACCCGATCACGAACAGGATCGGCGGATAGAAGAAGATGACGTCGTTGGCCAGCCCAGCGAGGAACCACGCGACGGCGACCATCATCGCAGTGACCCCGCCGAGTACACCGCCGTTGAAGATGCTTCCCTCCAGGCTGCCGCTGGCCGATTGCTCCTTTGACTGCTCTTGGGCCGCGCGCCGCTGGTTCTCGCGGCGGAGTTCCGGCTCCGGGTCGCGCTGGAGGTACTTTGCGGACGCCAGCACGACCTGACCGTCGTTCGGGTTGCTCGGTTTGGGCATCCTCGGCGCGCCGCCGCCGAAGTTGCCGCGCATGGCCGCGATCTTCTTTCCGGTCGGTGCCCCGGCCTCGTCTTCGATCGGCTCGCCGGTTTCCAGCTCCTCCTCCGCGTGTTCGTCGTGGGCCGCGCGGTTCCTGGCGTGCGAGTTCATTGGTCACCTGAAACGAGGTTCGCGGGCAGCGGATCTCTATTCGAACTGTAGTTCACGATCCCGGTGCCGGGCGCGAGTAGAAGGGCGTCGTTGGGGCTCGTTCGACGGCTGATGTCCCGCCTGAATTAACCCCGCGCTTCGACCGGTAGCGCTAGACCCCGCCCTTGCGAACCACCGTCTTGCCCTTGCGGAAGTCCGGCGGGCCGGCGTTCTTGTTCAGGTACTTCTCGGACGCGAGAGCCACCTGTCCGTCGGTCGGGCCGCCGGCGGGCGCGTCGCCGAAGCGCCCGCGAACCGCGGCGATTCTCGGCCCGCCTTCTTCTGGCAAGGGTTCTCCGGTTTCCAACTCCGCGACCGGTGGGCGCGCAGCGCGCGGCTCCGTGCGGGCAACGGGTGCGGCCTGTCGATGTCCGTTGCGGCGCGTCAGCACGTCGCGCAGAAGCAGACAGAGGCCGATCGTCGCGAGCGGCACCGTGAGGGCGAGCTTTCCGGCGAAGGCGTGCAGCACGGAGAGCAGTTCGGGCAGGTTCCCTTCCGTATCGGGGTCGAGGTCGCCCAGCGCGAACTGGACGCCGGCGGCGGTCCCGATCGCGAGAACTCCCACGAACCCGAAGGTCCACTTCACTTCTTTCCGGGCGGCGCGTGGGGCGGTACTCATGGCGATGGGAGTTGGAATGGGGAAGCGGGTCCGCTAACCGCACTTTACTTCACGATCCGGTTGCGGGCGCGAGTAGCCGCGAGTGGTCGGTGTTCGTTTGATGACTGATGTTCCGCCCGAAAGACCCCGACGAGCACTCACCCATGACGACCGGCGTTCCGGCTCTTTCCTCGTTTGCCAGCGGGCTGACCGCGGAGACCGCGTTCGACGTTCTTGCCGTCGCGCGAAAACTCATGGCCGGCGGCAAGGACGTGATCGCCCTCCAGATCGGCGACTCGCCGTTCCCCACGACCGCGAGCGCGATCAGGGCCGCGCACGAGGCCATCGACGCCGGGCTGACCCGGTACTGCCCGTCGCTGGGTCTGCCGGAGTTTCGGGAGACGATCGCCAAGACGGTGAAGCAGGAGTTCGGCATCCCGGCGACCGCGGAGAACGTGGTGGTCGGCCCTGGCGCGAAGGTGTTCGAGACGTACTTCTGCGAGGCGTTCCTTGAGCCTGGCGATGCGGTGATGGTGTTCCAGCCGGCGTTCCCGACGTTCGAGCCGAACATCCTCCGCCGCGGGGCGGTGCCGCACTACTTCCCGCTCCGCCAGGAGAACGGCTTCCGCCCCAGTCTGATCGACGTCGAGGGGTGGTTGAAGTGTACGCCGCGGGCGCGCGCGATCTTCCTGAACTCGCCGCACAACCCGACCGGCGGCGTGGCGACGAAAGAAGACCTGGAGGCGATCGCGGAAATGGTCCGCGGGACGAACGTCGCGGTGTTCAGCGACGAACCGTACTGCCACATGGCGTGGGAGGGCAAGCACCACAGCATTCTGGCCGAACCGGGAATGTTGGAGCAGTGCGTTGGCGCGTACACCTTCTCGAAGAGTTACAGTATGAGCGGGTGGCGGTGCGGATACATGGTCACCTCACCGCAGGTCGCGCAGATTGTGGGGAAGATGATAAACACGTCGCTTTCGTGTGTCCCGCCGATCGTGCAGATGGCCGGCAAGGCCGCGCTCGAACACGACGCGGCCGAGCGCGATTCCGTGATGGCGAAGTTCCACAAGAAGGTGGAACTGCTCGTTGCCGAGCTTCGCAAAGTTCCCGACGTGACTGTGCTGATGCCGGCCGGGACGTTTTATGTCTTCCCGCGCGTCGAACCGATCTGCCGCAAGCTCGGGATCACCTCACACGGCCTCGCGATGTACCTCCTGGAAGGCGCCCACGACGCGCGCGGAGTGGCGTGCCTGGGCGGCGAGTGCTTCGGGGCCGCGGGGCAGGGGTTCATCCGCTTCTCGTGCGCCGAACCGGACGACCGGCTGGTGCAAGCGGTCGCGTTCTTCGCCGACGCGATCACGCGCACCGACCGCGTGAAGGCGTACCTTGCGGCGCATCCGAAGTACCGGCTGGCGTGATCGCCCTTCGGGTCGGCTATGTCGTTACCTTCTTCCGGCGCGCGAGTTCCTTCGTCACGTCCGCTAGTGAACGGGTGTTGAATACGTCGTCCTTCGTCAGCCACCCGCGGCGAGCGACGTGGACCCCATACTTGTAGAGCGCCAGTTCCCCGGGGCTGTGCGCGTCGGGGTTGATGACGATCGGAATCCCCATCGCCTTCGCCTGCTTCACGTACCGCCAGTCGAGATCGAGCCGCGACGGTTGCGCGTTAATCTCGATCATCTTGCCGTGCTTGGCTGCGGTCTTCAGTACCTCGTCGAGGTTGATCTTGTAGCCTTCACGACGGAGGAGCAGCCGACCGGTAGCGTGACCGAGCATCGTCACCGCGGGGTGTGAGAGCGCCTTGCAGACGCGCCGCGTCATGATGTCTTCGGGCATGTTGAACAGCGAGTGAACGCTCGCGACGATGTAGTCGAAGCCGGCGAGCAGTTCGTCGGTGTAGTCGAGTGAGCCGTCTTCGAGGATGTCCACCTCACTCCCTTTTAAGATGCGAACGCCCTTCAGCTTCGCATTGACCTTGTCGATTTCGGCCCACTGCTTCCGCACCGCGCCCGGCGGGAGGCCGCGTGCGATCGTCAGCGACTGCGAGTGATCCCCGACGCCGAAGTATTCGAGGCCGAGGGCTTTTGTTGCCAGGGCCATCTCTTCGAGTGACGCGGTGCCGTCGCTGTAGGTGGTGTGGTTGTGGAACACGCCGCGAATGTCGCTATCGGTCACTAGCGCCGGAAGCTTCTTCGCTTCGGCGGCTTCGATCTCGCCGGTGTCCTCGCGCATCTCGGGGGGAACGTACACCAGCCCCAGCGCGGCGAAGATGTCCTCTTCGGTCTTGCACGGGACCGACTTCTTCTCGTTCGCGAGCGCGTACTCGTTGAGCGAAAGCCCCTGGTCGATCGCGCGCTGCCGCATTCGGATGTTGTGATCCTTGCTACCTGTAAAGTAGTGCAGTGCAAACGGGAACTGCTCGTCGCTCACCACACGAAGGTCCGCCTGCATCGTGACCTTCTGCCCGTGAGCGTGCATCGTGGCCAGTACGCTTGACTTGGTCGGCCCCTGGCCGAGTACCTGAACCACTTCGGGGATCGCCACGAACCGGTCCATGATCGGTTGCGCGTCTTTGCTGCTGACGAGAATGTCGAGGTCCGCGACGGTCTCCCTTCGTCGCCGGAGGCTGCCGCACAACTCGGAGCGGATCACTCCGGGGAACGTCCGAATCTGTTCGAGGAGCGCCGTTCCGAGCGGCAGCGCCATGTCGATGCGGACGCGGTGGCCGACCTTCTCGAAATGCGCGATGCCTTCGAGAATCTTCGATTGCGTCTTCGCGCCGAAGCCCTTCTGCTTCGCGACCTCGCCGCTTTCGCACGCGAGCTTCAGCTTCTCGATCGAGTCGATTTGGAGCAGGTCGTAGAGTGCTTTCACCTTCTTCGGGCCGAGGCCGGGCAACCTCAGCATCGCGACCAACCCCGCGGGAATCGAGGCGCGCAGCTCCTCTAAATACGGTAGCGCTCCGGTGGTGACGAGCGTGCTGATTTTCTGCGCGAGGGAGTCGCCGATCCCGCGAACCTCTTCGAGCTTCTTCTCCGCGACCATCTGAGTGAGGTCGCCGGGGAGGTTCTGAATGAGCCGCGCCGCGTTGTGGTACGTGTTGGTGCGGAAGGCGTTCTCGCCCTTCAGTTCGAGCAGCGTGCCGATCTCATCAAGCACGTCCGCGACATCGTCCTTCGTCATGATTGTGGCTCCTCACAGGGATGTTGTGAGGATACCAAATGCGCGGAAGAGAGGGGATGTCGGTGAGATTGAAGCAGCTCGGTCACCTTGCTTGCGTAAAGACGAGGATCGTCAGCCAACCCGACGTGAACCAAAGCATCCAACCGATGACCGCGACGACCGCGGTCCATGTCCGCGGCCAGCAGACGTGAGTCAGTCCGAGAAGCAGTCCGCACCAACCGAGAGGAGCGATCCCGCGAACGAAGGCCGCATCGGTCCCGGTCGCGTGCATGGGGCCGGTCATGATGACGCCCCACAGCCGAAATCGGTTATGGGCCGATACTGCCGGCGCGAACTCAACGAGGCAATAAATCGCACCGAGCACGCCGGCGAAGACGAACATCGGACCGAGAACAGTCAACCTTCTCACGTTCAGCCCCCGCCCGCGTCCGGTTCCACTGTCGTAACCGCCGCATTGTACCCGACGACGGGAACTCCTCACAATCAGTGGTGGGAGGATACCAGGATCGCAGAAGCGAGGGGATGACGGAGGTAGAACCAACACTCACTTGACCGACAACTCAGCGGCCACAAAGTAATGTGTGCTGTTCTCTGGACCTTCGCCGAGATACCGAGCGATCTTATTGAGCGGCATTCGCATTGATTGGCCGTTGGAAGACACAAGAACGGCTCCGGTTCCCGGCCCTTCTGGAACATGCGACAGATCGGGGTGATCGGGGAAGTAGTCGTCGTAATTGACCCACTCGTATTTCTCTCCAGTCAATCGCCTCATGACCTCACCGACGTAGCAGCCCGCCGCCAAGACTACGTTCGTGTACTGTTGATCTTCGATCTCCTCAATGTGCGCGTGCAAGTGAGTCAGGTATCGGTCGAGGACGTGAAGGCTGTCGAGGCTGTAATCGAGGGCGTCTTGCTTGAGGTGCTTTGGAAAGGGCAGTCCACCTTCGACAGCACCCTCACCAGTCAGTGCGTCGCAGAAAGCCGGGACAAGCGAGACGATGTCGTAACCCATGTCTGCCTCCGGAACACCGAAACAAAGAGACCCGGCCAGACGCATTGAAGCGTACTGGACCGGGACTTTGCCTGCAACAACTCCTCACGACGAATCACTCACGCGGCGATCTTTAGCGGAACCGCGGTGGCGACGCGCTTGCGCATCGGGCTGTGGAGCATGATCTCCATCCCGTTGACGATGCGGTCCGGGCCGCGCCCGTCGAACGTGTTCCGCGCGCAGCGGGTCATCGTCTTCCGCTCCATCGGGTCGTCCAGCAGCACATCGACGGCCTCCTTCAGTTGATCGAAGGTCACCGCCTCGGAGTCGCCCAGGTAGGTCGCGACGCCGTCCTCGTCGAGCTTCTTGCCGTTGCCGGCGTGGCGCTTTGTCTGACTCAGGATCAGTTGCGGGATACCGACCACGCACAGTTCCGGCGACCAGGCGTCGCCGGCGGTCAGCGCGAAGTGGACCCGCACCAGCCGCGTCATCAGCTCCTTCGGCTCGGTCACGATCTCCACCTTCTCACCGTTCTCGTCGGCCAGATCCCGCATATCAGCGTACCGCGGGTGGTGCGTGCGGGTCGCGATCGTCACCTTCGAGATTCGCTCCATCTGAAGGAGCTGCTGCGTGCGGGTGATCGCCTCGCCGCGGAGGTCGTCGTCGCCCATCGCGACCATCGCGCGGAATGGGGCCGGCGGCTCGGTCGCGCGGATCGTCCGCTGGCGGCGGAACACCCCGCGGCACAGCGCGTACCGGCCGCCCAGGAGCATCTGACAGCCGGGCTCGACGCGGTAGGCTTTCTTGGTCGGCCACAGCAGCGGGTTCACGAGCAGGTCGGCGGCGAACTTCATCTCCGCGGTGCTGTCGAAGGCCATCACCAGCGCGCCGGTCGCCTTCAGCTCGCGCAGATCGTCGGCGGTGTAGTTCGGCCCCGAGATCACGATCGCGGCGGCGTTGATCTTCCGCGCGTGAGCGATGGTCGCGCCGAGGTCGCCGGCGTCGCCCATCTGGGTCTCGCACGGCACCCAGTCGTTGTTGCCGCGGTTGATGACGGTCGCCAGCGAGAGCGGGTCGAGGTAGCTGAGGAAGTGCGTGCCGCGGCGCCGGCGCTGGAGGGCCGCGGCCAGCGACAGGCACTGGTAGAGCGGTTCCCAGCCGTGTTCGGCGGTGCCGTCGCAGCGAAACAGAATGGGGCCACGGGTCGCGTCCATGCGCAACTGCTCCTGCACAAACCAGGGTTGAGAGGTGCGCGATACCTCGTGCGGACTCGGGGGGCTGACGCCGCCCCGTTCGCCGAAGAGTCGCGCATGCCGGTTGGTGTGGAGTGCGTTCCGCGAGCGTCCGTGCGCGTGCGAAAGCGCGTGGCTCGACACCTCTTCTCCGGTGGGCCGAGTGTCGGCCCGAACCTCACACCGCCGGGTTCCGGTCCGTTGGTGCGAGGTGCTGGGACCGAGGGTTCCGGTCCTCGGACCCAGCGGGGCGGAGCCTACTTCTTTTTTCTCGCAACCGACAAGGCCATTTTTTTCGCGGTCGATCAGGATGGGTTTTTGGAGACGGAAGAGGCGATTCCGGCCGCAACGATCGAAGCGAACCTGTCGGTCACGCCGAACTTTCCACGTGGAAACTTTGCGCAGTTTAACATGGAGGTCGGCACACCGCCGCAAGCGGCTCGGCGGACTTTCCACGTGGAAACTCAACGCAGTTTAACATTCCCTCGCCCGGTCCATGAAAAGTGCCCGACCTCCCGACCGGAACAATTCGAGAGATTTACTTGACATGAGTTCACTATTCACGCACAATAGTGTTAAGGAGTACATCATCTCCCGTGCGGCGCTCCGGCACCGAGCCGAACTTTCCACGTGGAAACTTGACCCAGTTTAACATTGGGGAGCGCTTGCGAAGGCGCAAACGATTCCTCGGCGACGAACTTTCCACGTGGAAACTCGACGTAGTTTAACGCGCCGCAACGGCGGCCGACTTTCCACGTGGAAAGCGGCAAGGTCGGCACATCCGATTCCACTTCCCCGGTTCGCAGAGGTTGCTATGAACGCGCCCGAAATCACGAAGGCTCCCGGAGAGACGCGCATGGAAGCGACCCTCAAGCAGCCCCGCCTCGCTCGCGGGCTGAACTCGCTGCTCGGAGATACGGCGACGACCGACACAGTCGTCAACGCGCTGCCCGTCGAGAAGATCGACTACAACCCCTACCAGCCGCGCAAGCAGTTCGACGGCGAGGAGCTGGCGGCGCTGGCGTCGAGCATCAAGACCCACGGCATTCTCCAGCCGCTCGTCGTGCGGGAGGTGGGAGAAGGGTATCAGCTCATCGCCGGCGAGCGCCGGCTCCGGGCCGCGAAGGAAGCGGGCCTGACCGAAGTGCCGGTTCACCTCGTCCACTTCGACGACCAACAGGTGTTCGAGGCGGCGCTGGTCGAGAACATCCAGCGGAGCGACCTCAACCCGATCGAGAAGGCGCACGGCTTTAAAGAGTACATGGAGAAGTTCGGGATCAAGCAGGACCAACTCGGCGCGCGGCTCGGCGTCAGCGCCTCGACCGTCAGCAGCCTGCTGGGTCTGTTGCACCTGCCCGAAGACGTGCAGAACGCGGTGCGCAACGGGCAGCTCTCGATGGGCCACGCGAAGGTGCTGCGGAGCCTGCCGACCCGCGAGCAGCAGTCCGCGTTTGCCAAAGAGGCGATCATGAAGAACTACTCGGTTCAAGCGCTGGACGTGGTGGTCAAGCAGCAGAAGCTCTCGGGGCTGGCCGAGGAGGTGGCGAAGCTGGAGCGCAAGCGCGAGCCGGTCGAGAAGACCGCGCACGTCAAGGGGCTGGAGGACGACATCCGGCAGCGGCTCGCGGTGAAGATCGAGATCAAGGTGAAGGCGAAGGACAAGGGCCAGATCGTCATCGGGTTCGACTCCAACGACGACTTCGAGCGCATCATCCAGGCATTGCAGAAGTGACCCACGACACGAACCGAAACGCGCGACCGCTCCCGCAGGCGACTGCCGGGAGCGGTTCTCGTTTGGCCCCGCGCGTCGTAGCATGAACCCGTCGTGGGCGGTTCGCGCTTCTGATCGCCGGGGCCGTGAAGTAGCCGCGCTCGCTCGGCTTGCCCAAATCGCGCCCTTCGGCTACCGTGACGGCGCATTCGTCACGGAGGGTTTCCCATGCGGACACGGATCGTCGCGTTCGTCACGCTGGTGGCGCTGGTCGCCGGCGCGAGCGGCCAGGAGTTCAAGCAGTACGCCTCCGGCGCCGGGCGGTACAAGATCATGTTCCCCGGCGACGTGAAGACCGAGACCACCGACGTCCAGGCCGGCAAGGACACGCTCAAGCTCACACTCGATTCGGTAGAACTGAAGGGCGACACGACGTTCATGGTCAGCTACATCGACGCGAGCGACGAGGTTGCCAAGAAGCCGGCCGGGCCGCGGCTCGACAAGGTTCGCGACGGGAACAAGGGCGCGAGCGGAAAGGTGATCGAGGACAAGACGATCGAGGTCGGGACGGAGAAGTTCCCCGGCCGCGACATCCTCATCGAGACCCCCGGCGGGTACATCCGCAACCGCGCCGTGATCGCCGGCAACCGGCTCTATCAGGTCATGGTGCAAGGCTCGAAGGACGTGGTAACCTCGCCCTCGGCGGACAAGTTCATCACCTCGTTCGAGATCACGAAGTAAGGGCACGAACATGAGAGCGGCCGTCGTCGGGTTCGTGGTGGTCGCGTTCGCCGGCGCGGTCGGCGGGCAGCCGGGCGGGCACACCTCCGAAGAGGGGAAGTACACCGCGAAGTTTCCTGGCGCGCCGAAGTTGAAGTCGGAGACCACCAAGAGCGCGGTCGGCGAACTCACGGTCCACATCGCGACCTACGCCACCTCGGACGCGAGTACCTACATGGTGAGCTACACCGACTTCCCGCCGGCGGCGACCAAGAAGGAGAACCACGGCACGCTGTTCGACGGCATCCGTGACGGGGTGAAGGGAAAGGACGGGAAGATCGCGGGTACCGAAAAGGAGCTCGCGATCGGCCCGGACAAACTACCGGGGCGCGAGTTCACGGTCGAAAAAGGAAAGCAGCGGATCCGGTATCGCGTGATCCTCAACGGCAGCCGCGTCTACCAGATCGCGGTGATCGGCGCGGAGAGCTTCACCACCGGGAAGGACGCGACCGCGTTCTTCGACTCGTTCCAGGTGAACAAGTAACACTTCATACGGAGGATGTGATGCGGACGATTCTCGCGGGCGCGCTGGTGCTGATGTGTGCCGCCGGGCTGAGCGGGCAGGACAAAAAGGAGTACGAGAAGGCCGGGAAGTTCACCGCGAAGTTCCCCACCGGCCCGGAAAAGCAAACCAAGTCGGCCGGCGGGTTGACGCTCAACGTGTTCCTCGCCCCGCACGACAAGGACAAGGGCGGGTTCATGGTCGTGTACTCCGACCTCCCGGTGGAGAAGCTGAAGGCGCCGACGCCCGACCAGGTACTCGACAGTTGCAAGAAGGCACTGGAGGACGATTTCAAGTTGAAGGACGTGAAGGCGGAGCCGGTCGCGTTCGGCGCGAAGAAGCTGCCGGCGCGGAAGATCAGCGGCACCCGCGACGAGCTGAACCTGCGCGGGACGCTCGTGCTGTCCGGCGCGCGGCTCTATCAGGTGTACGTGTTCGGCTCGAAGGAGTTCGTCGGGAGCAAAGAGGCCGACGCGTTCCTGGAGTCGTTCGCGGTCACCGACTGAACCCCGAACCTTCTCTACCGGTCGGCGGTCCCGATCGGTAGGATGGGTTGGTCGGGCGGTGCGCCGCCCGCGCCGGTTCGGGGCGTAGCGCAGCCTGGTTAGCGCGCCTGCCTTGGGAGCAGGAGGTCGTGGGTTCGAATCCCGCCGCCCCGACTTGGAACAAATCCGAAATCTCAAAATCCGAAATTCGAACCGAACAGAAAGCCAAGTGGCTTGAGTTTGGGTTTTGGGATTTCCCCACATGGCCCCGCGATTCCTCTCCCTCTTCCTCGTCGCGCTGGTCGTGCGGCTGGCAACCGTCGCCCTCGGCTCGTTTCTGGCAACGCTCCCGCCGGACCCGTACACCGACCCGAACACGCCCACGCACTTCCGGGCCGAACTCCTGGCCGGCGCGCGGTTCATCGAGCCGTGGTACCGGTACGATGCGCTCTGGATCGCCAACGTCGCGCGGAACGGTTACGCGAACGCGCGCGACGCCGGCGGGCGGCTCGGGGTCGCGTTCATGCCCGCAATGCCCGCGACGATGGCCGCCGCCGAGGCGCTCGGCCTCAACATGTTTTGGGTCGGGCTGCTCGTGGCGAACCTGGCCGGCGCGGCCGGCGCGGCGGTGCTGGCACGGGTCGCGGGGCGCGAGCTGAACGACCGCGCAGCCGCGTGGCGAACACTGGCGCTCCTGCTCGCGTTCCCCACCGCGTTCTTCTACTCCGCGCCGTACAACGAGTCGTTTGGACTGTTGTTCACTACACTTGCGCTCGCAGCGTGGCAGGCGAACCGACCGACCTCGGCGGGGCTGTTCGCGCTCGGCGGCTCACTCGCGCGGATGACCGGCGTCGCGCTCGGGGTCGCCGCGGTCCTCGACTGGTTCCTCACCCGCGAGCGCCGAACACTGCGGCGCGCGGTCGCAACCGCGATCGGGAGCTTCTCGGGGCTGGCGCTGTTCTGGGGGTTTCTGTGGTGGGCCGTCGGCGACCCGTTCGCGGGTCTAAAGTCGCAGGCGATGTGGGGCCGCTTCGGGCTGTCGTGGAAGAACCCGTTCCGCACGATCGAATCCATTTACGACCCCGATGTGCCTCACTACGGCGAGGCGGTCGTTGTCCTCGGTATCGCGATCCTCGGAGTTCGCGCGTGGCGCAAACGCGGCGCGTTCTGGGGGCTGATCGCGCTCGTTCCGGTCGCGCAGATGTTCGCCTCCGGCACGCTTCTGAGTGCGCACCGGCTCGTGCTGGCCGCGGTGCCGGTGTTCGTCGAACTCGCGGACCTCCTGCGCGAGCGCCGGCCGCTCCTCTTCGCCACGTGCCTCATTTTCGCCGCAGCGCAAATTCACCTCATCAACCGCTACGTCCACTGGCTGTTCGCGGGGTGATTGCGCTGCTCGCGCTAATTTTCCGCATCACGCAGATTGTAGCGCACACTTTTCGGCCAATTCCGTCCGGTTTTCTTGCAATCCGCGAAACCCGCACTAGATTCATGGCCCCCACGTTGCTTATCTTGCGTCTATCGCCCTCGCCGCGAGATGGTGGGATGAATCGCCGCATCTTTCTCAAGTCCGCGCTCGCCGCGACCCTGCCCGGGGCAGCGACCGCCGCGAGCTACGGCCTGTACGAAGCGGGCTGGGTCGAGGTCGCCCGCCCGACGCTTGCGCTCCCGCACCTGCCCCGCGCCTTCGACGGAACGACGATCGCGTTCCTCACCGACCTGCACCACGGCCCGTTCACCTCGCTCGATTACATCATCTCCGTCGTGCGAACGACGCTCGCGCTCCGCCCGGACCTGATCTTGCTCGGCGGCGACTACTGCCTGAAGGACGCGAAGTACATCCGCCCGTGCTTCAACGTGCTCTCCGGTCTCACGGCCCCGCTCGGCGTGTTCGGCGTTCTGGGCAACCACGACTACTGGCACGGTCTGGAGGAGACGCGCGAAGGATTCAAGGCGGCGAAGATCGAGGAACTGACCAACCGCGGGGTCTGGCTCGAACGCGGGTGCAGCCGGTTCCGGCTCGCCGGCGTGGACGATCTGTGGATGGGCAAGGTTGACGTTGGAGCGGCCGTCGGCGATGCGCGTCCCGACGACGGCTGTCTCTTGCTGAGCCACAACCCGGACATCGCCGAGAAGCTGCGCGACCCGCGGGTGGGTCTCGTTCTCAGCGGACACACGCACGGCGGGCAAGTGGTGTTCCCCGGCGGCGCTCCGTTCGTGCCGAGCCACTACGGCCAGAAGTACCTGCACGGCGTGTGTCACGCGCCGCAAACAACGGTTTACGTCTCGCGCGGGCTGGGCTGCACGAGCATCCCGGTTCGCTTCGGCAGCCGCCCAGAGCTGACGCTCGTCACGCTCCGAAACAGTTGATTTCAGCTCGCCAGTTCAATCGCAAGTCGCAATTGAATTGAGCCGCGACCAGCAGGGAGCGGGCCAGCGCACGGGCGCGGTCGGCGAGCAGGCCGAGGGCCAGTCCAAGCTGCCGCCGGCGACCGCCACGACGGCCCCAGATAGGCAGA
>CAZBXY010000004.1:0-40639 GCA_964495365.1 uncultured Frigoriglobus sp. | reverse complement strand
CGCCCCCCGCTGGGCGCGGGCCACAGCTCATGCGCCCGCTCCCTGCTGGTCGCGGCTCAATGGATATACCATTCTCGGCCCGCGATTCGCGCGGGCACTTCACTCAACTGAGGAGCAACCATGCGCACGCTGCTCGCGCTGGGACTGGTGGTCGCGGCGTTCGGGTTCATTGTGGCCGACGACAAGAAAGACCCGACCGCGGGGAAGTGGGTGATCGAGTCGGTGACCCGCGACGGCAAAGCGAACGACGCGCTCAAGGGCGCGGTCCGCGAACACGCCGACGGCAAGTACACGCTGACGCCGGCGAAGGACTCGAAGGCCCAACTCACGACCGGCACGTACACGATCGACGCGACCAAATCGCCGGTCGCGATCGACATGAAGCCGAAGGGCGGCACCTACGACGGCAAGACGCTGCTCGGGATCGCGAAGCTGGACGGCGACACGCTAACGATCGCCTTCGCCGAGCCTGGCAAAGAGCGTCCGAAGGCGTTCGAGAGCAAGGAGGGCAGCGGCGTGGTGCTGGCGGTTCACAAGAAGGCGAAGTGAGTGAACGATCGCGCCACCAGCAGACTTTGAGCCGGCGGCGCGATCTTGTTTGAACGCACTTCTTTGGAAGCATTTTTCGAGTGCTACACGCGCGCGCCGTTTCGCAAACTGTGCAACATGTCGTCAATCACCCGATCCGTGGCAAGGGCTGCCTTCCGCGCAGCATTGAAGAGTCGATTGAACAAAGCGAACCCATCGAACCCCTCCGTCGCTTCGTCCTCGGCAACAACACGACCCTGAGAATCAGAAATTTGAACAGAGTGGGTCACATGAGGATGGTACGTATCACCATCAGTGGACATCTCGGTTGAGCCGCGCTGGATATGGAGATACCCGGTCCCGATCTTCGTCCGAAACGAATCCGAGTCAAAGGCAGTCCATTCAAGTCCACCTCGTTCGGTTTTGTCGATCGCAACTTCGAGCAGTTCACGCACCTTGTTATCCACAATCAACCTCCTACAGGATCCCTGTTAATTTTCCTTCGACTCGATGGAGCGCCAGGAGCGCTTCGTCGATCGCAGTTTGCACGCCCGCTGGAACTTCGCCCGCGCCCTCTTTGCGTTTTGTCCTCAAGCTGGTCACACAATCGAGTAGACTCGCGGAGACATCGCGTAACTCGGTTTGAATTGGTTCGTCGGCCGCGGGCTGGGCTAGTATTTTCGCGAGCTGTTCACGCGCCAAAATGCACAACTCGATGGTCCGCGCCCAACGTTTCCCGTTACAAACCTCACGAGCCAATTCCAAAGAACGAATCGTCGCGGCAACTCCACTCTGGAGTACCGCACGAGCAACCCGGCGAACCTCCTCGCGGGCCGCAACCGCCGTGCGCTCCGTTGCCGCATCGATGCGTTTTTCGATGTCGCGCTTCGCCAGCCACCACGATAACCAAATTGACCCGACACCCACAACAAGACCGGCAACCCCGGCAGTGTCGTAGGCGTTTGGCACTTTCCAGAACGTTTCACCATCGGCGAACAGCATCGTGCAGAACCCGGCACTCACCTCAGAACTTCGCGATCACGGCCTTCGCGCTCTCCAGCAAACTCTTGTCATCGTTGTCGTCGAGGGCCGCGAAGCGCTCGCGGATGCGGCGGAACGCCAGCTTCAGGAAATACCGCCCGGCGATCGGGTCGGCGTAGATGTCGGTGTTTGGCTTGCCGTTGGCGCCCTTCGACGCGAGCAGGTGATCGAGCCGCGCCAGCACGCACGCGCTCACGTACAGGTCGATGGCGATGTCAGCGATCCGCTCGTGAACGAGTTCGGCCTGCGCGAAGTTCTCCTCCGTCTTCGCGGCCAGGAACACGTGCGGGAGCTTCAGCCCGAAGTCTTTCACCAGCTTGCCGAGCGTGTGGGCGTCGTCGCGCAGTTCGGGCGACTTCACCGGTACCGCCGGCGTGCCGGTCGTCAGCCACGACGGACCGACCAGTCGCGCCCCGACTCCGAGCGCTGCCGGGATGCTGCGGAAGAAGCCCATCACGCCGCCGAGCGCCTGATCCTGGAGACCCTTCAGGTACATTCCCGGGCCGCGGCAGCCCACCACTGCGATGAACGCCTTCAGCACGTCGTTGGCGCCCTCGCCGATCGTGTTGATGCGGGCGTCGCGCATCCAGCGCTCGATCGGTTGATCGCAGAAGTAGCCCTTCCCGCCGTACACTTGCAGCGTGTCGTTGACGATCGGCCACAGGTGTTCGGTCGAGAACACCTTCAGGATGGCCGTTTCGAGCATGTAATCGGGGGCGTTACTGTCGATGAACGCGGCGCACTCGGCCGTTGCCGCTTCCATCGCGAAGCAGTGCGCTGCGGCGAACGCGATCTTCTTCTGCACCAGATGGAACTCGGCGAGCGGCTGTTGGAACTGCACGCGCTTCTTGGCGTGTTCGGTCATCGCCTTGATGCAGGCCTTCGCGTGGCCGGTGCAGGTCGCGCCGAACGTCACGCGGCCGTAGTTGAGTACCGTGAGCGCCGTTTGAAGCCCGCGACCGATCTGACCGAGGATGTTCTCCTTCGGGACGCGCATGTTCGTGAACCGCATCTTGCCCGTCGCGGTGCCGCGGATGCCGCACTTCTCCGCCCGGGCCTCGATCACCTCGAACCCCGGCATGTCGGGGGTTACGAGGAACGCCGTCACCTTGCCTTTCGGGTTGCTCTTGTCCGGCGTGCGGGCCATTACCGTCAGGATGTGCGCGATACCCCCGTTCGTGATGTAGTGCTTGGTGCCGTTGAGGATGTACGCGGAGCCGTCTTCGGTGGGAGTGGCGGTGGCTTGCACGTTGCCGGCATCGGAGCCGGCTTCGGGTTCGGTGAGCGCGAAGGCACACAGCTTCGAGCCGTCGTAAAGGCCCGGGAGCCACTTCGCCTGTTGTTCCTTCGTGCCGAAGAGGCACAGCGCCCGAACGCCGATGCTGTGGTGCGCGTTCACGAACACCGCGACGCTCGCGTCGTGCCCGCCGAGGATCTCCATCGACTTCAGGTACTGCTGCTGCCCGAACCCCAGCCCACCGTACTCCGCGGGGATCGTCAGCTTGTACATCCCGATGTCCGCGAGTCCCTGAATCACCGAATCGGGAATGCGGGCCTCGCGGTCGATCTTCATGTGATCGATGTGCGCGTCCGCGAACGCCTTCACCTTCGCCGCCATCTCGTCGGCCGCGACCTGCTTTTCCGGCGAAAGGGTCGGGTACGGGTAGAGCAGTTCACCCTTGAACTTGCCGAAGAACAGTGCCTTCGCGAACCCGACATCCGGGCCGGCGATCATCTCTTCCACGTCCTTGCGTTGTTCCGCAATCTGCTGCGCGGTGAGAGCCATTGCGAACCCCTAACGATGTGCGACCGCGGGAGAGGAATGAGCGCGGTCGGATACGGTATTCTATCCGATTTCCCACGATCCGGGAGCATGGAGCTGCCTTAAAGTAGTAGGCAAACTCCGTGTGCCGTCGCTACGTTCATTTGAGTCGCAACGGCACACGGAGTGTGCCTACTACTCTAAATGCGTAGAATACCCCGCACTTTCCGCCCTCTCCCGGAGCCGCGCTTTGTCCGCACCCGTGCGCACCACCCTGTCCGACCCCGACGCCAACGGCCGCGCCCCGTCGTCGCGCGACCTGGCCCCGCTCCCGGTCGATCACGAGCGCTTACGCCGCGCGGTGCGCGAGCTGCTCATCGCCGTCGGCGAAGACCCGGACCGCGAAGGACTGCTCGAAACGCCCGATCGCGTCGCCCGGATGTACGCGGAGGTGTTCGCCGGGCTGCACACCGACCCGGCCGTTTACCTTCAGAAGACGTTCACACAAAAGCACGACGAAATGGTGCTGGTGAAGGACATCGAGTTCAGCAGCATGTGTGAACACCACCTTCTTCCGTTCATCGGAAAAGCACACATCGCGTATCTGCCGAACGGGCAGATTGTGGGGTTATCGAAGCTCGCGCGGGTGGTCGATGCGGTGGCCCGGCGCCCGCAGGTTCAGGAGCGGATGACCGAAGAAATCGCGGACCTCATCATGACGCACCTGAAGGCCCGCGGGGTCGGGGTGATCGTGGAAGCGAGCCACTCGTGCATGACGGTCCGCGGGGTGCGGAAGCCCGGCGCGATGACCATTACCAGTTCGATGCGCGGCGGGTTCCTCGACAACCCGATGACGCGAAACGAGCTGATGTCTCTGGTCTTCGGTCGCAATTAGTGGATAGTGAGCAGCAGGCAGCGGGCCGCAATCCATTGAAAAGGACTTACGCCACACGTCGCCGACTTCTGATATTCTGTCTTCGTTCTGCCCACTGCTCACGGCCCACTGCACACTGTGATTGACCAGAAGCAACTCACCGACGACCTCCGCGGCCGGTTCCGCGGGCGACTCCACTTCGACCGGCTCACGCGCGGGCTATACTCCACCGACGCCAGCCCGTTCCAGGTCGAACCGCTCGCGGTCGCGGTGCCCGAAGACGCGGAGAGCGTCGCGGCTTTAGTTCGCTACTGTCACGACCACAACGTTCCGCTTGTCCCGCGCGGGGCGGGCACCGGCCTCGCCGGCGAATCGCTCGGACCAGCGATCATCCTGGATTTGAGCGTTCATTTCCGCCGCATCCTCGCGGTCGGTTCCGACACCGTGACCGTGCAACCGGGTGTCGTGCTGAACGATCTGAACGCAGAATTGGCGAAGGTCGGGCGCCGGTTCGCGCCGGACCCGGCCAGTTCCGCGACCTGCACCCTCGGCGGGATGATCGCCACCAACGCCAGCGGCGCGAACGCCTTCCATCACGGCTACACGCGCGATTACGTGAGCAGGTTGGGGGTGGTGTGGGATACCGGGCATTCGTCCTTGGTCCTTGGTCCTTCGTCATTGGTTCTTCGTCCACCCGGCTACGCCAAGAACGCCGGGTCGGATGTTCCAAAGACGAATGACGAAGGACTAATGACCGATGACGGCGACGCCCGCCGCGACACGATCGCCCGGGACGTCACGGAGTTGTTGAAGGCGAACGCCGAGCGGATCGCGATCACGCGCACGCGCACCCCGTTCGACCGCTGCGGCTACCAGCTCCACGGCGTCCTCGCGCCAGGCGGTGTCGATCTCGCGAAGCTGCTCGTCGGCTCCGAGGGCACGCTCGCGGTCATTACTGAAGCGACGCTGCGCACGGTCCCGATCGCCGGTGGGACGTGCGTCACCCTCCTGGGCTTCCCCACACTCGACGCCGCGGTGCGCGCGGGGCTGGCGCTGCGGCAGTTCGGCCCGGTCGCGTGCGACCTGCTCGACCGGCGGTTGCTATCGGTCACGCGAAACGCCGGGTTACCCACCGTCGGGGCCGCGCTGGTCGTCACGTTTGAAGCCGATACCGAGCGCGAGGCGACCGAGCGGGCGTGGGGCGCGGTCGAAACGCTGCGCCGCGAACACGTCCTCCGCCCGCTCGCCGAACCGACGTGTACCCCTGAAGGAACGGCGCAGGTGCGCGGGGTGCGCGCCGCGGCGGTGTCCGGGCTGTACGCGGCCAACGGCCCGCGCCCGGTTGCGTTTGTCGAGGATGTCGGCGTCCCGGCCGACGCACTGCCGGACTTCCTGACCCGCGTCCAGGACGTTCTGAAGCGGTTCGAGACGCCCGGAACGTTTCTCGTTCACGCCCTCACCGGGCAAGTTCACACGCGCCCGCTCGTCGATCTGAACGACCCGACCGACCGGGCAAAACTGTGGCCGCTCGCGGAAGCCGTTCACGGCCTGGCGCTGTCGCTCGGCGGCACGGTCAGCACGCAGCACGGAACCGGGATCGCCCGAACGCCGTGGGTCGAACGGCAGTACGGCCCGCTCATGCCCGTTTTCCGCGAACTCAAGCGCATCTTCGACCCGAAGGGCGTTCTGAACCCCGGCAAGATCGTCGGCCCCGACCCGAGCCGCGAGGCGTGGCCCTTGCGACCGGGAGTCAGGGGGCAGGAACCAGGGGACAGAAAGCAGGGGACAGGAGGCAGAGAACAGGAAGCAGAGAACAGGAAGCAGGAAACAGAAGGCGCTGTTAGCCGCGAGCCGCCGGCGAGCACCCCCGGCAGCACGCCCCTACTCGTCTGGAGTGCCTCCTCTCCAACTCAAGAGGTCGGAAGGTGCAGCGGATGCGGCGACTGTCGCACGCGAACGGCGCCGGAGCGGATGTGCCCGACGTTCCGCGCCAGCGGCGACGAGGCCGCTACGCCCCGCGCGATGGCGAACATGCTCCGCCTGCTCGCCGACCCGCAGGCCGCGACGCCCGACGAGGTGCAGGTGGTCACCGAGCTGTGCATTAACTGCAAGCAGTGCCGCGACGAGTGCGACGCGAAGGTGAACGTCCCCAAACTGATGCTGGAGGCGAAGGCGGCGCTGCACGCCGAACACGGCCTCGAGCGCGCCGACTGGGCGCTGGCCCGGGCCGAGTGGCTCGCGGCGTTCGGGAGCAACTTCGCCCCGCTGGTGAACGTGCTGCTCGGCCGACGCCCGGTGCGGTGGGTGCTGGAAAAAGTGTTCGGTTTATCCCGCGAGCGCCGGCTCCCGAGCTTCGCCCTGCGCAACTTCTTCCGCCGCGCCCGCGGCGCCGGTCTCACGAAGAAGTTCCCAGTTCCGAGCTCCAAGTTCCAGGTGCAGATCCCTTCCAACTTGGAACCGGGAACTGCTGGAACTGGGAACTCGACCCAAAGGGTCGCACTGTTTGTGGACAGCTTCGCCGCGTACAACGACCCGCTCATCGGCGCGGCTACCGTCGCGGTGCTTCAGCACAACGGGGTCGCGGTGTACGTTCCGCCGCGGCAGGTCGGGTGCGGGGCCGCGCCGCTGGCCCGTGGCGACCTGGACGCGGCGCGCGAAGCGGCGCTTCGCAACGTCCGCGTGTTCGCCGATCTCGCGCGCGAGGGCTACCGCATCGTGTGCCCGGAACCGACCGCGGCGCTGATGCTCACACAGGATTACCTCGACATTCTGAACGACCCCGACGCCGCCGCGGTCGCGACCAACACCGTCGAACTCACGCGATATCTGGGGGAACTTCACGCCGGCGGGCGGCTCCGCACCGACTTCCGCAAGTTCGACGTGACGCTCGGGCACCACATCCCCTGCCACCTGAAGGCGCTCCGCGGCCCGACGAGCGCCCCGGGGCTGCTGTCGCTCGTGCCGGGGCTGAACGTCCACACGATCGACGCCGGGTGTTCCGGCATGGGCGGAACGTGGGGGCTGAAGGCGGCGAACTATCGCGCCTCGCTCGCGGCCGGGGTCGGCATGTTCGCGGAACTGAACCGCCCGCGGGTGCTGTTCGGATCGACCGAGTGCAGCTCATGCCGGCTCCAGATGCAAGAAGGCAGCGGGAAACGGACTTTGCACCCGGTCCAGTACCTCGCGTATGCTTACGGGTTGTTGCCCGAACTCGAACCGCGGCTGCTCCGCCCGCTGGGCCGCCTGGTGAGCGACTGACATGCTGATCCGCGTGAAACTCTTCGCCGCGATGCGCGATCTCACCGGGGACGAGGTCGCTGAGGTCGAACTCCCCGACGGGGCGACCGTCGGCGACCTGCGGCGCGAACTGGGCAAGCAGCTCCCGCTCGCGCGGAGCCTTCTGAACCGCTCGGCGATCGCGGTCAACCACGATGTCGCGGAGAACGAGCGCCCGCTGCAAGCGGGCGATGAAGTCGCGGCGATTCCGCCCGTGAGTGGGGGGTGACCGGCTATTTCCAGGGACCGCGGGCATCTTGCCCGCTGCGACACGTGCGGTTGTGCTCGGCGTACTTTCGGATGACTTCACCGCGGGTGTCGCAGCGGGCAAGATGCCCGCGGTCCCAGGGTAATACCCGCTCCCTTGCGGTCGCGGCTCGTGAGGTCACTTCACCAACATTAATCGCTGCTCCGACGGTATACTTCTGGTATGATCCGGCTCACGCGCGACGCCATCGACTACCACGCCCTCACCGACGCGGTGCGCCGGCCGCACTGCGGCGCGGTGGCGCTGTTCCTCGGTACGGTCCGCGATCTGACGGGCGACTTCGTCACGGCGTTCCTCGAATACGAGGCCTACGCCGATATGGCGGAGAAGAAGCTCGCGGAGATCGAAGCGGACGTGCGGCGCCGCTGGCCGGTCGGCGAGGTCGCGATCGTTCACCGCCTCGGGCGCCTTGAGGTGAGCGAGGTGAGCGTCGCGGTGGCCGTCAGTTGCCCGCACCGGGCTGAGGCGTTCGAGGCCTGTCGATACGCCATTGACACGCTGAAAGAAATTGTTCCGATTTGGAAGAAGGAGAACGCCCCGGACGGCACCGGGGAGTGGGTCCACCAGTCCGCCAAACCTGGAGCACCATGAGCGCCCTACCGACAGTGTACCTGGCCCGACACGGCGAAACCGAGTGGTCGCGATCCGGTCAGCACACCGGCCGCACCGACCTGCCGCTGTTGCCCGCCGGCGAGGAGTCCGCGAAGCTGCTCGCCCCGCGGCTCGCGGGCATCCCGTTCACGCGGGTGCTGAGCAGCCCGCTGTCGCGCGCGCGGCGCACCGCGGAGCTGGCCGGGTTCTCCCCGGAGATCGAACCGGGCCTGCTCGAATGGGACTACGGCCATTACGAGGGCAAAAAGAGCGTCGAGATCGCCGTGCTGAATCCCGGGTGGAACCTGTTCCGCCACGGCGCACCCGGCGGCGAAAGCCCGGCCCAGGTGGTCGAGCGCGTGGACCGACTCGTTACGATGCTCAAGGGGCTGACCGGCAACGTCCTCTGCTTCGCCCACGGGCACATCCTGCGGTGCATCGCGTCGCGGTGGATCGATCAGTCGCTGACGCTCGGCACCTGCATGTTGCTCGGCACCGCGACCATCAGCATTCTGAGCTTCAACCACCACCGGATGGAAGAACCGGCGATCAAGGTATGGAACAGTTGAGATTTGCGATTGATGATTTGCGATTGACGATTGAAAAACCTGAAGGCGAATCGTGAGCGTGCGAACTCCATTGCGACTGGCCGGCGAGGTCGATTCCCGATCGCAGATCGGGAATCGGCAATCGAAAACCCTTACGGACTCGTTCGGGCGAACGCACAACAACCTCCGCATCTCGGTCACCGACCGCTGTAACCTGCGCTGCACGTACTGTATGCCGGAGGACGTGACGTTCCGCGACCGCTCCGAGTTACTCACGTTTGAGGAGATCGCACAGTTCGCGCGCGTCGCCGCGGGGCTGGGTGTGGACAAGATCCGCCTCACCGGCGGCGAACCGCTCGTGCGGAAGGATCTTCACAAACTCGTGCGGATGCTCGTCGCGATACCGGGGATTCGCGATGTCGGCCTCACAACCAACGGCATCCTGCTCGCGGAGCAAGCCGCGGTGCTGTTCGATGCCGGATTGCGGAGGCTGAACGTCTCGCTCGACACGCTCGACCCAACACGGTTCCACGAGTTGACCCGCCGAGATGGCGTGGAGAAGGTCGTTGCGGGGCTGGCGGCGGCAAAGCGGGCGGGTTTTGCTCCGATCAAGGTGAACGCGGTCGCGATCCGCGGGTTCGCCGAACACGATGTCGTCCCGCTCGCCCGGTACTGCCGCGACAACGGCTTCGAACTGCGGTTCATCGAGTACATGCCGATCGGCGCGGACCACTGGGAACGCGAAAAGGTCTTCTTCGCCCACGAAATCCTGGAGTTAATTGAGCGCGAGGTGGGTGAATTACAACCGGCGAACCACGACCCGTCGGCCCCGGCGCTGGATTACACTTACACCGCCGGCGGCGGGACGGTGGGCATGATCGCGTCGGTGTCGCGGCCGTTCTGCCGGAACTGCAACCGGATCCGCCTTACCGCGGACGGCAAGCTCCGCAACTGCCTCTTCGCGCTGGACGAAACCGACGTGAAGGGCTTGCTCCGGGCCGCGGTTATCGACGAAAATGCTATCGCGGAGGTACTTCGTAGGAGCGTGTGGGCCAAGTGGGAAGGCCACGAGATCAATGCCGCGACGTTCGTCAAACCCGACCGCACCATGCACGCCATCGGCGGCTGAGGGGAAACTCCAAAATCCAAAAAACCAATCACAAAGGAAACCGAGCCGCCGACTTTCTGTCGTGTTTGGGTTTTGTGATTCGGTTTTTGAGACTTCCTCCGAGGCGGCCCGGAGCCACCCCATGAACGAGTACGACGACGAGTTCGACGGCCCGGACGGGTCCGAAGACACCGACCCGGTGATCCGCGAGTTGCGCGCGGAGATCGTTCGCCTGGAGGCCCAGCTCGACCAGCTCGCCGCCAGCGTCCGCGAGCGGGCCGCGGAGGCCGCGGTCATTTCGGCGCAGATCGCGGACCTCGAAATCCGCGTCGCGCGGCTCGAATCGCGCCGCAAGCGCGACATGCTGTTCCTCCGCGTTACCTGGGTGATGATCGCGCTCTCGATCGCGATGTCGGTCTATTCGTACATTATTCGGTAGCGCTGCCGCCCCCTTCGTCCCCGGAGAATGTCATGGTGCGGGTTACCCTGCTCGCGATCGCGCTGGCCACGGGGTCGGTCGCGGTTGCGGCCGACGCGGTCAAGGTGTCGCTCAAGGACTTCAAGTGGAAGTGCAAGTTCGAGGGCGGAACCGACCTGGGCGGGTTCGACGAGAACGAGGACCGGTTCTTCTTCTACACCAACGGCACGGCCACCGGCGACGTCACGATCCCCGAAGACGGCGAGTACACGATCACCATCGAGGCGTCGTGCGTGGAGGCCGATAAGGAACTCGCCAAGTTCAAGGTCACCTGCGGCGGAACGGAAGTGGCGAAGGAACACAAGTGTACGAAGGAAGACAAGACGAAATACACGTTCAACGTGAAACTGAAGAAGGGCAAGCAGCCGCTGGTGATCGAGTTCCTCAACGACAAGTTCAAGGAAGGGGAGTACGACTTGAACCTGTACCTCCAAGCGGTCGCGATCGAGAAGAAGTGAAGCGCGGTCTGAAACGAGGCGACCGGCCCGGCGCCCGCGCCGGGCCGCTTCATTTTCTCACCGGCGGGTCCGCGTTGTGCCGGAGATCGGCCCCGCGGTACAATTCCCAACACACGGCCACGGAGGTTCGCGGTGACTTTTCGCGTCGGCAGCGGACACGACACACACCGGCTGGCGGAGGGCCGGCCGCTGGTCCTCGGCGGGGTCATCATCCCGCACGCCAAGGGCCTCGTCGGCCACTCCGACGCCGACGCGGTGCTGCACGCGGTCACCGACGCGCTGTTGGGGGCCGCGGGGCTGGGCGACATCGGCGACCTGTACCCGGACACCGACCCGAAGTGGAAAGGCGCCGATTCGCGCCACTTTCTCACGGAAACACTGAGCCGCCTGAACCAGATGGGCTGGCGGCCTGTCAACATGGACGTGACCGTGTTCGCGGAGCAGCCGAAGCTCGGCCCGGTGAAATCCGCGATCCGCGACAGCCTCGCGCACCTGTTGGGGGTGCCGGCCGAGTGCGTGAACGTGAAGGCGAAGACCGGCGAGAAGGTCGGGCACATCGGCCGCGGCGAGGCCATCGGCTGCCACGCGGTCGTACTCATTGAGAAGAATTAGCCGCACGATAAACGCAAATAAAAGGCACGATTAAAGGCAGAAAACGGAGTTCTTGAAAACAATACTCTTCTGTTTTCATCGTGTCTTTATCTGCGTTTATCGTGCGGCTCTTTTTAGAAGGATTCTGGTGATGGCCCTGCAAGTGTACAGCACGCTGAGCCGCAAGAAGGAGCCGTTCCACAAGCAGCCGCCTGACACGGTCACGATGTACGTCTGCGGCCCAACCGTTTACAAGCCATCTCACATCGGGCACATGGTCGGGCCGGTCATCTTCGACACAGTCAAGCGCTACCTCACGTACCTCGGCTACAACGTGAAGTTCGTCGTCAACATCACAGATGTGGACGACAAGCTCATCAAGCGCGCCGGCGAGCTGAACACCACGGTCCCGGCGCTCGCGGAGCAGATGACGCTAGACTACTTCGCGTGCCTGAAGGCGCTCAACGTTACCGGGATCGACTCGTTCCCGCGCGCGACGCAGCACATTGACGGCATGATCGAGGTGATCCAGGCGCTCAAGGCCAAAGACATCGCCTACGAACTCGACGACGGCGTGTACTTCGACATCGCGAAGGACGACGATTACGGCAAGCTGACGAACCGCCGACCCGAGGACATGGATGAAGGCGCACGGCTCGAACCGAACGCGAAGAAGCGCAACCCCGGCGATTTCGCCCTGTGGAAGTCGAAGCCGGGCGAGCCGGCGGAGGTGCAGTTCCCGAGTCCCTTCAAGTGCGGTCAGGGGCGCCCGGGCTGGCACATCGAATGCACCTGCATGGCGATTCGCGAACTGGGCGAAACGCTGGACATCCACGGCGGCGGGCTGGACCTCACCTTCCCGCACCACGAGAACGAACTGGCCCAGAGCGAGAGCTGGACCGGCCAGCCCTTCGCGCGCTTCTGGATGCACAACGGACTGCTGAAGATGGGTTCGGCAAAGATGGCCGGCTCGGTCGGGAACGTCGTCAACATCGCCGACTTGCTGAAGCGCCACTCTGCGGAGACGGTGCGATTTCTGCTGCTCAGCACGCACTACCGTAGCCCGATTGAATACAGCGAAGAGCGGCTTGAAGAGATCGCGAAATCGCTGAAAACCTTCTACCGCTTCTTTGAACGGTTTCAGCGCATCACCGGATCGGACTTCTACAAACTTTCTGAGGGACACCTCGGTGACAACTTCGCGGGTATAGATCCACCCTTAAAAGACGAC
This sequence comes from uncultured Frigoriglobus sp., assembly GCA_964495365.1. GTDB lineage: Bacteria > Planctomycetota > Planctomycetia > Gemmatales > Gemmataceae > Gemmata. The sequence goes on along the minus strand of CAZBXY010000004.1, from coordinate 27,885 downwards.
GCCAAGCGCTACCGCAACGAGTTCATGAAGCACATGGATGATGATTTCAACACCGGTGGCGCTGTTGGAGTTATCTTCGACTATTTGAAAACTCTGAATCGGTTCGCGGATGAAAAAGGGATCGATTCTGGTGGTCTCAATCCAGACGTAATCTCGTTCAAGTTTGCTGTTCCGCACTTCCGCGAACTCACAAACGTACTTGGCCTATTCTGGCAACCGGTTTCTTCCGCTGAACTCAGCGACGAGTTGGTAAAGGGACTCATGCAGTTGTTCCTCGATTTGCGGGGCAATCTTCGCACGATCGCGAAGGAGGCCGCGAAGGACAACCCGCTGAAGAAGCCGCTGTTCGATCAAACAGACCTGATCCGCAAGCGGCTCGGCGAACTTGGCGTCACCCTCGAAGACCGCCCCGGCGGCACCACCTGGCGCGTCGGCTGAAAACGATGAAATCGCCGTTCTGACATTCCGCGACCGCCGAATCGCGGATATGAGCGGAGTTATGAACACCCCTCCACCCAATGCCCCGCGGCGCGTCCTCGGCCTCGACCCCGGCTTGCAAACGGCCGGGTACGGCGTGCTGGAAGTCACCGACCGCGGCCCGCGGGTCGTTGACGCCGGCGTGATCCGTTCTGCCGAAGGGCGCGATCCTGCTGACATGGCACAGCGCCTCAAATCGCTTTACGATGGGTTGTGTGAGGTGCTCACCGAGTGGCGACCATACGCGATGGCCGTCGAGCAGCTCTACGCCCACTACGAACACCCGCGAACGGCGATCCTCATGGCCCACGCCCGCGGGGTCTTCCTTTTAGCCGGGGCGCGGCATAATATACCTGTGATCAGTTACGCATCGACGAAGGTGAAAAAGCTCGTGACCGGCAGCGGGCGGGCCAGCAAGGAGCAGATGCAGCACGCGATCGCCCGCGAACTCGGCCTCGCCGGGCCGCCCGAACCGCACGACGTGGCCGACGCGCTCGGTATCGCGCTGTGCCACTACTTCGCCACCGCGGGCACCGGAATCATGGGCGGGTCGCGGTCGGCGACGTTCACCGGCGTGAACATGAAGGCGCTGCTCGGCGAAACCGACCCGGACCCGGACGACCTCGACCCGAAGGACGAAGCGCAATGATTACCAAGATGACGGGCGTCCTGACGCGGTGCCGGCACGACGAAGACGATGTGCGCGTTGTAATCGGGCCGTTCGAGTATCAAGTGATGGTGCCCGAATCCGTGCGCCGGCAAATTCAGCTCCGCACCGGGCAGGAGATCACGTTTCACATCACGGAATACCTCGAAGGCAACTCGTCGGGCAACCGCTTCGTCCCGCGGCGCGTCGGGTTCTTGCACGAACACGAGTTAGAGTTCTTCGAGCTGTTTTGCACGGTCGAGAAGATCGGCGTGAAGAAGGCGCTCAAGGCGATGGCCTTCTCGGTGAAGACGATCGCCGACGCGATCAGCCGGCAGGACACGAAGTGGCTCTCTTCGCTACCGGGCATCGGCCCGACGACCGCGGAGCAGATCGTCACGACGCTGAAGCGCAAGATGACGCCGTTTATCGTGCTGAACACGCCGGCGGAGGCGCCCGCGGCCCCGGACGCGGTGATTGAGGAGAAGTCGAGCGCCAAGAAGGGCAAGGGCGCGAAGAAACCGGCCGAGAGCGAGCCGCCGGCACCGCCCGCCCTTGAACCGGCAGCGATCGAGGGGCGTCTGATTGAAGACGTGTACGAGGCGCTGATGGGCCTGGGCCACAACCCGCTCGAAGCGCGGGCGAAGCTCGACGCGCTCTTAACGTGCGGCAAGCCGTTCCGCTCGATGCAAGAGGCGATCACGATCATTTACAGCACGAAGGGGTGAAGCGATGCGCGACCCGAACCGCCTCGACCGCATGATCGAGAAGTTGCGGGAACTCTGGAAAACCCAGCCCGACCAACGACTCGGTCAACTCATCGTGAATGTGATTCGGCCGGGCGAACCGTGCCCACGGGTCTTCTACGCTGAAGATGATGACATTGAAGCGAAACTCGCAGACTGCTTGGCCCAAGCCACGGACCACGAGGGGTAATGCCATGCGTCGCTTCACTTCGGTCCTGTGCTTCCTCCTCGCCTCCGCGGCGCTGGCCGCGGAGCCGGAGGGCGATCTGAGGGCGCTGCAAGGCGCGTGGGTCATCGCGGAGGCCACGCTCGCGGGCCGCGATCACATCGACGACTTCGAGGGCATGAAGTTGACCGTCACGGAGAGTAACTACGTCATCGATTTCGGAAAAAACTCCGACAAGGGCACGCTCAAACTCGATCCCGCGAAGAAGCCCAAACAGATCGACCTCACGACGCGCAAGGACGGGCCGTTCAAGGGCCGCAACTTACCTGGCATTTACGAACTCAAAGGCGATACCATCGTCTTGTGCCTCAACTCCGAACAACCGGACCGGCCCAGCGCGTTCGAGGCGAAGGAGAAGACGCCGATGATGCTCCTCACCTTCCAGCGCGAGAAGAAGTAGTCCAACGAGCCGCGACCGCAAGGGAGCGGGTTAGGTGAGTGAAGTTACGTTTACGGTTCTTACCTCTGTAGCCCGCTCCCTTGCGGTCGCGGCTCGCTCAAGACACAGGAACTCCCGATGGCGCGCGAAAAAGTCATTACCACGGTGCCGGACGACGACGGCAAGAAGCACGACGCGGCGCTGCGCCCGAAACTGCTCAAAGAGGTCATCGGTCAGCGCAAAGTCGCGGAGCGGCTTGAAATTGCCGTTCGTGCGTCGAAGAAGTTGAGCGAGCCGCTCGGGCACATCCTCTTCGATGGGCCGCCGGGCCTGGGCAAGACCACGTTCGCGACTGTGCTGCCGAATGAACTCGGCACGTCGATTCAGATGACGAGCGGGCCGGCGCTCTCCAAGCCCGCGGACCTGCTCCCGTTCCTCACCAACCTCGAAGAAGGGTCGGTGCTGTTCATCGACGAGATCCACCGGATGCCGCGCGTGGTCGAGGAGTTCATCTACCCCGCGATGGAGGACTTCCGCATCGACATCGTGCTCGGTGAGGGCATGAGCGCGCGGACCGTCTCGTTTAACCTCAAGCGGTTCACGCTGATCGGTGCGACCACCCGAAGCGGGATGCTCTCCGGCCCAATGCGCGACCGGTTCAAGATGCACGAGCACCTGGAGTTCTACAGCGTCGAGGAACTGGCCACGATTGTCCGCATCAACGCCGCGAAGCTGAACACACCGATCACCGATGCGGCCACCCACGAACTGGCGCGGCGCAGCCGCGGGACTCCGCGTGTCGCGAACTCGCGGCTCTTCTGGACCCGGAACTACTCCGCGGCGCTCCACGACGGAAACATCACGGAGCCGATCGCACAGGCCGCTCTCGACATGGCCGAAGTGGACCGCGACGGCCTCGACAAGAACGACCGCAAGTACCTGGAAATCCTGATCGAGCTGTACGGCGGCGGCCCGACCGGCGTCGAGGCGCTCGCGGCGACGATCAACCTCGCCTCCGACACGCTCTCCGACGAGATCGAACCGTACCTGTTGCGCGAGCAGTACATCACGCGCTCGCCCCGCGGGCGCGTCGCGATGCCGCGGGCCTACAGCGCGCTGGGCAAGGTGCCGCCGCGCCAGAAGCCCGCGGACCCGCAGGGTTCGCTGTTCGAGTAAGGCGAGTCGAAGAAAAATAGGGCTTATGTCCCCTGTTCCCCTTTCGCGCCCCGCTTCCGCTCGTGTTCCGCTTCCGCCTCTTCGATGGAATGCGCCCGCGTAAAGTCTTCGTCCTGCTTCGCGAGTTCGACCAAACGACGGTAGTGCTTGCGCAGGATGTCCACTTCCTCTTCCGTCAAATCTTCGACACTGATGAGCCGGTTACTCGCACCCGGGAGCGCCGCGACCAGTTCGTTCAACTTGATGTGGATCGCGTGTGAGTCCTTGTTCTGCGCGCGCTGGATGAGGAACACCATCAGGAACGTGACGACCGTGGTACTCGTGTTGATGACCAGTTGCCACGTGTCCGAGAACCCGAAGATCGGCCCGGTCAGCCCCCACGCGATGATGGTCCCCAGCGCGAGCGCGAACGCCAGCGACGAGCCGGTCCACTCGGTCGCGGCCTTCGACATCCGCTCCAGCCACCCACCCTTCGCAGCCATGTTCGCCCCCGGTTCGCGTAAACCGATTTGACTTTAGCAAACGGAATGTCGGACCGGATTCTACCAAAACCACCGACGCGCCGCGGCGAATGCGTGGATATACCGGGTGGAAACGGACCCGGCCCTCGCGGTGCTCGACATGCCGACCGCCAAACTTTCTGGCCTCCTCAACCAGTTCGGCCGCAACGCTTTCGACGAGCGCGCGGCCGACGACGGCGACCTGCTCGCGCGGTTCGCCGCCGAGCGCGACGAGTCGGCGTTCGCCGAACTGGTGCGCCGATATGGTCCACTGGTGTTCGCGGTATGCCGCCGCGTCACCGGCAGCCACCACCTCGCCGAAGACGCGTTCCAGGCCGTATTTGTGGTCCTCGCGGCGAAGGTCGCGAGCGTTCGCGCGACGGCCCTTCCCGGCTTCTTGCACGCGGTCGCCTGTCGGACCGCGCTGAGGGCACGCACCATGAATGACCGCCGCCGGCGGCGCGAAACAGTTGTCGAGCGCCTCCCGGAACCCGCCGGCGAAGCGCCCGACCACGCCGACGACCTCGCCGCGATCCTGGACGAGGAAATCGCGCGGCTGCCCGACACGTTGAAGACGGCGGTTGTTTTGTGCGAACTGGAGGGCTGTTCGCGCAAGGCGGCGGCGGAGCGGTTGGGCGTGCCGGAGGGCACGATCTCCAGCCGGCTCGCGGCGGCACGGAAGGCGCTGGCGAAGCAACTCCGCGAGCGCGGGATCGCCCTTTCGGCCACAGCGCTCACGGCCGCGCTGGCCCGCCAGGCGTCCGCGGCGGTCGCGGCGGACCTCGCCGCGCGGGCCGTTTCCGCAGTTACGTTACCCGCTCAGGCCCCGGCCGCGGTCGCGGCCCTCTCACACGGAGTGTTGCGTCTCATGTTTGCACAAAAGTTGAAAATCGCCGTACCGCTCGCAGCGATCGTACTCGGCGCACTGGCATTCGCCGCATTCGCCGGCGGCCCGCCCGCGCCGCAAGAACCGCCGGTGAAGCCGGTCGCATTCGCGCCGCGGGCCGACCCGGTGCCGGCGAAGCCCGCGCCGAAGGGACCGAACAAGCTCCTGTTCTGGCGCGACGGCAAACTGGCGATGATCGACCCGGACGGGAAGAACGAGAAGTCGCTGGCCGAGGGCGGGGCCGAAGGGACGCGGTATCACACCGGCGGCGCGATGCTCTCGCCGGACGGAACGATGATCGCCGCGCTCATTCCCGGGCCGATGATCGACGACGGCACCCCGGGCGAAAAGAAGGCGCTCGCGTCGCTGCACGTCCGCAAACTCGACGAGAAAGAACCCGGGACTGACCTGGGCGTCCCCGGGCAGATGTTCGCGTGGGCGCCGGACGGCACCGAGATCGTGTGTTGCGACTTCGTTGACGGCCCGAGCAACAAGACCCCGGAAGGCACACACACCATCATCAACATCAAAACGAAAGTGAAGACCGCGGTGAAGCTGCCGGCCGATCACCTCGTCACGGACTGGACCCGCGACGGCAAGTACTTCCTCACCTCGCGGCTCGGCGGCGGAAAGCCGGAAGACGCGAAGGCTGTGCTGTACCTGATGAACCGCGACGGCACCGAGCACAAGCGGCTCACCGACGAGAAGGAGCTGTCCCTGTTCGGCCGCATCTCGCCCGACGGCACCCGCGTCCTGTTCGGCCGCATGACGTTCACGAAGAAGGACAACAAACCGCAGGAACCGAAGCAAGAACTGGTACTGTTGGATACGAAAACGGGCACGGTCGCCGCGGTTCAGGACGTGCCGATGAACGCGTTCGTCATGGGCTACTGCTGGGCGCCGGACGGCAAGAAGATCGCCTACACCTGGCGCGAGGTTCACGAGGGCAAACCGGAAGACCTGATCGAGCGCGAGACCGAATCGCACCTGATCGTGTGTGACCCCGACGGCAAGAACGCCAAGACGATCGTCTCCCAGAAGGGCAAGGGCCAGTGGCACATCACGCTCGCGGGCGTGGACTGGCGGTAGCCCGGCAGTGGGCAGGAAGCAGGGGACAGGAGACAGGGATTTTCAGCCCCGGAGGGGCGACCGATGTTAGCCCGGGGTGGAGCGAGGCTTTGCGAGCGCAACCCCGGGAACCGATGCGGAAATTGAATCGAAGCCCCGGAGGGGCGACAGAATCGACCGCGAAGGTTTCTGTCGCCCCTCCGGGGCTTGAGGTTTTCTTCGACGCACCTACCCGGGGTTGCGCTGGGCCTTCGGCCGGCGCTTCACCCCGGGCTAACATCGGTCGCCCCTCCGGGGCTGAAAACCAAGGCGCCTGATTTCTGACTGCTGTTTCCTGTCTCCTGTCCCCTGCGAATTTTCCCGCGACGCGCCCCCGCACTTCCGCACAAGATGGATAGCGAGCCGCGGTGGTTCGCTCGCGGAGGTTCTCAATGCCGCTCTCAGCTCTGTCCGCCGTGGTCGCCACGGCCGCACGGTCCGTCACCACTCCTGATACGGATGGCGAACTGCTTAGGCGGTTCGTCCGGTCGGGCGAGGAACCGGCGTTCGCCGCCCTCGTCCGGCGCCTGGGGCCGATGGTTCTGGGCGTCTGCCGCCGGGTCTCCGGCGACAGTCATCTGGCCGAAGACGCCTTCCAGGCCGCGTTCGTGGTGCTCGCCCGCCGGGCCTCGGAAGTTCGGCCCGCGGAGGCCGTTCGGGCGTGGCTCTACGGGGTCGCCGTTCGTACCGCACGGGGGGTTCGCGCCGTGTCCGCTCGCCGTCTCGCTCGCGAAACGCCCGTTCCCGCGGTTCCCGATCGCGCGGGCGAACAACTCGATCCGCCGGACGCCGACGCGCTGGCGATTCTCGACGAGGAGGTGGCCGGGTTGCCCGAACACCTCCGGGTCGCGGTCGTGCTGTGCGAACTCGACGGCCTCTCCCGTCGGGACGCGGCCGAGCGGCTCGCGATCGCCGAGGGGACGCTTTCGAGCCGACTGGCGAAGGCACGCAAGCTCCTCGCCGACCGGTTGCGGAAGCGCGGGGTGTCGCTGCCGGCCGCCGGGCTGGCGGTTCTCGCGACATCGGCGCCCGTCTCGGCCGGGCTGGCGGCAAAGACCTCCGCGTTCGCATCCGCCGGCGTACCGCTGCCCCCGGCAGTGGCCGCGCTCACGAACGGAGTGTTCCGAACCATGTTCCTTCACAAGCTCACCCTGGGTGTTGCGTGCGCGCTTGCGCTGGCCGCGGCCGGTTTCGCCCTGTGGGGCACTCAGCCCAACGCCCGCGCGACCGAGCCGCCGAAGTTCGCGTTCGGCGCCCCGGCCGCCAAGCCGGACGACGCCAAGCCGCCGGCGGCGAAACCGACCGGTCCCGGCACGATCACCGTCAGCCGCGACCGCCACTCGTTCTGGGTGCTGACCCCCGACGGCAAAAAGCAGTCGGAGATCGAAACGCCCGATCCGGCGCGGTCACTTGGCGCCGCGATGTTCGCCCCGGACGGCAAGCGGGTCGCATACGTCATCAATTCGGAAGGTCCGCGGCCGATCCAGCCGGGCGAGGAGCCCAAGCCGTGGCCGTACAAGGTGGTCGTGAAGACGCTCGACAAGGACGACGCGAAGGAGTGGGACATGCCCGCGATGTCGCTGAGCGTCAACTGGACGGCCGACGGCAAGAAGCTGGTCGTGTCGAAGGTTAACAACCGCGAATCGACCGAATACGAGTGCGTGTTGCTCAATCTGGAGACCGGCAAGACGGAGGCCATCGACCTGCCCGCCAACGTTCGTGTGCTGGATTGTGCGAAGGACGGCAAAACGTTCCTCGTTCAGACCACTGACACGACGGCGAAAAAGAGCCGACTCGGCGTCGCGAAACTCGGCGACAAGGACGTGACGGTGCTGTGCGACCTCCGCGACCGCGGCTACCGTCCGACGAGCGGGCGGTTCTCGCCGGACGGCAAAACGGTGCTGTTCATCGACGCCGACCCCGAGCGGAAGGACGCGCACAAGTGGGGCTGTAGCCAGAAGGTCTACACGATCACCGTTGCGGACAAGACGCGCGCCGAACTGGCCGAGTTCCCCGACAACGGCCGCGCATGGGGCATCGCGTGGTCGCCGGACGGCAAGAAGGTCGCGTACACCTGGACCGCACTGGACGACGAGCTTCTCAAGAAGGATTCGTGGACGGCGGACGAGCTGCAGAAAGAAACGGAAGGGTTCCTGATGATCGCGGACGCCAACGGGAAGAACGCGAAGACCGTCGCGAGCGACAAGGGCAACTTCGCACTGTCGATGGTGCTGGGCGCGCTCGACTGGCGGTAGGCCCAGGAATCAGGAGTCAGGAAGCAGGAGACAGTATGGATTTCAGCCCCGAAGGGGCGCTTGATGGTAGCCCGGGGTGGAGCGAGTCCGCGAACACAACCCCTGGAAGCGTGAGAAGACATTCAAAAGCCCTGGAAGGGCGACGGAAACCTTCGCGAAAGGCTCCGTCGCCCTTCCAGGGCTTGTTGTTTCTACGCCTGTGGTTCCCGGGGTTGCGCTCGCGGACTCGCTCCACCCCGGGCTATCCGCCGGCGCCGCTCCGCGGCTCAAGACTGTCCCCTGACTCCTGACCCCTGACTCCTGATCGTCGGCACCACGAAGACGATCACACACACGCCGACCGCGGCCAGCCCGCCGATCACCCACTTCACCCACACCGGCAGTCCGCCGAACACGATACTCAGCGTCACAACTGTCACCACCAGACACACTGCGACCACCTTCACATGTAGCCGGATGCCGCGGTGTTCCTCCCAGTCGCGCAGGAGGCGGCCGAAGAACGGCGAGCGCTTGAGCCACCGTTCCAGCCGCGGCGACGAGCGCGAAAAGCAGTACCCCGCGAGCAACACCCACGGTGTCGTCGGCAGCCCGGGCAGGACCGCGCCAAGGTAGGCCATTCCCACGCTCGCCAGCCCGGCGAGGACGAACAGATACCGCTTCGCGCCGGTCGCGAGCGGCGGGCGCGGCTTCGGCGCGGGTGGGGGTGGGGCGCGGTCGTCCGGCGCGGTGCTGATGGCGGAACCTCTTCAGAGTAGGCACACGCCGTGTGCCGTCGCTTCACACAGGTGAATCGCAACGGCACACGGCGTGTGCCTACTACTTTAGACGGCATCGAGGTACGATGATACTCAACGGGACCACTTCCCCCAACACCGGCACCACTCATGCGCCGACTCTCTGCGTTCGCGCTCCTGTTCGGTCTTCTGCTCGCTTGTGCCGGCGGGTGCGGGAAGAAGCCGGCCCCGACCGCGCCCGAACCGAAACCGGAAGTCCCGGCGGACCCGGCCGCCGAGGCCGCGGCCGAGCGGAACAAGCACCTCGCGGTCCTCAAGACCAACCGCCCGGGCGCGCGCGCCTCGATCGAGGAGCTGTCGTGGCTCGCGGAGGACGACCCGGCGGTTCTGCCCGCGCTCGTCGAACTCTTGAAAGACAAGGGCACGGCCGGGTCGGGCAAGACGCTGGCGAATCAGGTCAACAGCACCCGCGAGGCCGCGGCGCTGGCCATTCTCGCCTGCACGAAGGGCGACGCGGTGATGAAGGAGAAGGGGCTGCCGGTACTCCGCGCCGGGCTGAACGACCCGTCGCCGGCGGTCCGCGAGCACACCGCGTACACGATCGGCCAACTCGGCGCGCTCGCCCGGCCGCTGGCAGCCGACGTGCAGGCCCTCTGCACCGATTCCAACGAGTACGTCCGCGGGGTCGCGTTCGACACGCTCCGCGTCACCGGCGTGGCCGACCCGGTCGCGCTGGTGAAGTTACTCAACAACTCCAACGAAGATGTCGTTCGGCTCGCGGCCCAAATGATCCCGATGTTGACCGAGCTGCCGGCCGAGGCGGTCCCGCCGCTCACCGCCGCGCTGGTGAGCAACAACCCGAACGTGCGGATCCACGCGGCGGAGGGGCTGGCGCTCGCCGGGGCGAAGGCCGCCCCGGCCGCACCGCAACTGGTCGAGGTCATCCGCCGCAGTTACACGGACAAGTTCGAGCCGAAGGGCTTCACGATGAACGACGGCCCGGAGCGGGCGCTCTGGAAGGCGCTGGCCCGGATGGGCGAGCCGGCGGTCGCGCCGACCGTCACGCTCTTCGCCCACCCCAACCCGATGGTCCGCGCGCGGGCCGCCCGGGCGCTCGGCGAGATCGGCCCGCCGGCGAGATCGGCCCTCGACGACCTGAAGAAGGCACTGGCCGATGCGAACGTGTTCCCGTGCGTGGAGGCGGCGATCGCGCTCTGCAAGCTCGGCGCGGCAAAGGACGAGGCGTTCGCGCTCATGAAGAAGGCGCTCGCCGAGCCGAACGAGAACGTCGCGGCCACCGCGATCGAGGGCATCCCGCGAATGGGCCCGGTTGGTATGGAACTCGTTCCGCTGGTGCTGGCGAAGATGAGCGATCCGAACCCGTACACGCGAAAGGCGGTCGTGATCCTCGTTGGGCACCTCCCGCCGCCAGAAGCGACGAAGGCGGCCGCGGACGTGGGGCTGCGGGCGACCGACCCGGAAGCGGAAATCCGCCGAATCGCGGCCCGCGTGCTGGCTCACCTCGGACCGGCGGGCGCCCCGGCCGCCGACGCGCTCGGCAAGGCCCTGCCCAACGAGAAACTCGACGACGTGCGCGATCTGTTCGTCGAGGCGCTCGTCGCGATGGGCGCCGGGGCGAAGCCGGCGCTGCCCGGGCTGCTCCCGCTGGTCGCCGAGCAGCGGCTCTCGGTCGCGCTCCGCGCGCGGGCGATCACCGCCGTGGTGGTCGCCGACCCCGCTTCCGGCGAGGTGACCGGGGCACTCATGAAAGCGTCGTCCGACAACGAACTGAACATTCGCATTGCCGCGGCCGACGCGCTGGGCCGGCTCAAGCCGCTCCCCGCCGACGCGCTCGCCGCGCTTTCGAAGATGGCGAAGACCGACAGCAAGTACGGCCCGCGGGTCGCGGCGCTGCGGGCCATCACGACCGCCGGCCCTTCCGCGAGCGCCGCGAAGGGCGAAATGGAGTCGATCGCGTCCGGCCCGCAGCCGGGGCTGGCGCTCTGGGCGAAGGTCGCGATTGCCGCACTGGAGGGCGATGTGAACAAGGCCGCGCCGACCGTGCGCGCCGGGCTGGGCGAGCGGAACGCGCAGGCCCGCGCCGCGGCCGCAGAGGCGCTGTTGGTGATCGGCCCGACGCCGGCGGACCTCCCGGTGTTGCTGAAACTGCTGAAGGACGCGAGCGACACCACGAGGGCCGCGAGCGCGACAGGCGTCGGCCGGCTGGGCACGGCGGCGAAGGACGCGGTGCCGCAGTTGCGGCGCCTGCTGGACGATCGCGAGATCGAGGTGCGGGTCGCGGCGGCCGACGCGCTGGGTCAGATCGGCCCGGCCTCGCTCCCGGCGGTGACGCGGCTGAGGGAGCTGCTCGCCGACCCGTCGGTGCGGTTCGCGGCCCAGCGGGCGCTGGACAAGATCGAGGCGAAGTGAACATTTGAGTACCCGGCCGACAACCGCGGATTGATCGCGTCGGGGCTTGAGCCGGCGTTTCGGCGCGGGTACAGTGCGCCCGTTCGGTCAATCGGCCGAGAGTTCCGTCACTTCTTCAACAGGGGAGTCGTCATGAGGCGGTGGTTCGCGGGGTTCGCGTTCGTCGTCGGGCTGGCGCTGATCGTCGGCGCGGGCGACGTCGCATCACAAGACAAGAAGGACAAGGACAAGAAGGAGGGGAAGAAGGACAAGAGCGACGGGATCGTCACCAACTGGGGCAAGCCGAAGGACTACGAGACCGGGAAGGAGACCGCGTTTTGGGTCTGGTACGACGACGGCGTGTGGCACTTCCGCACGACCGGTGGCGACAAGAAGACCCACCGGTTCAACGGGACGATCGAGGTCATCGGCGGGAACCTCGTCGATCTGAAGGGCAAGAAGGGGGAGTACGGCGGCAAGAACGTCGATCAGTACGTGTTCAGCCAGACGGCGATCAAGTTCGACTTCAAGACGGACAAGGGCGAGGACGGGTTGAACTTCGCCGTCGATGCGAACGCGAAGGGGCTGAAGTTCACCATCGCGATCGACGGCGAAGCGAGGCCCAAGAACATCCGCCTCGGCAAAGCGAGCGACCACCCGGCCGAGGCCGTCTTTACCACCCCGGCCCACCCGGCCGACACGGGCAAAAAGAAGTAGTCGATGCGGGCGCGGAGGGCGTAGCCGTGGCGGGCCGAACGATCGCGATCGGCGACATCCACGGCTGCGCCGACGCCCTCGGCGCCGTCCTTGATGCCGTCGCGCCCACACCCGCGGACACGATCGTCACGCTGGGCGACTACATCGACCGCGGGCCGGACAGTCGCGGCGTGCTGGACCAACTCGTCCGCCTCGCGGGGCGCTGTCGGCTCGTCCCGCTACTCGGCAATCACGAAGAAGCGTTCCTCGACGCCCTGCGCGATATTTCCACCCTCAAGCGGTGGCTGAACCTGGGCGGCACGCACACGCTGCGTTCTTACGGGTGGGTACCCGGCGGGCCGAAGCGGGCGCTCGCCGACTGGGTTCCCAAACCGCACCGCGACTTTCTGACCGCGTGCCGGCCGTATTACGAAACGCCCACGCACCTGTTCCTGCACGCCGGGTACGTGCCCGAATTGCCGCTCGCCGAGCAACCGGCCCTGGCGCTGCGGTGGCGGGTGACCGACGCGGCGACCGCGGTCCCGCACGGTTCGGGCAAGGTGGCGATCGTCGGCCACACGCCGCAGCACGCCGGCGAGATCCTCGACCTGGGGTTCTTGGTCTGCATCGACACCAACTGCGTTCGCGGCGGGTGGCTGACCGCGCTGGACGTGGACACCGGGCAGGTGTGGCGCGCCGACCGGTCGGGCCGATCGTAAGCGCCGCGTGCCCCACGATGAGAGCCGAAGTGACCCATGACGATCCGCGAAGCACTCCCGACCGACCGCGACACGCTGCTCGACATCTGGTTGCGGTCCGTCCGGGCGACCCACACGTTCCTCACCGAAGCCGACATTCAGTCGCTCTTGCCGGTGGTGCGGGATGCCGCGCTCCCGGCGCTGGAGTTGTGGGTGCTGTGCGCCGATGACGACACGCCGGCGGGTTTCATGGGGCTTTCGGGGTCGGCGCTGGAGGCGCTGTTCCTGGACCCGGAGTGGCGCGGGCGCGGCGGCGGGCGGATGATGGTCGAACACGCCCGCCGGCTCAAGGGCGCGCTGACGGTCGATGTGAACGAGCAGAACCCCGACGCGGTACGGTTCTACGAGGCGTGCGGGTTCGAGGTCGTGGGCCGGTCCGAGACCGACAGCGGCGGGCGCCCGTTCCCGCTGCTGCACATGCGCGAACAATCGGCCTGAACGCGCGGTGGTGGTTGACCCGACCGGCGGTGCGGATTATGATCGTCAAACAATTTACGTGGCAACCCCGCCTCTTGACGATCACCCGCGAGGTGCGTCATGCGCGAAACCGAACACCCGACGGTCGCGCCCGCGACCCCGGCGCTGGACTCGACCGACGCGACGATCGCCCAACCCAAACACCAAGTCGAGAACCTGTCCGGAACCTGGAACGGCGCGGCCCCGGGCCGACCCCCGCTCGCCATCCCGGGGTACGAGATCCTGGACGAACTGGGGCGCGGCGGGATGGGCGTCGTCTACATGGCCCGGCAAGTCGCGCTGAACCGAACGGTCGCCCTCAAGATGGTGCGCGGGACGGCGGACTCGCGAGCGGTCATCCGGTTTCTGGCCGAGGCCGAGGCGGTCGCGGCCATCGACCACCCGAACGTGGTGCGCGTGTTCGACTACGGGGAGGTCGAGGGCAACCCGTTCATGGCCCTGGAGTACGTTCCCGGCGGCACCCTCAAAAAGGCCCTCGCCGCCGCCGGACCGCTGGCCCCGCTCGACGCCGCGGCGCTGGTCGAGGAGATCGCCCGCGGGGTGCAGGCCGCCCACGACCTCGGCATCGTTCACCGGGACCTCAAACCGGGCAACATCCTGCTCGCCGGGAAATCCGAAATCCCAAACTCGAAATCCGAAACGGAGGGCCCCGCACGTGTTTCGGATTTTCGGCCGAAGGTCGCCGACTTCGGGCTGGCGAAGCGGGCGGTAGGGGCCGAACTGACGGGTACGGGGGATCTGCTCGGAACCCCCGGGTACATGTCGCCGGAGCAGGCCGGCGGTCAGACCAAGTTCGTCGGCCCGACCACCGACGTGTGGGCTCTGGGCGTCGTCCTCTACGAGTGCCTCACCGGGGCACGGCCGTTTGAGGGCGACAGCGCCGCCGAGGTGCTGATCGAGATCCTGCGGGCCGAGACGCCGGCGGTCCACGGCCGCCGGCCCGGCACCCCGCGCGACCTGGAGCTGATCTGCCAGAAGTGCCTGGCGAAGCTCCCCGCGCAGCGGTACGCCACGGCTGGGGAACTGGCCGAGGACCTGCGCCGGTTCCGGGCCGGCGAACCGATCGCGGCCCGCCCGGCGTCGCTGGGCACGGTGATCCGGGCGTGGGCCGGGCAGAACTTCGGGTCGGCCGGGTGGGCGGTTCCCGGCGGGGCCGCGATCGGGGCCGCGGTCGGCGGCTTCACGGTTCTGGAACTGGTCGGCACGAAGCTATACAAGGCGTCGGAAGTGTACGACCGGCTCCCGGCCGAGGCGCGGCCGGCCCTGGCGTTCCGCGCGATGAACCGTGGGTTCGTCGAGGTCGCCGAAGCGGTCATGTACTTTCTCCTCCCCGTCCTCGTGCTGATTACCGCCGCGCTGGTCCGGCCGCGCAACCGGTCGGCCGATCTGGCCGCGGGGCTGGTGACCGGGCTGGTCGCGTCGTTCGCGTTCTTCGTCGTCGGGCTGGGCTGGACCACGGTATACGCGAAGGCGGTTCACCCGGCCGCGGACGACCTGCGCGTACTGGGCGGGTCGGACGCCGAACTCGTCGAGCGGTTCCCGGACCTCGCCGGGGCGACGGCGGAGGAGCGGCGGCAGGTTCTGGCGGATAAAGTGTACTACGACATGGCCGTGCGCGTTCCGGTCGGGGTGGTGTTCGGGATGCTCCTGGCGTTCGCCCTGGGCGTTCCGACGTGTACCGCGCTCCTGTGTGTCGCGGGCCGGGTACTCCGCCAGCACCGGCGGTTGCGGACCGCCGTCCCGCTGTACCTGGAAATCACGCTCCCGGCGTTCGTCTTCGCCGGGTACGCGTTCCTGGTCGCCCAGCGCTGGGCGCTCTTGCAGATGGCGCCACAGCAGCCGGAGTGCTACGCGGGCCTGCTGCTCCTCACCGGGCTGGCCGTCGGCGCGGCCCTCGCGCGGTGGCCGGCCGCGGTGCGGTTTGTGGTTCAGTTCGCGTGGATCGCGTTCTACGCCGTCACCAACTACCACGTGTGCTACGAGTTTTAGCGCCGGCCGGGGCCGCGGGTCCGGCCGGCGGGCGTTGGCGCGCCCCCGCGGGCGGGTAATGTGGACGGCACCTCTTCATCCGCGAGTACCTCCCCTGACGACCTGTTTGCTGATCGCGACGCTGGTGGCGTTCGCCGGCGAGACGCCCGCGCTGCCGGTCGAGTGGCACGGCACCTGGCGCGGCCCGCTCGTCAACACCAGCGCCGCGGGCAAGGCGACCGAAGTACCGATGTCGCTCGCGATCGAGCCGATCAAGGGCACCCGCGAAGTGACGTGGGTCATCACTTACGGCGAGGGCGAAAAGGCGATCGTGCGCGATTACAAACTCGTGCCCGACGGCGACAAACCGGGCCGGTTCAAGATCGATGAGAAGAACGGGATCGTCCTCGGCGCCCGGCTGGTCAACGGGGTAATCTACTGTCAGTTCGAGGTGGCCGGGAACCTGCTCACGGCCCGCTACGAACTGCGCGACAAGGGGCTGCGGTTCGAGATCACCTCCGCGAAGCCGGAGGCCGAGAAGACCGGCGCCGGGAAGGTGCAGGACTACGCCGTCGGCGCGGTGCAGGTCGCGGAACTGAAGCGAAAGTGACGCTTCCGATGGACACCGAATCCGAGCCACCGCCCGTCGCGCGGATCCCGATCCCGCCGGACGGTACCGCGTGCGGGGTGATCTTCGCCGTGCTGTTCGTCGGCACCTTCGTCGCGCTGGCGGTGTCCAACCTCGTCGCCTACTCGCGCACGCCCCTGTGGGGCATCATCCCCTCGGTCCTGTGGCTGGCGATCGTCGCCTTTTGCATCGTGTTGGTGGTCTGGCAGGTCGGGGTGTGGGCGTCGGTGGTCGCGTGCCTGGGGGCGTTCTCGTCCCGCCAGTTCGCCGAAGCGGCCCGCGCCGGCGACCAGACGACCATCGCCTTCGGCTACGATCTCTTCCGCTGGCGGTTCTATTACCTCCGCACCACGCGCGAGCAGATCGTGGGGGTCGATATGAACGCCGGTCAGGCGACCGCGTTCGCCGGCAAGGACATGGACGACTGGTCCGTCGTGCTGTGGTACATCGACCCGACCGCCCGGCCGATGCGCGACCCGCAAACGGGTTTGCGAACACCGGAGGTGTACATCATCGGTCCGGCGCGGGCGAAGAAAGAGACTGCGGAGCTGTTCGCGGCGGTGGTCGCGTTCCTCCGCGCCGCGGGCGTTGATCTACAACCCACCGACCGCGAGAATCAGTATCGCAGGAGTGACCCATGAGCCGATTGGGCGACTTTCTTGAACGTCTCTACGCCCCGGACGAGCGGTTCACGACGGCCCGGGCCACGCTCCGCTACTGGCAAGACCGGCTCTATGCGAGCCTTGCGTCGGACAACCACAAAGTGCGACTGGGCGATGAGAGCCCGGCGAGGGCGAGCGAAACGCCGGAGCCGGGCGCGCGAATCGGCGGCGGAACTCGCGGTGTGGCTCGCGGGCGTCGATCGCGGGCGCGAGGAGGTGCGCCCGACCGCCGGCGACCGCTGGTTCCCGTACGTGTCGGTCGTCAACGGCGGGTGCTGGTGGCACTCGCGAGTCGGCCAGTTGCGCCAGCGGAACGCGCACCGCGAGTCCGGGACGCTCGCACACGCCGACCGGCACTTCAGCCGCCGGTTCATCCGCACGATCTTCGCGGGCCTGGAACTGAGTGAAGTCGGCTCGGCTCGCACCGCCGGGTGCGAGTGCATCGTCGCTCGGGCGCGGCTCTCTTACGGCTTCCAGTTGTGGCCGCACTGGTTCCCCTACGGGGCCGACGAGTACGACCTGCACCTCGACCCAGAGCGAGCCGCGGTGCTATCGATCACCGCCCGCGTGGGCGCGGCCGTCTTCGAGACGAACGAAGTGGCCGAGGTCGTGTACGACGAACCGCTCCCCGACGAACTGTTCACGGCCCCGGACGCGCCGGCATCGCGCCCGGTGGGGAGTCGCCGTCGGCGGGCGTGAGCGACTGGGCCACGATCACCGATGATTGGATTGTCCAGGCGCGAGCGTCTCTCGATCAACGACGTCACGCAATGGACGGGCTGTGGTACAATGGTTTTGAAGCAATTTGTCATCTCTTCTGTGGAGGAATCGATGCAGCGGAACATGGATCTTGTCCGCGTTATTCTGATGCGGATCGAGGACAGCCCATCGGGATGGGCAGCGCACCCCTTCGGCATCCAGGGCTTTGCGCCCGACCAAGTCGGGTATCACGCTCACATCATGAAGGAGGACGGGTTAATTGAGGCCGTCGATGCTACTACCGGCGCGAGTAATGCCCCCCAGGCCGCGCCGACGGCACTGACGTGGAAAGGACACGAGTTTCTCGATTTGTCGCGCGACCAGAAGCGTTGGAACGAGGCAAAAGCCATTATTGGCAAGGTCGGCTCGGCGCCGATCTCGGTGTGGACGAAAGTCCTCAACGACCTCGTTCTCAAGGAGTTGGGCGTCGCATCGTGACGATCCGATCTTCCACGCGGCCGAATCGAGGAGCGGTATGACTCCGCAGGCGCTGACTGCCAAGAAAGGGTTACTGCGAAACTGCCTGAACTGGTTTCAGGGCGACTTCCGACAAAACGTTGTGACGTTGATCGAAGGGCAGTTCCCAAATTACGCCCTCCCGCGTGAGATTCAGTCGGTCCTGGAGGGTTGGAACCAACTCGACCAACTCGTCGGAAAGGCGGCCGACACAGTCGAACTGATGAGCCTCTTCCCGAATCAGCCGGCCGCGGTCAGTGGAATCTCGTCTCTCTTCAAGCAGATGATCCTGCGCTACCGCCGACACCGGGCGGCTCATACCGAAGCCCACCGGGAGAAGACCTTCCACGCTGGCATGATCGCGACGTTGGACGAAGAGATCAATTCCCTGGACGCGCTCGTCGAAACCGATTGGTTCCAGAAGATCGACCCGTTGAGATTGCCGCGCGCCAAAGACTTCCTGCCCATCCAGTACATTGAGCAGTCCGCGTTCAGTCGGGTCGAACTGGCCGCGCGCCAGTACGACGAGAAGTTCCACATCCTTCAAGCCCCGGCGCTGTTTCTCCCGGACCTCGCCTTCTTCCGCGCCAAGGGCGAGATCCGGGACACGCCCGTTGCGGTCGGTTTTCTGGACATCGACGATTTCAAGCGGTTCAACACCGACCACGGCGAAACGAAGGTCGATCGTAACTTGCTGCCGCGATTCATGCAGACTTTGGAAGCTCACGTCTATCATCACGGCTTTGCGTACCGGCAGGGCGGTGACGAGTACTTGGTTCTGCTTCCGAGTTTGTCGAAGGAACTGACCGTCGCGTTCTTCGACGAACTGCGACGCAAGATTGCCGCTTCGAAGTATCCAGAGATCGAAGGAACACCAACCATCTCGATTGGGATTTGCCTTGCCGAGCCGGATTGTCCTCTCACCGACCGCGAACTGCGCGACCGAGCCAACCAAGCCAAGAAGTTCGCAAAAGACCACGGGAAAAACCGTATCGCCACCTACGAAGGCCCACGGTTACTGCCGAACGAGTTGCGGGTCGTGCGTCCCAGCGGATAATGCGCCCTCACTCTATCCCGGCCCAGTCCTTCGGCTTGAGCCAGTAGTCGAACCCGCACTGTACTTCACCAATGTGGTACAATGCCGATGAAATGAGTGTCCGCGGAGGTCCGTCATGGCGAAGGGAAAGAAGGCGACCAAGAGCACTTCGGCCAAGCGCCCCGAGCGCGTCAAATTGACGGCCGAAGAATCGCTCAAGCGCATGAAGGCGTTCGACGATCGAAAGGAGCAGATCGTTGCCGCTGTCCGAAAAGGTAAGAATCGAAGTGTACCTGCCTGATGTCTCCCGCCCGGAGTGTGAGGCACTTCTGATCGAACTTGAGCAGGAGTTCACATACACGTTCGGCGGTTGCACGACACTTCGCGGACTGGAAGGGCACTACCTCGCGCGGGCCGGGCACATTATCCGGGATCGCGTGAACCTCCTCTATTCCGATACCCCCGTTCTTGCTCGAAGACAACTTCGATTTGGTCGCGCAGTACACGGACCGACTGCGACAGGTGGCGTTCGACGCACTTGATGAAGAGGCGATTTTGGTCGCAGTTCATCCGATCTTCCACTCGGAATGACCGCTTTACTCCTTCATCCCCGCCCAGTCCTGTGGTTTGAGCCAGTACTCCGTCAGCTCCGCCTCCGGCGTGCCGGGCGCGGGGCGGTAGTCGTAAATGTACCGCACCACCGGCGGGAGGCTCATCAGGATGCTTTCGACGCGGCCGTCGGTCTTCAGCCCGAACACCGTGCCGCGATCGTATACCAGGTTGAATTCCACGTAGCGCCCGCGGCGGTACTCCTGGAAGAAGCGTTGATCGGGAGTGTACGAAAGCGCCTTTCGGCGCTCCACGATCGGCAAGTACGCGGGCAGGAAGGCGTCGCCGGCGGCGCGGACGAACGTGAACGCCACTTCGGTGGCGTCCATGTAGTCGAAGAAGATGCCGCCGACGCCGCGAGCCTCGTTGCGGTGCTTCAGGTGAAAGTAGTTATCGCAGTCCTGCTTCATTTTGGCATGACTCGCGACCGCCGGGTGCGCGTCGCACGCGGCCTTCCAGGTGCGGTGGAAGTGGATCACGTCTTCCTGGAACGGGTAGTACGGCGTGAGGTCGCCGCCGCCGCCGAACCACGTTTTCGCCCCGTGCGTGAGGTAGCGGAAGTTCGCGTGAACGGTCGGGATGAGTGGGCTGCGCGGGTGCAACACGAGCGACACCCCGGCCGCGGTGAAGGTGAGTCCGTCGCCGGGCAGTTGTTTCGCGAACTCCGGCGACAGTTCGCCGTACACCTCGGAGAAGTTCACGCCGCCCTTCTCGAACACGGAACCGTTTTCGATCACCCGCGACCGGCCCCCGCCCCCGCCGGCGCGCGTCCAGGTGTCCTCGCGGAACGCGGCCCCGCCGTCGGCGGTTGCAACGCCATCGCAAATGCGGTTTTGGAGGTCGCGGAAGTACGCGCAAGCGCGGTCATGCATCGTTCGCCCTCGTGCGAACGAGCCGCGACCGCAAGGGAGCGGTGCCACGTTTCCGCTCCCTTGCGGTCGCGACTCGTTAGACGCCTGAAACTTACGCCTCACTCCCGCGGTATGCAACCCTGTCCGGTCTCTGTATCCTGAGAGGGGTCGGTCACGTCACCCGCTGGAGTACACCATGCGTTACGCACTGGTCCTGGCCGCCACAGCGCTGCTTGCGCCTTCGAACCTGCGCGCGGCCGATCCCCCGATCACGTTCCAGACGCACCCGCTCGACCGCGTGCTGGACGAGTTGCGGGGCGCGGCCGACCTCGTCGGCGGGGAAAAGGCCGTCAAGGCGGTCAACAAGAAGATCAAGGACACGTTCGGCGAGAAGGGGTTCGACGGGCTGGACATCACCCGGCCGGTCGTCGGGTACGTCATCCTCGCCCCGAAGCCGGAAGACATCACCGCGGTCATCGCGCTGCCGGTTACCGGGGAAAAGGAGTTCCTGGCGCTCTGCGACCGCACGAACTCCGACAAGCACAAGGACCTGGGGAAGGGGCTGTATCAGCTGCCTCCGCTCGACCCGCGGTACAAGGCGCGGCTGCGGTTCGTCGAGGGGTACGCGTACCTCGCCTACGGGTTCAACCCCGAGCCGGCGCTCGACCTGAAAGCAATCGTGCCGGCGCTGAAGCTCTACGACCCGGCCGAGCGGGCGGTGGTCATGGCCCGGCTCCACTTCGACCGGATCACGCCGGAGGTGAAGCTCGCGCTCCCGACGCTCCTGAAGGAGGTCAAGAAGACGATCTTTGAAGGCCCGGGCGTCGGGCAGCAAGAGCGGCTGATTCTCGACCCGATCGAGCAGGCGATCGACAAGCTCGCGATCCGCTACTTCCTGCTGCTGGGCGGCGCCGACACCGCGACGCTGCGGCTGAGTATCGACATGCCGTCGAGCGACGTGGTGGTGGAAGCGACACTCGTGCCCAAGCCGGGCACCGAACTGGCCAAGCAGATCGCGGCCCGCAAGCCGACCGGCAACCGGTTCGGCGACCTGCTCACCGCCGACACCGCCGTCGGGTTCAAGACCCGGTTGCCGTTCTTCAACGACGAACTCCGCGAGGCCGGCGTCAAGGCGCTGGAAGCCGGCCAGAAGCAGCTCGGCAACGGCGCCGGGGTGAACGGCAAGGACACAGTGGACGAGCTGTTCAAGGGGCTGATCCGCACCGTGAAATCGGGCGAGGTGGACATCGTCGCGGGCGTCCGCGGGCCGGACAAGGACGGCCACTTCAGTTTCGTCGGGGCGTTCGCGTTCGACGACCCGGCGGCCCTGGAAAAGGAGTTCCGTAAGATGGTGGAGAAGGAGGCGCCCGCCGACGAGCAGGACCGGATCAAGTGGGACGCAGACAAGTTCGAGAAGGTGAACATTCACACGTACAAGTTCCCCGGGCAGGGGTTCCTCGACCCGTCGAAGGTGTTCGGCGCCGACAAGTGTACGCTGGCGTTCGCGTTCGCCCCGAAGGGCATCTTCATCGTGCTCGGCCCCGACGCGGTGGCAACGATGAAGGGCGCGCTGGCGGTGAAGCCGTCCGATTCGCCGGTGCTGGACGTGGTGCTGAACCCGGCGCGGATGGCGAAGTTCGCGGAGAAGTTCGACCCGACGGCCGGCGCCGACGTCGAGCGCCGGGTGGGTAAGGAGGACAAGCCGGTGTCGGTGGCCTCGCTCCGGGTGACCGGCGGGAATGAGCTGACCGTGCGGCTGGGGCTGAACCTGCGGATCCTCGGCCGCGCCGCGGTCGTGGACGAACTCGAGGACAAGCCGCCGGCGGAACCGGTCGAGAAGAAGTGACGAGAGCGACAACGGCCCCTCGTGAGAGGGGCCGTTCCGATTTCCTGGGTGGTCGGTCACTTCTTGTCGGGCTGGGCTTGCGCCTCCAGCGCTTTCGCGTCCCGTTCGACGGACAGCCTCAGTTCCCGTGGGCCGTCGGCGGCGGCCTCGACCGCCTTCCGGGCGTATTCCCGCGTCTTCGCCCTGTCGCCCGCGGCGAGGTGAACGGTCGCGAGGTTGAGGAGCGCCTCCGCGTCCTTGTCACCGGCGAGCCGGGCCTCGGCCTCGGCCGCCCGGACGGCCACCGCCAGCAACTCCGGGCTGTCCTTCCCGTCTCCCAGGCGCAGGATGGACGCGACCATCCGCAGGGCACCCCGGTCGCCGCGCTCGGTCGCTTTCGCCACGAGCTTCTCGGCGTATTCCTTCGCCTCGCCGGGCTTCCCGTACTTCGGGAGGTAACTGAGCCGGGCGCGGACGCTCGGGAGGAAGTCGGACAGCGGCGGGTACCTGGTTTCAAACTCGTGCAGGGCCACAAGCCCGGCCTTCGGGTCGCGGGCGAGGGTCTCGGAGACGGTGCCGAACTCGGTCTGGACTTTGGCGAGTTCCTCTCCGACCTCTCGTGCGGTTGCGGTGCCGGCAACGACCTTGGGCAGCACGAGGTCCAGGTA
Organism: uncultured Frigoriglobus sp.; assembly: GCA_964495365.1. Classification (GTDB taxonomy): domain Bacteria; phylum Planctomycetota; class Planctomycetia; order Gemmatales; family Gemmataceae; genus Gemmata. The sequence goes on along the minus strand of CAZBXY010000004.1, from coordinate 4,951 downwards.
CATCGGATGGCCGGTGTAAGCGATCTTCCCGGCCTTGTCCACCACGAAGGAACAGGGGATGCCTTCGCGGCCGGCGGCCTTCATCCAGGTATCCATCGTCACCGCGTCGTCGGCGAAGGCGAACGTGTATTTGAGCTTCGGCCCGCGCTCTTTGACGAACGCGGCTACTTGGTCCTCGGTGTTTTTGGGGTCCGCCGCGGTGAACCCGATTACCGCCACGCCCTTGTTCTTGTACTGCGTTTGGAGTTCGGACAGGTGCGGCATGACGGCGATGCACGGCCCGCACCAGGTGGCCCAGAACTCGACCACATAGACTTTGTCCTTCTCGAACGCCTTCACCGCGTCGCCCTGGAGCCACCGACTCACCTTCAGCGGCGGGGCCGGGTCGCCCGGCTTGAGTGACACCGCCGGCTTCTCTTTGGGGGGCTGTATTTCGTCCAGAGCGGGCTTGCGGTCGTCGGCCCAAACGGGAATCGAACCAACGAGGGTCACGACAAGCAGTTTCCACATTGTGAGGCTCCACTTCACGCGAACGGGTGTGACGTATCAACGCCGGCCGCGGTGCGGCATCTCACGGAGCAGATCCGATTCTCAACTCGCGCGTCCTAAACCGGCACGAGGTACGTTCCGGTGAGCCGGTCGTGCAGCGCCCGCGCCGGGTAGCGCAGCGCAATGAACACGTACAGCGGCAACAGCGCCGCCGCCACGATCCACAGCACCACGGCCCAGACCGCCTGCTGCGGCGCGTGGATCTGGAGCATCGCCGAAGCGAACAGCAGCCCGAGAACCGGGAACCACACCAGCGCCGCCCGGGCCGTGCACTGGAGCCGGGACGCCTTGCGCCCGTCGGCCCGCACCACCGCGATTCCGGCCAGCAGCATCGACAACCCGCCGCGGAACGCCGCCGCCGAGAGCACCAGGCCGAGCGCGACGACCAGGAACGTGGCGAAGGCGATCACCACCTCTTCGAGCGCCCACGGCGAGTCCGACCGGCCCTCGACCGACCCGTCCGGCGCCCCGGCCCACAGGATGATCTCGCGCGCGGTGTTGGGACCGACCTCTCGCGTAAAATCCCGCTTCTGCTTCTCGATCCACCACCGCTGGGGGCCGAGCAGTTCGGCCCGGCGCAGGTCGGCTTCCGCCCGCGTTCGGGCGGCCAGGTCGTGTACCCGCAGCGCCATTCGCGGGTTGTTGAACGCGGCGTCGAGATCGCGGGTCGAGTTCTCGGTCAGCTTCGCCCGGTCGGCCGGGTTACTCAGGGCCTCGGCGGTCCATTTCGCTCGTTGGGCGTGCAACTCGGCGTCTTGTGCCGCCCACGCGGACACGAAATACGCCAGCGCGAACAACGTCACCAGCGGGAACACGAGCGCGAGCGCCTGAACGCTCAGGTGCCCGGCCCGCACCGCCGGCGTCACCTCCGACCGGTGCGCGTGCGTCTCGGCCAGCTCCTTCTGGAACTCGGACAGCGGGAGTTCGGATTCAAACAGATGGTTGAGTACCGCGACCGCGTGCGCCGGGATCGGCGCGGCGATCGGCCCGCCCCCGGCGCGCGGGCGCCCCTCCAGTACGAGCGCCGCCGCCTCGCGCAGAACCAGGAGCGGCGCGTGCGGCCGGTAGCGGGCCTGACACAGCGGGAAGTCGAGTACCTGCACGCGGCCGTTCGGCTCGACCCAGATGTGATCGAGCGCCAGCCGCAGCGGCACCGACCCGTCGGCCTCCGCGGCGCGGAACTCTTCGGTCAACTGTTCGAGCAAGTATCGGGCGTCGGCCCATGGCAGCGGTCGACCCGGGCGTACGGTTTCCGCGAGCGGCCCGCCCAGCGGCGCCGCGTAGGCGGTCCAGTCATAAGCGGCCCCGGCCCACCCGACCGACCCGGAACTGAGCCGCCGCAGCCGCGCCGGGCGCGCCGGGTCGGCGTTGAGCGCTGCGCTCCCCCACGGGCGCAGCCACAGGAGCACCTTGCGGCCCAGCGCGCGGTCCTCGGCGAGCCACACCTGCTCGCCGGTCGTGTCCGCGGAGAGCCGGCCGAGAACGACGAACCCGCCCACGTCCGGCAGCGGGTCCGCGGTCGGTAGCGCGGTGTCGAGCGGCGTCGGGCTGGCGATGTTCAGCCGCAACTTCCGCACCGGGAACGGTTTCTGTGTGACCTGGCACCCGCTGGCGAAGTCGTGCAGCCCGCGGTAGCCGCGCTTCTTGCGCACTTGCACGAGCAGCGCCGCGGCGCAGCCGAAGAACACGACCAGGGCGAGCCCCCCGCCGACCCCGGGCCCGAGGAGCCGGATCAGTTCTTCCGGCACGAAGAACATCCCGCCGAGCAGCGCGTGGAACACGGCGAACCGGACGAACGCGGCGCGGATCCCCGGCGGCCCCGTTCCGCCGCTCCGCGACACCCGCAGCCCCAAGAGCCACTTGCCCGGGGTCGTCCCGAACCGTCCTTCGAGAAGGGTGAAGTACGTGACCAACACCGCCAGCGCCGCCCAGCGGATTTCGAACAAGTTGATGTGAAAGTTCTTCTCGCCGACGGCCCAGATGCGCAGCACTTCAAACGGAGCCGCCAGCAGCCCGGCGGCGAAGCGGTCGATACAGTACGCCGCGACCAGCGCCCGCGGGCGCGCCGGGCGCTGGCGCTCCGGGAGCAACTCGCAGAGCGCCTCGCGCAGGTCGTCGAGCGACTGCCACCGGCGGGCGCGGTCGCGCTCCAGCCCCTTCGCAACGATCCGGTCGAGTCGGGCGGGCACGTCCTTTCGCTTCGCGCGCACCCGCGGGGGCGGTTCGGACACGACCCGGGCCAACACCGCCGCCGCGCTCTCGTGCTGGAACGGCGCCTCGCCGCACAACAGGAAGTACAGCGTCGCCGCGACCGAGTACACGTCCGAACCGTAATCGACCGGCTCGCCGCGGATCTGTTCGGGGGCCGCGAACAGCACCGTGCCGAGGAACGCCCCGGTTTGAGTGAGGCTGGTGGCGCGCCCGCCGATGAGCGACTTCGACAGTCCGAAGTCGCCGACCTTCACGCGGTCGTCGGCCGTGAGGAAGCAGTTGGACGGCTTCACGTCGCGGTGGATCATCCCGACGCGGTGGGCCTCGGCCAGCCCGTCGATCACGTCGAGGATGCGGGCGACCGCCTCGTGCGGGGGAAGCGGCCCGCGCTCGTCCACGAGATCCTTGAGGGTGCGACCCGGCATCAACTCCATCACGATGTACGGCCGGCCCTCTTCGGTGTCGGCCGACAGGACGAACACGCACCGCGGGTGCGCGAGCTGGCTGGCGAGCCGCCCCTCCTGGCGGAACCGCTCGACCGACGACGGGTTGGCCGCGAGCCGCGACGACAGCAGCTTGATCGCGACGCGCGGCCCGGACCCCGCCCCCTCCGCCTCGTACACGCTGCCCATCCCACCGGCGCCGATCAGTTGGACGAGCCGGTAGCCGCCGATCTCCTTCGGGACCGGCTCGGGCGCGGGAACCGCGCCGGAACTGCCATCGGGGTCGGCGTTCGGGTCGTCGGGCGCGCCGGACCGTTCGGGGTCGGTACTCGGGGTGAACGTGCCGGTGCGGGTGTCGTGGGCCGACGAGCCTTCCTTGAGCTTCTGCCCGCAGTACATGCAAAACAGCGGCGCGCCCTCCGCGGACACGGAGGACAGCGAGCGGCGACAGCGGGGGCAGGTGACGACCATGAATGCAACGGCGCGGGACAAGAAGAAGAGACATTATCGGCTGTATAGCCCAAACCGCCAGAGGGCAGGAGACAGGAGGCAGGGGACGGGAGACAGGCAGAGATTAGGATTAAGAGCAGGAGTAAGAGTAAGACTACGAGTAAGAGCCAGATTAAGAGTAAGAGTAGGACGGTGCGGTTGTCTTACTCCTACTCGTACTCCTCTTCTTACTCTTGCTCCTGCTCTTAATCCTAATTCGCTGTCTTCTGCCTTCTATCCTCGGCCCAGTGCCTTTTCCGGTGCGCCCCTTGCTACCGTGAGGCGGATGTGGTGAACTACAGGGTGCGTCATCGCGTCCGTTGAGGAGTTCAGCCATGGTGCGTTCCGGGATGTGTTGTGCCGCGTTCGCGGTGCTCGCGGCGTGGGCCGGGGGCGGGTTCTTCACCGAGAGCGGGCCGCCGGCGGCCTTCGCCCGCGACGAGGTCAAGGGCGTCGATCTGACCGCGCTGCGCGACGCGGTCGCCGCCGCGGCCAAAAAAGGCGAGAACGTGGACGAGATCCTCAAGGCGCTCGACACCTTCGCCAAGACCAACCCCCAGCCCAAGGCCGGGCGCGTCCCGCCCGAACTCCAGGCGCTGCGCGACGCGGTGGACGCCGCGGCCAAGAAGGGCGAGAACGTCGAGGCGATCACGAAAGAACTCGTCGCGATCGAGATGAGCGTCGCGGGTCGCGCCTTGACGCGGCCGAAACCGGAACCGCGACCCGAGCCGCCGGACCCGATCCCGCCCGGGCGGCTCCCGCCGCGCCCGCTGCCGCCCCCGGACTTCCCGTTCCCGGCTTTCCCCAACCCCGGCCCCGGTATCGGCGGGATCGGTGGCGGGGGAATCGATGTCGAGACGTTTAACAAGGCGATGGAACTGCGCCGCAAGGCGATGGAACTGATCCTGAAGGATCCCAACGACCCCGAAGCGCGCAAAGAGGCGCAGAAGCTCCAGGCGGAAGCCGCCGAACTGATGCTCAAGGCCGCGCGCGGACTCGCCGGCGGGCCGAACGGGCTGGGCGGGATACCCGGGATGCCCGCGCCGTTCCCGGACCGCGCCCGACTCGGTATCCGGCTGGAGCGCGTCCCGCCGGTCGCGGTCGAGCAACTCGGCCTGGAGCCGAACACCGGCATCGCGGTGTCGCTGGTGCAGCCGGGATCGGCCGCGGAGAAGGCCGGGCTGAAGGTTCACGACATCATTCTGGAGTTCGCCGGCAAGGCGGTGAGCGACGACACCGAGGAGTTCATCCGCCGGGTG
>CAZBXY010000003.1:0-77281 GCA_964495365.1 uncultured Frigoriglobus sp. | reverse complement strand
GAGCTCAGAATCCTAAATGTGGTCCTACAACCCCACGAGGTTACCCCCGTGGTTTAGGCTGTTCCGCGTTCGCTCGCCGCTACTGACGGAATCGATTTTTCTTTCTCTTCCTCCGGGTACTGAGATGTTTCAGTTCCCCGGGTTCGCTCGGGTATTCCGGGATCAAAGCTCGTTTGACAACTCCCCCGGACTTTTCGCAGTCTTCCACGCCCTTTCGCCTTCTGGTGCCAAGACATCCCCCACACGCCCTTACTAGCTTGGCCGCATTGTTCCACTCCCTCGCCCTCGTGTTTCCACTCAGACAGAGAAGTCGAACCTTATTTCCAGCTAGATTGTTTCACTACCCCGTTTGGTACGGGGCAGTAAGACGATGTTGCCTTTCTCGTTTTCTAAGGCTCGTGTCTTTGTCGCTGATTCGCCGCCCCTCGTCCCCGCCGGTTGCTGCTTTCGCAGTTCCCAAACCGAGACAAACGGCATCGAATCTTGATGCAACTACTTGCTTACCCAAGTTGTCAAAGATCGTCGTTACGAGCGTCGCGGTTGCCCGCTCGGCCCGATTCAGAGCAACCATTTCAGGTCGCTCCGCCGGGGCAAAGCTCTCGCGAACTCTGCACCGGTATCCCTGCCAGATTTCGCCGCAAGTCCTTTGTGGAACTCGCTTTGCGTCACCTGTGCGGAGAGAATGTTAGTGGCGTCGCGTGTCCCTGTCAACCCGTCCCGCGATTTTTCTTTTTCGTCTCGTTCTTCGCTGCGTTTTCAGCGGTTTCGAGACTTCGCGGGTACTTTCCGGGACACCCCTGCTCGTGTTTCGGTGATCCCAGTTGGGTCGCGGGCGCCGTGGTGTGGAGAAGAGGGGACTCGAACCCCTGACCTCCTGCTTGCAAAGCAGGCGCTCTACCAGTTGAGCTACTCCCCCGAACCGTTTTCCGCCGACCGTGTGCGCGTACTTGGATTCGAACCAAGGACCTCAGCTTTATCAGAGCTGCGCTCTAGCCAACTGAGCTATACGCGCGACACCGACCCCGTTTTCGTGTCCATCAAATGCGAAGGCCAAACCGTTCTGGTTTGGCCCACCACAACAACCGAGTTGTCGGGAGAGCTATCCGCACATCAGCGGAATCCGAGCTGTGGCCGACAACGGGGTAATCATGCACACCTCACGGGGTGGGATTGCACAAATCGAATTCTAAGGTGACAGACCGCAGCGTCAAGGTTCGGGTTCGCGCACGGCGTGAAGAATGTCCCCCGCGGTCGTCGCGGCGCGTTGCTGTGAAACGACTTCCGACGATTCCGCGGTTTCCGAAAAATCTTCCACCTGCGGCGCCAGACACCTATGATGAAGGCGATTTCACTTGCGTTCCACGGAGGGCGAAGTCATGCCGAACACGTCTCCCGGACGCCGGTTTCGTGACGCCTGGGCCAGTGGGCCGCTTGCGATTCCTGGTGCGTTCAATCCCTTCGTGGCGAAGCTCGCCGAGCAGGTCGGCTTTCGCGCGGTCTATCTCTCCGGCGGCGCGCTCTCGGCCGGGAACGGCGTCCCCGACATCGGGCTACTCACGCTCACGGAATTCGTGCAAGCGGCCCAGCTCACCGCACAGGCCACCACACTTCCGCTGCTCTGCGACGCGGACACCGGGTTCGGCGAGGCGCTGAACGTGGAGCGCACCGTCAGGATGTTTGAGGCCGCCGGCGTCGCGGGGATTCACCTCGAAGACCAGGAAATGCCCAAGCGCTGCGGGCACCTCTCCGGCAAGTCGGTGGTGCCGGCGGAAGTGATGGCCGCGAAGATCCGCGCCGCGGTGGCCGCCAAGCGCGACCGCGACTTCGTCATCATCGCCCGCACCGACGCGAAGGGCGTTTACGGCTTCGATGACGCGGTTCGCCGAGCGAAGATGTATTTGGAGGCCGGCGCGGACGCGATCTTTCCCGAAGCGATGGAGTCGCGGGAGGAGTTCGAGCGGTTCGCAAAAGCGGTTCCGAATGCGATTTTGCTCGCAAACATGACGGAGTTCGGCAAATCGCCGCTGCTCGACGTGAAAACGCTGGGCGAAATCGGCTACCGGCTGGTGCTATTCCCGCTGACCGCGTTCCGCGCCGCGATGAAGGCCGCCGAGAACACGCTCCGCGACCTGCACGCCACCGGGACGCAAGCGGCGAGCGTCGCGAACATGCAAACGCGCCAGGAGTTGTACGACACGCTCGGCTACACCGGCTACGAGGAGCGGGACAAGGCGTATTTTGGTGGGTGATTCTTTCGGGTGGGTCGCTCTCCGAGAGCGACTGCGACGGAGTGCAGGAGCGTGAACCAAGAACCGGACAGCAACTCCGCGGGTACGACCCCGACTCTCGGAGAGAGTCGCCCACCCGAAGCCTCGCCGATCGTCTCGCTTCGCGGCGTGAGTATGCGCTTCGGGGCGCAAACGGTCCTCGCGGGCATCGACCTCGATATCCTCCCGCAAGACACACTTTGCGTGATCGGCGAGAGCGGGTGCGGCAAAACGGTGCTGCTGAAGCTCATCGTCGGGTTGCTGAAGCCCACCGCCGGCGAGGTGCTGTTCGAGGGCAAGCCGCTCCACACGCTCTCCGAAACCGAACTCACACGCCTGCGGCTCCGCGTCGGGTTCCTGTTCCAGCAAGCGGCCCTGTTCGACAGCCTGACGGTGTTCGACAACGTCGCGTTCGGCCTGCGGGCGAAGGGTGTACTCAGCGAAACCGACACCGCAGCGAAAGTGCGCGAACGGTTGCAGGAAGTAGGTATGCCGGTCGCGGCGGAATCAAAAATGCCCGCGGAGTTGTCCGGCGGGATGCGGAAGCGCGTCGGTCTGGCCCGGGCGCTGGCGCTCGACCCCGACGTGATGCTCTACGACGAACCGACGACCGGTCTCGATCCAATCATGACCGATGTGATTAACGAGTTAATCCTGCAAACGCGATCGCGTCGCCCGGTGACATCGGTGATCGTCACGCACGAGATGCGAACGGTGCAGAAGTGCGCGAGTCGCGTGGTGATGCTCTACCCGCGCTCGCGCCTGGGTGCGGACGAGAAGCAAATCCTCTACGACGGCCCGCCGGAAGGCCTGGCGACCGCAGAAGACGCTCGCGTGCGCCAGTTTGTGGAGGGCGAAGCCCGCGACCGCCTCACCGAACTGAAGGACACGCCATGACGGAATCGGAATGGCTGACGTGTGCGAACCCGGTCCAGATGGTGGAAGCGCTCGAAGATAAGGGAAGCGACCGAAAGTTTCGCCTTCTTGGGTGTGCCGGTTGCCGGTCCCTTCGCTCTCCGGTCGCGGATCGTGAGAGCCAACACAAGATCGATGTCGCCGAAGCGTACGCGGATGGATGGGTCATCCGCGAGGCGTTGATCGAGGCCGCCAATGTGGTGTGGCAAACACTTTATCGAAACGGTTGGCGGAACCCGCACGAGTCATTTCCACCCATTCACTACCTCTCGGAACCTCATTCTTTTGACGCCGGCTTGAGAACTCTCGCTGCCTGTGTGGACCTCGAAGCGTCCGAGCGATCGTTGCGGTTCTGGGCTTGGGAGAAACAGAAACGGCGACGAGCGTTTTATGTCGCTCTCGTGCGCGACATTTTTGGCAATCCCTTCCGCCCCGTCGCCTTCTCCTCCGACTGGCGCACCGATACTGCCGTCACCCTCGCGCGGCAGATGTACGAATCGCGTGAGTTCAGCGCGATGCCGATTCTGGCGGACTCGCTGCAAGACGCGGGGTGCGACAACGACGACATCCTCAACCACTGTCGCGATACGTCACTGACGCACGTTCGCGGGTGCTGGGTGGTCGATCTGGTTCTGGGCAAGGAATAGGTCCGGTTGGATTGATGACGGGAGTGTCGCAAATGGGTAGTTATCCCGAGAGTAAATGTGCGCAAATGTCTAGTTAAGTAGACGGAGGTACATAAGTTGGCGCTCTTGGGCGCACTTGGGACGAAAGCCCAGGATTTCCAGGGTTTGGTCTAAGAACGCCAGGTGGCGCTCTTTGGCGTCCTTAGGCGCTCTTAGGCGCTCTTAGGCGCTCTTTGAGCGAATCGCTTGTTTCCCCGCGGTCGGGCCGAAATCGGAGAAGGAACCGACTCCAAGAGGTCGATCAACCGCACGACTCGCGGTACGATGAACTCACCCCCGCGAGGAACCGGTGCATGAGCGACAGCCCTCCCCCGCCGTCGGCGAACCAGACGCGCCGGTGGGTCGCGCTCGCGGTGCTGGTCGCGCTCGCAGGCGGGGTGACGTGGTGGGTGTGGCTCCGACAAACGCCCACGCCGACTCCGGTTGCCCAACTTCCCCCCGCCGACGAACCCGATATCGACGAACCGCTCGTTCTCAGCAATCCCGGATACGTCGGCCCGGCGGCGTGCGCCGAGTGCCACGGCCCGCGAACCGCCGAGTTCCAGAAGACGCGGCACTTCCGGGCGACCTGGAGTCCCGAACGCGGACCGATGCCCAATGCGTTTAACCGAACGTCGTTGAAATCGCCGCGGATACCGGGAGCGCAATACCAGTTCGACCGCGCGGGCCGCGACTTCCTTCAGACCGTCTCCAACCCGCAAGGGGCAAACGCGCCGCTGCAAATCGACCTGATTTACGGCTCCGCCGGCGGGGCCGACGAGGTGTACTTCACCTGGAAAGGCGACCAGCTCTGCGAACTCCCGGCCGCGTGGCTGCACCCTACCGCCGAGTGGGGCGAACAGCGACACAACGCCAGTCCCGATCTAACCCGCAGTGTCACAACTCGTTGCGTCGAGTGCCACAACACGTGGCTCGGCCACGTTCGCGGAACCGAGAACGAGTACCGACGAAACGACGCCGTTTTCGGGGTGACGTGCGAGAGTTGCCACGGTCCGGGGCGCGATCACGTCGCCCACCACCGCGCGCACGCTCGCGGCGCCCCACGTGCGATCGTCCATCCGGGGCGCCGCGAGCGCGATCGCCTCATGGACGTGTGTGCCCAGTGCCACAGTAACGCCATGCGCGCCCGCGGGCCGGCGTTCAGTTACCGTCCCGGTGAGCCGCTCGATAAGCACTTCCGCACCCTCACCGCCACCGGGCGCGAAAACGACCACGTCGCCGATCAGACGCGGTATTTGAAGCAGAGCAAGTGTTACCAAAAGAGCAATTCGCTGACGTGCGTCACCTGCCACGACCCGCACCAGCCGTCCGACCCCGCCCAGGTCGCCGCGGCTTGCAGCCACTGTCACAAACAGGCCGATTGCCGCGAACAACCGCGCCTCCCGGCCGGCGCGGGCAACGATTGCGTCGGCTGTCACATGCCGCGGTACACGCGCGTCGGCGTGAACTTCCACACCGCCAACGACCGCTACGTCTTCCCGGTGCGCCCGCACGAACACCGCATCGCGGTCTACCCCGCGGCCAGACTGGAAGTCCTCGCGGCGTGGCACGCGGCGCAACCGAATGCGAAGCCGAAGGCCGACGAACTGAGGGGCGAACTCGCAGCCCACTGGCTCCGCGAGGCCGACCGACTCCACCGCGAGTACAAGTTCATCGAGGAAATCGGCGCGATCCGCGAAGCCATCCGCGCGAACCCCACTCCGGCCGCCCGCGAGCGGCTAAGCAAGGTCATCGCTCTTCAAAGCGGCCTGGAAGACGGGTTCCTCGGCGCGGAACGCCACTTCGGCGCCCGCCGATTCCCGGAGGCGATCCAACAGCTTGAAGGGCTTTTGAAGCTGAAACCGGACTGGGCGCAGGCGCACGGAAAGCTGGGTACGATGTTCGCCGTGACCGGCGACCGCACGCGAGCGGCCGAACACCTACTTGCCGTCGCAAAGTACGACCCCGACGACGCTTACGGCTACAACATGCTCGGCTGGCTGGCCTACCTCGACGGTAAACACACAGAAGCCGCGGACCTGTTCCGCAAGGCGGACGAGTTGCAGCCGTTCGCGTCGGAGATCAACTACCGCTGGGGTTTGACGCAACTCGCGCTGGAACGCTGGCCGGACGCCGCGACGCGGTTCCGCCAGGCGGTCACGATCGACCCGAACCAGGCCGGCGCCTACCAGGGTTTGAGTCACGCGCTGCGGCAGCAGGGCCAGACCGCAGAGGCACTCCGACACGCGCGCCGGGCGGCGCAGCTGACCGATTTCCGCAACGCCGATGTGTTGCTCACGCTGGTGGATGCCCTCGCCGCCGCAAACCGCTTTGAGGAAGCGATCGAGACGGCCCAGAAAGCGCTCGACGCGGCCAGGACCAGCGCGCCGGGACTGGTGCCGAAGATCCAGCGCCGGCTGGAAGAACTGCGTGCGCGCAAGAATTGAACTGCGGGGAACCGCGGATCGTAGATAATGAGATGTCGCGAGGTCTCATCTCTCCTTATCGTGGTGCCGCCATGCGATCTCGACACGTCCGCTGGCTCGCGCTGTTATCCGCAACCGTCGCGGGCATCGCCGCGCTGGTCGTCGCCTGTACGCCCAACACCCCGTCCACCGCGCCGGCCCCTGCGGGGCAACCCGAAGAGGAACCCGCCGGCGCCGCCCCGTTCATCGACCAAACCGGCGCCAGCGGGATCAACTTCACCTACCGCAACGGCGAAGAGGCCGGGCACTTCGCGATCATCGAATCGCTCGGCGGCGGGATCGCCCTGTTCGATTACGACGGCGACGGGCTGCTCGATGTGTTCCTGCCCGGCGGCGGCACCTACGACGGCAAGAAGGTGCTCGGCCACCCGTGCAAGCTGTTCCGCAACCTCGGCAACTTCAAGTTTGAAGACGTGTCGGCCAAAGTCGGCCTCGACAAGATCGGCTTCCAGTACAACCACGGCGCCGCGGCGTTCGACTTCGACCGCGACGGCCACCTCGACCTGCTCGTCACCGGGTACAACCGACTCGTGCTGCTCCGCAATGAAGGCGACGACGAGGGCGGGCGGAAGTTCGTGGACGTGACCAAAAAGGCCGGGCTGAACGACAACCTGTGGTCCACCTCCTCCGCGTGGGGCGACCTCGACGGCGACGGCTACCCGGACCTCTACGTGTGCCACTACGGCGACTGGGGATTCGACACGAACCATCCCACCGATTGCACTTACGACGGCAAGACCCGCGACGTGTGCCCGCCGCGCAAGTTCCAGCCGCTCCCGCACACCGTCTACAAGAACAACGGCAACGGCACCTTCACCGACATCTCCGACAAGCTCAAGCTCCGCAAGGACGGGCGCGGGATCGGCGTCATCTTCGTGGACGTGGACGGCGACGGGCGCCCGGACGTGTACTCCGCCAACGACACCGACGACAACTTCCTGTACCTGAACCGCGGCAAGAAGGGCGAAGTGGTGTTCGAGGAGGTCGGACTGTTCGCCGGCGTGGCCCGCGACGATCGCGGGATCGCCAACGGGAGCATGGGCCTCGACGCCGGCGACTTCGACCGCACCGGCCGGCCCTCGATCTTCGTCACCAACTACGAGAACGAGCTGCCGGCCCTGTACCGCAACCGGACCGAGAAGGGGCAGACGCGGTTCACCTACGACACGCTCCAGGCCGGCGTCGGGGTCATCGGCGGCAGCTACGTCAGTTGGGGTACCGGGTTCTTCGACCACGACAACAAGGGCTGGGAAGACGTCCTCATTGTCAGCGGCCACGCGATCCGGTTCCCGACCAAGATCGACCGCCGACAGCGCCCGGTCTTGCTCCGCAACGAGAACGGGAAGTTCAAGCACCTGCCGAGCAAGGGGTGGCCGTACCTCGGCGACGTCCACAACGCCCGCGGGGCCGCGTTCGGCGACCTTGACAACGACGGCAAGATCGACCTCGTCGTCAGCCACCTGAACGAACCGGTGGTGCTGCTGCGGAACGTCGCCCCGGCCGAGGGGCGCCACTGGGTCGGGCTGCGGCTCCTGGGCGAGAAGGGGGCGGACGTGGTCGGCGCGCGGGTGGTGCTCGAAACCGCCGCCGGCAAGCAGACGCGGTTCGTCAAGGGCGGGGCGAGCTACGCCTCGACCAACGACCCGCGGTTGCACTTCGGCCTGAATACCGAAACCAAGCTCACGCGCGTGACGGTATACTGGCCATCAGGTAAGGTGCAGGAGGTCACGGGGCTGGAAGCGGACGCCTACTGGGAACTGACCGAGGGCGCCGACAAGCCGAAGAAGGCCGAGGTGAAGAAGTAACGGCGCTGCCCCCACTTTGGAGACGAACTTGAACACGTCACGTTGCGTCGGCCTCGCGCTCGTCCTGGCAAGCGCGCTCGGTTGCGGGCTGGACAGCGCCCCGCCCCCGCCGCCGGCGGAATCCGACGACCTCGGCCGGGCGTCGGGCGTCGCGTCGCCGCCGCTGCGGGTCGGCGCGGTCTTTCCGCCGCTCCGGGCCGAGGGCTGGCTCAACGGCACCCCGCCGGCGCCCGGGGCGCCGGGCGTGCGCCTCATGGTGGTAGACGTGTGGGCGCTCTGGTGCCCGTACTGCGCGATGTCCGCGCCCGGGCTGACCCGCGCCTACGAGAAGTACTCCCCGCAGGGCGTCGCCTTCGTCGGCATCACGAACACGAACAAGAAGATCGTGGAGAACTTCGTCAAAACTCACGCCCTGCCGTGGCCCAACGGCTACGGCGCGACGGAGCAGATGATCGCGGCGCTGGGCGCCGGGTCGGGCATGTCCGGCCCCTCCCCGTACGAGGTCGCCCCGACCCTCTACCTCGTCGGCCCGGACGGGCGCGTCCGGTGGACCGACTCCCGCGGGCGCGACCGGCACCAGGATCCGAAGGACTGGGAGCGCATCCTGGACGACGCAATCGCCGACGCGCTCCGCGAGTGACCGCTCTCGATGTCCACTCCAACCCCACCTCCGACCCGCTCCCGATGGCGCCGGCGCGCCCGGATCGTGCTCGCGCTCGTGGTGGTCCTCGCGGGCTGGCAGGCGTGGGTCCACACGACCGCGTGGAACAACCTGAAGGCCGGTCGCGACGCCCTGGAGCGCGGCGACCCGGCCGGCGCCCGGCCGCTCCTCGACCGGTGCCTGGAATCGTGGCCCAATAGCGCCGAGGCACACTTTCTGGCGGCCCGCGCGGCCCGGCGGTGCGGGGACCACAACGCGGCGAAAACGCACCTCCGAACGGCCGCCCAGCTCGGCCGCGCCCCGGACGAAATCGAGGTGGAAGAGATTCTCATTCAGGCCCAGTTCGCGTATCTGCCCGATGTCGAACCGGCGCTGCGGTGGTACGTCACCGAGGGACACCCCCAATCGGCCGAGATGATCGCCCTGCTCGTCCCCGCGTACATGGCCGAGTTTCGGATCGGCGACGCCGGCACGCTGGCCGCCAAGTGGGTGGAACTGGTCCCCGACTCGGTGCCCGCGTGGACGTACCGGGCCGACGTCCTGGAGCGCCTGCGGCGGAAAGAGGACGCGGTCACCGCGCTGCGCCGGCTGGTCGAACTGGCCCCGAACGACCGCCGCGCCCGGACCTCGCTCGTCCGGATGCTGTACGAAACCCGGCTGGCCCCGGACGAGGCGGCCGGGCACGCGGAGTGGCTGACCACGACCGACCCCGCCGACCCCGCCGCCCAGGTCCAACTGGGCGCGTGCCGCGAGGCCCAGGGCCGCCTGGACGAAGCCGTTGCGATCCTCGACCGCGTCATCGCCGGCTCGCGCGACCCGCAGGCGCTCCACTACTTCCAGGCGCTGCACTACCGGGGGCGACTCGAGATGAACCGCGGCCGGCCCGCCGAGGCGCTGCCGTTCCTCCGCCGCGCCGCCGACCGGCCGCAGGCGGAAGTCGATCTGCTGTACACGATCTTCCTCTGCACCAAGCAGGCGGGTACGCCGGCGGAAGCGCAGGCGGCGGAGGAGCGGTGGCGGCGGAGCGACGCGGACTCGAAGCGGGTCGCGGAACTGGCGAAGGCCATCAGCAAGGCCCCGCAAAACCCGGATCTGCGACACGAGATGGGCGAGTTGTTCCTGCGCTACGGGCGCGACACCGACGGCGTGCGGTGGCTCGAATCGGCCCTGCGGGTGCGCCCGGACCACGCCCCGACGCACCGGGCGCTGGCCGCCTACTACGAGCGCACCGGGCGCCCGGACCTGGCCCGCGAACACGCCGCCCCGGCGGCCCCAAAAGTTCCGTGATCCTGACTTTTCGGCCTCACAGAATATTTTCATCAACTCTCACTTGACTGCACTTGACGATCTGGTGATTCTGGAGAAGTATCGATTGTTGCGCAGGGACCGATCCCTTATCTCTTTACAGGCGTCCAGATCATGACCCAACTCTTCTCCCTCCGAAGACGGCGCCCCGCCGCCTTCACACTGATCGAGCTCTTGGTGGTCATCGCGATCATCGCGATCCTCATCGGTCTCCTCCTTCCCGCCGTCCAGAAGGTGCGCGAGGCCGCCGCGCGCATGAGGTGCCAGAACAACCTCAAGCAAATCGGTATCGCGATGCACAGCTACCACGACGTGCGGAGCAAGTTCCCGCCGGGCGGGGCGATGGGCACCGGCACCGGGCAGGACTACCAGCCCTGGCCGGGCAACGACAACAACGGCGACTGGAACAGCGACCAGGGCAACTGGATCGTCTACTCGCTGCCGTACCTGGAACAGGACAACCTGTACAAGGGGATCAACCCGCGGGCCAACGTGTACAACTCGGTCCACGCCACCGTCAGCGCCAACCCGGCCCTCCAGCCAGCCCCGAAGTACATCCGGTGCCCCAGCGACGACTTCGACCCGAACGCGAAGGTCACCAACTACGTCGGCAGCATGGGCCCGCAGTGCTCCATCGGGCCGTACGGCTTTGACCCGAACCAACAATACTGTACGACGGCGATGGGCTGGGGCTACGCGACCAGCCCGGACCACGGCAACGACTGGAGCAGCAACGGGATCCGCGGGATGTTCAACCGCCTGGGCGCGATCATCAACATGGCGATGGCCAAAGACGGGCTGTCGAACACGATCCTGATCGGCGAGTCGCTCCCGAAGCACCACGACCACCTGGCGGGCGGCGCGTGGTGGCACTTTAACAGCAGCGGCGCAGCCCACTGCTCGACGATCGTGCCGATCAACCAGCGGTCCGACGGCCCGAGCTGCCCCGGCACCGCGCAGCAGTCGTGCCCGAGCAACTGGAACATCTCGTTTGGGTTCAAGTCGAACCACTCCGGCGGGGCCAACTTCCTGTTCGGCGACGGGAGCGTCCGGTTCGTGAGCCAGTCGATCGAGCACCGCACCTACCAGCTCCTCGGCGCGCGCGACGACGGTCTGGCGGTCAATCTCCCGTGATTGCCGGCGGGCGGACGTCCGACGGCCGCTGAGGACTTCGATCAAGCCGCTTGGGGCTTCGCGGGCCGACACTCGCGAAACCCCAAGCGGCTCATCTGCGTAACTCCGCTCTTGTGTACACACTCTCCAGGAGACGAGCTGCCATGATCCGAACACTGAGCCGCGTCGCGTGCCTGTGCGCCGTTCTGGCGCTGACCGGGTGCGGGACCAAATACGTCCCGGTCGCCGGGGTCGTGAAGTTGGACGGCAAACCGGTCGAGGGCGCGACCGTCGTCTTCACCAGCGAGGACGGGAGCCGAACGTTCTCCGGCTTCACCAACGCCGCCGGCGAATTCACGCTCGGCGGCGGGGAGAAGCCCGGCGCCACGCCCGGAACCTACAAGGTCACCGTGACGAAATCCAAGGTGGTGAAGGGGGCCGAGGGCATGACCCCCGAGAGCGCCGATTACATCAAGCACATGAAGGCCGAACAGAAGGAACAGGACAAATCGACCAAGGGCATCACCGCCCCGACCCCGATGCCCGGGGCCGGCGGGAAGCCCGCGATGCCCGGAATGCCCGGAATGCCGGGGATGCCCGGCCCCGGGATGCCGGGCAAGGAGGTGGGGGGCGTGAAGTCGGACCTGCCCCCGATCTATGCGGCGACCAGCACCACCCCGCTGAGTGTCAAGGTTCCGCCCGAGAACCAGCCGGTCGCGATCGATCTGAAGTCGAAGCCGTGATGCGGGTATGACCTCCCCTCCTCCGCTGTCCGCCCCCCCTCCCGCGCCGGGCGCGGGAGGGTCTGCTTCCGCCGGGCGGGTGCGCCGGCGGGTCACCCTGCTCGTCCTCGTTCTCGGCGCGCTCGCGGGCGGCGCGTGGCGGTACCGCGTCACGCGCACCGAGTACCGGTTCGCCCGCGGCGAAGACGCGCTCCGCGCCGGTGACACCGAGGGCGTTCGCGCCTACGCCGACCGGCTCGAAGCGGCCGGCGCGCCCGATCACGCGCACCTCCTGCGGGGCGAAGCGCTCCTGACGTTCGGCGCCCCGGACCGCGCCCTCGCGCAGCTCAATCAGGTGCGCGCCGAGGGGCCGCTCCGCGTACGTGCCGCCGCGCTCTCCGGGCGGTGCCTCCTGGCACTCGGCGACCTCAAGGAGGCCCACCGGGTGTTCCGGTTCGTGGTCGCCGAGCAGGCGGACCACCTCGACGGGCTGCGCGGGCTGGCCGCGATCGCCTACGACCTCGGGCAGATGATCGAGGCCATCGAGTTCCTGCGCCGGGTCGCCGAACTGGACCCCGCCGACTCGCGCCCGCACCGGCTCATCGGCCTCATTTACAAGGACATGGCGCAAGACCCGCTCGCGGAAGAGGCGTACCGCGAGGCGCTCCGCCGCGGGCTGCCCCCGGAGGTCGAGCGCGCGGTACGGGTCGAGGTCGCGGAGGTGTGTGCCCGGCAGGCCAAGTTTGCCGAGGGGCTGGCGGTTCTCGACGGCGGGCCGCCCTCCGACGACCCGGCCGCAGGTGTGGCGCGGGCCGAGTGCCTCCGCGGGCTGGGGCGGCAGCCCCAAGCGGCCGACGTGCTGGACGCGGCGCTCGCCAGGCAGCCGACCGCGGCGCTGTACCGGCTGCGCGGGCAGGTTTATGAGGACCAGGCGCGCCCCGCCGACGCGCGCCGGTGCTACGAGCGGGCGATCGAGCTGGCCCCGACCGACCGGCAGGCGCACTTCCTGCTCGGACAGGTACTCGCGGGGTCGGGGCACGCCGGCGACGCCGCGCGGGCCTTCGCGCGGGCCGAGGAGTTGCGAAAAGATCTCGACCGGATCAGCGCGCTGTCGCGCGAGGCGATGCAGAAGCCGTGGGACCCGGTGGTGCGATTGGAACTGGCCGAGTTGTGCGACCGGCTGGGCAAGCCCCAACTGGCCGCGATGTGGCGCAAGGCCGCCGCCGCCTGCCGCGAAACCCCGCGGTAGCCACGTAGCCCGACTCTCCGAGTCGGGTCCACTTCACACCCGACTCTCCGAGTCGGGCTACGGGAGGTCTGTCCCACATCAGGCGATCAGCGCGTCTCGCGGTCGTACCACTCCTGAATGGCCTTGCGCTGGCGCGGATGAGTGGCCAGAGCGGCGGCGGTATCGGCCTCCTGGCGCCCCGCGGCCGGGGCGCCGCGGTGGTGCAGACACACCCCGAGTACGAGCCGCGCCTGCGGGTGTAACGGGTGCAATTGTAGGGCCGCCCGGCACTCGGCCTCGGCTGCTTCCCACTTCTTTTGCGCGACGAGCACCGTCGCGCGGGTCATCCGGTGTTCGACCGAACGGGGCGTTAGGGCGACGAGCGCGGTCGCGGCCTCTTCGGCCCGATCGAACCGGCCGAGTACGAGCGCCGCCGCCGCGACCTCCACCAGCGCCGGCTCCGACCCTGGCGCCAGGCGGAGGGCACGTTCGGCCGCGGTGATGCGTTCGTCGGGTTCCCCGGTCGCGCCGCGGGCCGCACTCATCGCCGCCCACGCCTCCGCGTCGCCGCGCCAGAGACCGAGAGACGTACGGAGTTCATCCCGTGCGAGCCGGCCGACGGTCGATTGCGCGCCCCCCGCCGGGAGCCGCCCGGCCACGCGCGCCAGTGCGATCCCCAGCGCGCGATCGCGCTCCGGGGGGGTCGCCGCGCGGTAAACGACCAGTGGCGAGTCGCCCGGCGCCAGCCCGCGTGGCGGAACCGGCGCGACTGGGCGCCGCAAGATCCGGTGATCGGTGATGCTCGCGTGCGCGATGTTCGAGCTGCCCGCCCGCGGCATGTGGCACGCGGTGCAACTATCGTTCTTGGCCGTCCGATCCGCCGGCGGAGCCGTGCAGCCCTTCGAGTTATGACAAACATTGCAGCGGTCGCGGTAGAACCGGTCACGCTCGGCCGCGGCCGGAATCGTGTGCGGGTCGTGGCAACTCGTGCAGAGCAGCCGGCCGCCGGTCGCGGTCGTGCAGCGGCTCTCCTCCAACTGCTCGAACTGGCCGACCGACCGGTTCGCCTCCACCAGGTCCGGGTGCCGGACGAACACGGTCACGAACGAGCTGAACGGCAATCCCGGGCGGAACTCGAACTCGCTCCGCCCGCGGAGCGTCACCCGCTCCTGCCCCTGAAGGTGACACTGTTCGCAGATCGATGTCTGGAGCGCCGGCGACAGGTGCTTCGGGTTGACGATCGAGGTATCGACCTTCTCGGCAGGCTTCCGTTCGGTCCGCTCGGCGACGTGCAGCGCACCGGGGCCGTGGCACCGCTCGCAGCCGATCGCGGCTTGCCTGGGGAATAGCGGCTCGCGGTAGCGGTTGATCGTGTGCGGCACCGGTTCGACGCGATCGACGTGGCAGAACAGGCACGCCGGGATGATCGCGCGCCGGCCCCCGGTGCCGAGGTCGAAACCCGGCGACACGTCCCACCGCGCTTCGGCCGAAAACCAACTGATCGGCGTCTGCCACACGGTGCCGCTTTCGACCGACAAATACGACCGCCCGCGGATGCCCGAGCCGATCGCGACATCGGCGGAAACGGTGTACGCCGGGAGCGCCGCGCCGCCAGCGTCCTTCGCCGTGACGCGGTGCGTCACGCCAGTCGCGTCCTTCCCGACGCTCAGTTGGTACGGGCCGATCGTCACCGCGCCCGCGTCGTACTTCTCGATGACCGGTGCCCGGGTGATGAGTTCCGCGGACCGGCCCATCGGGTGCGCGTGATACGAGGTGCAAATTTTACCGTGGCAGTCGGCGCAGCTCGCGTCGCCGACGTAACTCACATCGGGCTTGACGTTTCGGAAGACGGTCGGGAAGGTCAACCGCGGGTCGGGCGGGGGCGGATCGGCAACATCGTCGGTGCGCTCCGATGGCGGTTCAGGGGTTGACGCCGGCGGCGCGGGGCGGAACAGCCCGAACCACGCACCGACCGCGACCGCGCCCGCGAGAGCGCACAACACACCAACCGGGAGCAGTCGCGTGCGTGTCATGTGATACCGGAAACCACCGCGTGATTGGAATACCGCAAATAGCCTACCCGACCGCGGGCGCGGTGTCACTCCGGGGCGCGGCGAGGATGCCGCGGGCGCACGCGATCGCGTCGCTGCCCGCGGGCCGATCGGCCGCCAGCGGGAAGATCCGGTCGGCGCCGATCGCTTCGGCCAGTCCGGTGCTTGCGAGACACGCCAGCAGTTGCGGTTGAACGCCGCTCAACAGCAACACAACCCCCCGCGCGCGCAGACTCTCGGCGCAGTCGCGGAGCAAGTGGAGGAACGTCGCGTCGGGGTTGCGCCCGCGATCGAGCACCAGAACGACCGCGCCCACTTCCCCGCGCGCCGCATCAGAAATCGTCGCGAAGTGTTTCGCCAGTTCGACTTCCGCACCGAAGAACAGTTCGCCTTCCAGCTCGAACGCGAGAACCCGCGCGCCCGGTTCGCCTTCGGCCGGCACGTCGAGCGCGTTCAGTTGCACCTGAGCGGCCTTCGGAACGTACAGCGCGAACGACAGGAACACGCCGATCACGATGCAGAACTCGATCGAGATCAGAAGCGCCGCGAGGGCCGTCGCCAACACCACGCCGGCGTCGAACCGCGTTGCACGGAGGTGGAACAGAAGCTGGTGTCCGTCGATCATCCGGTACGCGGCGAGGATGAGCAACCCGGCCAGCGACGCCCGCGGGATGTAGCTCGCCAGCGGGGCGAACAGCAGCACCGTGGCGGCGACCGCGATCGCGGCGAACACGCCCGACCACTGGCTGACGGCCCCGGCCTGCTGGTTCACGGCCGACCGCGTGAGCGACCCGGAGCCGGGAAAGCACTGGAAGAAACTTCCTGCAAGGTTCGCGGCCCCTTCGCTGAGGCACTGCTGGTTCACGTCGAGCCGCTGCCCGGTGCGCGCCGCGATCGCCTTCGCCATCGCCAGCGCTTCGAGCAACCCCAGCACCGCGATCGCGAACGCACTACCGGCCAGGAGCCGCGTCTGCTCCCACTTCACCTCGGGAAGCTGAAACGCCGGCAGCGATGCTGGCACCGCCCCGACGATCTGAACGCCCCGCTCGTGCAACCCAAAGGCCCAAACGAGCGTCGCCATCAGTACCACCGCGACGAGGTGTTGCGGGATCGGGAACCGGAACCCGCGCCGCTTCATCACCCCGTTCAGCCTGCGCACGCTGACCACGATCAGAATCGTCGTCGTCCCGACCAGCACGGTCGGCCAGTGGATCGTCCCGGCACTGACCGTTAGCCAGAATCGCGTGAGGAAGTGTTCGGTCGCGTGGCCGACCGGGCGCAGCCCGAACAGGTGTTTCGCCTGATCGAGGACGAGCAGGACCGAGGCGCCGAGCGTGAACCCGACGATGACGCTGTGCGAGACGAACCGCGTCAGGTCGCCAAGCCGCAGGAGCGCGATCCCCAGTTGAATCAGCCCGACGAGGCCCGCGAGGGCGATGGCCGCCGGCACCCGCTCGCCCTCGGGCACCAGCACCAGCGCACTCAGAAGCGCGATGGAAATCGCGTTCGTCGGGCCGTTGATGAGCTGTTTCGACGAGTCGAGCAGCGCCCCGACGGCGGTCATGACGATCGCGGTGTAGAGGCCGTACTGCGGGGGCAGCCCGGCGAGCATCGCGTAGGCCATCGCCTGCGGCACTGCGACGGTGGCGACCGTCAACCCGGCGGTGAGGTCGCGCCCGAATGCTCCGAACGAGTACGCGCGGAGCGAGTCGAGCGCGGGCACGCGGCGGAACAGCCAGCGGGTTCCGTTCGGCGCGTCGGCGGGTTCCGGCGGTGTGGCGACTTCGGCCATATCCGGCGGTGTATCGATCCGAACGCCCGCCGCGAATGAAAACGCTCGGAAGTCGGGCGAAATTGCCTTGCTCATCATTGGCCCGTCTGGTGCAATTTCCCCACCTTTCCAACTGGCGCAACACGGACGCAACAGCCAGAGTGTCGGCCCGAACTCCAGCCCGCGTGGTACTTCCGTGCGTCCCTCCGTCATCGCTCTGACCGGCGCCGTACTGTTGACGGCCCTCGGAACCGCGATACTCTCAGGACCGACCGAACCACCACTCGCCCGCGTTTCGCCCGCCCAGAGCGAACCGGAAGCGAGCGGTTACGCCGCCGCCTTTGACCCGGGCGGCTGGACCGGGACGAACTCCGGGCGCCCGCTCCAGACGCGCCCGACCGCGACTCGCACCACGACCGCCCCGCGACCCACCGACAACTTTGAGGACGCACCGGAACCGCCGACCGCGAGCGAGCCGCGTGGCGGGGCGCCCCGGCCGCCGCGCACGACCGGGACGCCGACCGAGTTCCTCTCCGACGCCCTGTTCCGCCAACTGGACGCCAACCGCGACGGCGTGCTGACCGGAAGCGAAATCCCCACCGAGTTCCGCACGGCGGTCAATGAGCGCGGGCACCTCGGCGCCGACACGTTCTCCAAACTCTTTCGGGCGAATGTTGACCAGTTACGTTCCGAACAGGGCGCAACAGCGCCGTTGCCCGCGTGGTTCGCGGACCTCGACCCGCAAGGAACCGGGCGCGTGTCGGCGGACCGGTGGCGCGCGTCCGGCCGCACCGGAGAGGAGTTTCAGCTCATCGACGCCGACGGCGACGGGTTCCTGACGCCCCGCGAAGTGCGGTCGTACCTCGCCCGATCGGCTCCGCCGGCGTCGGCGTCCCCGGCCGTCGCGAGCAACGCATCCGGGAGTGCGATCGGCAGCGGAAAACCGGCCGCAGCGACCGCTTCCGGTGTGAGCGAACCAGAGCGCGCCACCAAAGCCCCCGCGAGCGCGCCGAAGCCGCCGGCGACCCGCGCCGACGGACTGCTCGCGCATTACACGGCGGTCGCGGCCGGATCGCCGGCGGTTCGCGGGATGGTGGCTTCGCTCGCACCCGCGCCGGCCAAACCCGCGCTCACGAAGGCCGCGCCGGCGCCGGCGCCCGCTGCCCAACCGGCGCCCGCACCTCCGAAGGCCACTTCTGCGGCGCCGCGGGCCACGCTCCCGCTGCCGCTCACCGGCAACGACTACTGGGTCCGGCGCGACATCGAGAACCAGTTGGCGCTCCTCACCGGCGAGCGGCCCAACGTGCTGTTCCTCGGCGACTCGATCACCGACTTCCTCCACAACGCATCGGGCAAGCCCATCTGGGACGAGAAGTTCGTCCCGCTCGGCGCGCTCGATTTCGCCGTCGCCGGGATCACCACCTCGGAAGTCCTCTGGCAGATCGAAACCGGCCAGGTGGCAATGGCCGCGCCGAAGGTCGTGGTGGTGCTGATCGGCTCGAACAACCTGGGCGGGGGCCAGCAACCGAAGGACGTGGCCGCGGGCGTCGAGAAGATCGTGCGCGAACTCGGCGCCCAGCTCCCCGAGACGAAGGTGCTCTTGCTCGGCGTCCTGCCCCGCGGGTGGCGCGCGACCGACCGGTTCCGCCCGCAGATCGCCGAACTGAACCGCCGGATCGCCGACCTGGACGACGGTGGTCGCGTCACGTACCTCGACATCGGCGCCGGGTTCCTGGCGCCGGACGGCTCGATCTCCCCGGACGTGATGTTCGACGGCGCGCACCCCAGCTTGTGGGGCTACCAGATCTACACCTCCGCCGTCTGGGACACGCTGACGGGCCTGCTGGAGCCGTGATCACACCGGCCGCCGAATTATACTTGACTTTTGTCACTTAGTATACCTAGTATCACTAATAGGGTAATGTCAGGCGGCCCGTTGACTGCGGGTCAGATTCGTGTCAATCTGTGCGGAGTGAACGGACCGTCACTTCCGGGGATGACGCCATGAACGCTCCCGCACAACAGCCGAAGTTGCTCGACCGTGTTCGGATGGCCTGTCGCGTGCGACACTTCAGTATCCGCACCGAGGACGCATACCACGACTGGTGTCGTCGGTTCATCCTGTTCCACAAGATTCGCCATCCCAACACGATGGCCGAACCGGAGGTGAACGAGTTCCTCACCCATCTGGCGGTAGACCGTACCGTCGCGGCCAGCACGCAGAACCAGGCGATGGCGGCGCTGTTGTTCCTCTATGACGCGGTGCTGGGTACGCCGCTCGATGAACTGAACGTGGTCCGGGCGAACCGGCACAAGCGGTTGCCGACGGTTCTCAGCCCCGAAGAGGTTCACCGCGTCATCGACCAACTGGACGGGATGTATCGGCTCATCGCGATGTTACAGTACGGGGCCGGTCTCCGCTTACTGGAGTGCTTGCAACTGCGGGTAAAGGATCTCGACGGTGGAAACAACGTCATCGTCGTCCGCCACGGTAAGGGGGGCCATGACCGCCGCACGGTGTTCCCCGAAGTGGTGAAGCCGGAACTCCGCACACACGCCCGCGCCGTGTACGCCCAACACCTGCGCGACCTGGCCCGCGGATTCGGCGCGGCGCCGCTGCCCGAGGCATTCCAGCGGAAATCGCCAGGCGCCAGCCGGGACTTCTGCTGGCAGTTCGTCTTTCCGGCGTCACGACGCTGCTGGGACCGTCGCACCGGACAGTGGGTCCGCTGGCACCTGCACGAGAGCGCCGTTGCGCGGGCCTTTTCCGAGGCCGTGCGGCGATCCGGTATCAATAAGCGGGCCACGACGCACAGCCTGCGGCACTCGTTCGCAACGCACCTGATCGAGAGCGGCTCCGACATCCGCACGGTTCAGGAACTGCTGGGCATAAGAGCGTGGAAACCACGATGATCTATACGCACGTGCTGAACAAAGGCGGCCGTGGGGTGACCAGCCCCCTCGACCACTCTTTGCGCGGTTCTCCCGTGATAGGTTGCGGGCGCCCGCAACCTATCACGGGAGTCGCGGGCGCCGCACTCACGACACAAACGACGCTCCCAACACCACTTGCGTTGCCGGTGGCACCGACCGACCGAAAGTAATAACTTGCAAAACCCGCAATGTTTGGGGATGATAGGTCGGTCAAGCTAATCACAAGTTCGGCCGCAGAAGGCGAGGCGCACGGATGAGCATTGACCTCGACGTGTTCGTGGTGCGAGGGCCGAAGAACCTCCGCGGTCGTTGGCAGGATGCTTTGGCGGCGCAGGGCATGGTCTGCGAGTTCCGCCCGGACTTCGACCCGGTGACGTGGGGCGGGAGCGATCTTGTCGCCAAGATGCTCGTCACCCCCGGCGCGTTCGACGGGGCCGAACGATACGGCTCGGTCCCGTTCATCACCGGCTGCGGAATGGACCTGTGGCACGCACCGGAGTTCGACGACGAGCGGGACGACCTGACCGATCGGTGCCCGAAGCCGCTGCGGGCGAAGCTGGCGAAGGCCACCCAGAAGTTCTTCTTCACAACCTCGATGGGCCGGTCCCCG
This sequence comes from uncultured Frigoriglobus sp., assembly GCA_964495365.1. Classification (GTDB taxonomy): domain Bacteria; phylum Planctomycetota; class Planctomycetia; order Gemmatales; family Gemmataceae; genus Gemmata. Next base: position 56,748 of record CAZBXY010000003.1, on the reverse strand, counting down.
GACGCCTGGCGGTTCCAGGTGTTCGCGGCGGCCACGCTCGCTCAGGTCACCGGCGGCTTGTTCTACTCGCCGCAGACGAGCGAGTTCAACACCGGCGAGGAGGCGGTCAAACTGGCCGCTGCCGAGGCTGCGGGGTTGGAGTCGCAGATGGCGTCCAAGCTCAAGGCAGGCAAGGGTTGGTCGCTCCGCCCGTTCAAGACGTGGCGGGCGGCGCTCAAGGACGCCATCCCCGAGTACGCAGAGGCCGAACCAGGCGCTGCAGCAGACCGGGGCCGCATGTAGGCTTTCCCAGATTTGTAGCTCACCGAGCGGCCCCGGCTGCTGAGCTTGGTCGTTCGGCAAGAGAGGCCCCGCGATGCGCTTACGTTGCCGGTGTGGCCACACGATGAACAACGTCGCCAGCCCCGGCCACGTCGTCCACCACCTGCTGACCGAGTACGGCGTCGAGCAGTTGTGGGGCGCGGCGGATCGGGACGTATCAGAAACCGTCGGGCATCGGGAGTGCTGGCTGTGCCCGGAGTGCGGGCGGCTGTATGTGGGTCTCGACGGGCCACACTCGGCCGTCCGGGTGTACACCCCGGAGGCCGTCGGGATCGACCCCGCGGATACCTGGGCGGACATGTACATCCTCCCGACCGGGCAGGTGTGGCTTGGCCCCAAACCGGCCGATCCAGGCGCTGCACCTAATTCCGGCCCATTGGACTTACAGGGTACTATCAGGGACGTTTCGCGGGAACCTCTTGGGGAATAGGGATTTCCGCCGTTTTCACGCGGCAACCACATTGTAGGCAGAGGGCATTCGCAGGGCCAGCCTTGGCGGAAACCTGGCGGAAAGAACACCCCCCCCAAAGCGCATGTTCTCGCCGGGGCGATTTCTATCATGTCTTCTTTCCACCAACGAAGTTTGTGTTCCTCTTTTCCGGCAAAATCAAAGCGGCTGATTGGGCTAATGAGCCTAGATAAACGAGGGAGTGATTCTCATTTATTTTTGAAAGACGGCATTCGATGGGAGTCGAAAAAGTGCTCTCGGACGGCGGTTCCGTGACTCAATTCTTCGGTCAGCTTCGCACTGGCAGCCCCACCGCCGCCGTGGCCCTCAGGGAGCGGTCTTTCCCCCGGTTAGTGGCCTTGGCTCGCAAGACCCTCACCCGCCGGCCGCAGCGTGCCGCTGACGCCGACGATGCCGCCCAGAGTGCGTTCGCTTCGTTCTGCCTGCGTGTGCGAGCCGGGGAGTACGACATCGGCAATCGCACTGACCTCTTGAACCTGCTGGGCGTGATCGCGGCCAACAAGGCCCGCATGCAAGCCCGACGTGAGGCCGCGACGAAGCGCGGCGGCGGGCGAGTCGTCGGCGAGGATGCTCTCGCCCGGCCTGACGGCTCGCCGCTCCCGCTGAACGAGGCGGCGATTCTGCCACTTGCGGACTTCGACCTACACTGCGAGGAACTTCTCAGCCAACTCGAACCGGACCTGCGTGAGCTCGCCGTCCTGCGCCTGCTCGGATAGGTTCCAGCAGCGAGCGGCTGTCGTAAAGAACCGATCATCTTCCCCCCGCGAGATCTCCGCACTTGACTCCGTACTACAGTCCAGGGTTTATAATGGGTTCTGTGAACGGGGGGGAAGTCATGGCGACACTACGAACGGCAGAAGTGGCGGAGCAGGCCGGGGTCAACATCGAGACGCTCCGGTTCTACGAGCGGAAGGGCATTCTCCCCGAGCCGCCCCGCCGGCCCTCAGGCTACCGGGAGTACCCACCCGAGACGGTCGAGCGGGTGCGGTTCATCAAGCGCGCCCAGGAACTCGGGTTCTCGCTTAAGGAAGTCCAGGATCTCCTGGAGCTTCGGGAGACGGCGCGGGCGAAGGCAGGCCGGGTCCGGAAGGTGGCGGAAGCGAAGCTGGAAGAGATCGACCACAAAATCCGCGACCTGGAGGCGATGAGGAAAAGCCTGACCGAACTCCTCTCGACCTGCGACGGAAAGTCGTCCGTCGCCTCCTGCCCCATCATCGAATCGCTGAGCGGCTGCCCCCGCTGCCGGGAAACCGACCATGCGGAGCAGCCGGGCCGGGATGTTCCACGGAAGGCACCATGACGGCGGCGCACCCACCAGAGTCGGGGGGTCCGCGGCACGAGCGCCTCCTCGGGGTCCTGTGCGCAGCGACGTTCCTCGTTTTCTTCCAGGCGTTCATGATCGCACCGCTCCTCCCGCTCCTCTCCCGGGCGTTCGGCGCGTCCCCCCAAGCGGTGGCCCTGGCCGTCCCGGCGTACATGATCCCCTACGGGATCTCGACCCTGTTTTACGGCCTCGTCTCGGACCGCCTCGGGCGACGGCGCATCGTGCTCGGGTCGCTCCTCGCCTTTAGCGTCCTGACGGCACTCACCGCCTCGGCCCAATCGGGTGGCGAACTCGTCCTCTGGAGGCTTTTGACCGGCCTCGGGGCGAGTGGTGTGGTCCCCCTGGCCCTGGCCCTCGTGGGACAGCACTACCCCTTTGATCGGCGCGGCCGGCCGCTCGGGTGGCTCTTCGGGGCGATGGCGGGCGGCATGGCGTTCGGCTCCTCCCTCGGGGCACTCCTTGAGCCGCTCGTCGGGTGGCGGGCCATCTTCCTCGGCGTCGGCGGCCTCGGGCTTTTGGTGCTCGCGCTACTCCTCCCGTACCGGGGTCTCCTCGGGGAGCCGACCCGCGAAACAGCCCCGCCGCTCCGCCAGGTGCTCACCGGCTACGCGACCCTCCTCGGCTCGCCCCGCGGGCGTACGACGTACGGCTACGTGTTCGTGAACTCGGTCTTCCACGCCGGGGTCTTCACCTGGCTCGGCCTCTACTTCTCCGAGCGGCACGGCCTGGGCGAGGTGGGCATCGGGCTCGCGCTCCTCGGGTACGGCGTCCCCGGCTTTCTCCTCGGACCCGTGATCGGCCGGGCGGCCGACCGGTGGGGAAGACGGTGGCTTATCCCGGCGGGCCTCGTGGCCGGGGCCGCCGGGGCGGCCGGGCTCATCCTGGACCTCCCGCTCCTTGCCGCCGCCGCGGCCGTGACCGTCCTCTCGCTCGGGTACGACATGACCCAGCCGCTCCTGGCCGGGATTGTCACCGACCTCGGCGGGAAGCGCCCCGGCCAAGCGATGGGGTTGAACGTCTTTATGCTCTTTACCGGAATGGGCGTCGGGAGCGTCCTCTTCGGCGAATCGCTCCGCATGGGCTTCGGTCCGGCGCTCGGCGTGTTCACCGTCGTTCAGTTCGCGGGCGCAGCTCTCGCAATCAGGCTCTTCCACTCGGAGCGGCCGCCCCGTCCCACCCCCGGCGCGGGATAATTCCCATCCTCACGCCGCCCATTCGGCTTGACTCCGGACTACGGTACGGAGTCGATAATGAAGCTACCGCTACCCGTGCGGGTGGACACGGGGTCGCCTCGCGTGGAATGCCGTCACATGGGCCATGTGAGCCGATCCGGCCGGGCGTGGCGCTTTCTCCGAACGCTTGTCACGTATGCCGTCCTGCTGCTTGCCGCCGCGGCCGTGGCGAAAGTGTTCTTCCTTTCCCCCCGCGAGGTCAGTGTCGCCCCCGTGCTGGAGCAATCGGTCGTTGCCGAGGTGCAGGGCACCGGCACCGTGACGACAAAGGTGCTTGCCAAGGTGGGCTCGAAGCTCAATGGCCGGGTCGAAAAGGTGCTCGTCGATGAAGGTGATTTTGTCGAGGAAGGCCAACTCGTCGTGATCCTTGAGGACACCGACCTCCGGCACCAAGTGGCCCGCGCGAAGGCACGACTCGAAGCCGCGAAGGCCACGGCCTACCAGACAAAACTCTCCTGGGAGCGGGCCCAAGCGCTCATCCGCTCGGGGGCGATCGGCCGCGAGGAACACGACATTGCCCAAGAGAAGTACCGCGTCGCGGAGAGCGCTATCGGGGTTGAGGAGGCGGACCTCCGCTTCCACGAGTTCAAGCTCACCGAGACGAAGGTCAAAGCTGCTGCGGGCGGGCTCGTCACGCGGCGCTGGGTTGAAGCCGGGGACACCGTCGTTGCCGGGCAGCCGATGGTGTCGGTGGCCGACACGTCCGTCATCTGGGTCGATGCCCACGTAGACCAGCGCTTCTCGGGCAAGGTGAAGAAGGACCAGCCGGCGACGGTGGTCCTCCGCGGCCGGGCCGACAAGCCGCTTAAGGGCCGGGTGTACCGGGTCTACCCCGAGGCCGACCCGGTGACGGAAGAAATGCTCGTCCAGGTCGCGTTCCCGCTCCCGACCGGTGAACTCCAGGTCGGGCAGTGGGCCGAAGTCTACATCGAAGTGGGCTCCTCCCCCAACGCTCTCGTCGTCCCGAAGGTGGCCGTCATGCCGTTCGGGAACGAGCGGTTCGTCTTCGTGGCCGGGCAAGACGGCGGAGTCCGGAAGGTCAAAGTTGAGCCCGGGGCCACGAGCCCCCGACTCCCCGTCGTCGCCGTGACGGGCGACTTGAAGGCCGGGGACCAGGTCATCCTAAAACCCATCGGCCTAAAGGGCGGCGAGACGGTCAAGGTCGCCTCGACTTCGGCCGGGCCGCCGTAAAGGGGCATCAGCGTGAATCTCGCAATTAAGGACATCCGCTACCACCGCTTCAAGTTCTTCATCTCTGTCTTCGGGGTCGGGCTCCTACTCATGGTGGTCCTGGCCATCGGGGGGATTATCCGCGGGGTGATTTACGACTCGGCGACCATCGTCACCGAGACCGGGGCCGATTTGTGGGTCGTCGAGAAGGACACCCTCGGCCCCTTCGTCGAGGTGTCGCGGTTGCCCGAGGACTATTACCACGCCGTCGAGGTCATCCCCGGGGTGGCCGAGGCGAGCCCTTTGGTCATCGGCATGGAACACGTTGTCCGCCCGCCGCGGCCGACGCCGCTTGCGAAGTTCATGTACCAGAACGCGGTGGCCGGGACGCAGACGATGGTGGAACCCGGCTGGATGGACGTGCCGACCGAAGAGCGGTTCGTCGTCATCGGCTACAAGCCGGGCCGGATGGGCGGACCGCCCGCGCTCGTCGCCGGTCGCGGCATCGAGGCCGACGACTATGAACTCGTCGCCGATGTGAAGACGGGTTTTCAGGTCGGGGAGCGGGTGCGGGTCGGCTACCACGATTACACGGTGGTGGGCCTCACGAAGAACATGGTCGGGTTCACCGCCGACCCCGTAATTTACACCACCCTGAAGGAGGCCCAAGCCATCCTCTTCCGGCCGGACCCGGACCTCCTCGGGGACCGCCGGCGGCGGATGCGGGAGCCGTTCGCGCAAGAGGGGACGGCCGCTCCCCGGCTCGCCGGACCCATCGCCCGAACGGCTGAAGCGGTGTCTCACGACACGCACGTCATCAGCGCCATCGCGGTGCGACTCGAACCCGGGGCGTCGCCGGAGGCGGTCGCCCGGGATATTTCCAAGGGCAAGCGCCTCGAAGTCTACACCGGCCCCCGGCAGGTCAACCTTCAGCTCATGGGGTCGAACCGGCTGCTGGTCCTCCAGCTCTCCCTCTTTCGCGTCATCCTGGTCGTCATCGCCGGCATCGTCATCGGGCTCATCATCTACACCTTCACCCTCGACAAGGTGAAGGACATCGCGGTGCTCAAACTCCTCGGCACGCCGGGGCTGCGCATCTACGGGATGATCCTCCAGCAGGCGGTTCTCATGGGGGTGCTGGGGACGCTGCTCGGCGGTGCGCTGGAGTTCGCCATCGAGCCTTTCTTTCCGCGGCGGGTCGAGGCGACCTACGGGGACGTTTGGCAGATGCTCGCCGCCATGACGGTCATCGCGGCCTTGTCGAGTCTGCTCGCCGTGCGGCGGGCCATGACGGTGGACGCCCGGAGCGTCCTCGGGAGTTAAAGCATGGAGTTCGCAGTCGAGGCCGAAGGACTCTGGATGACCTACGGCGAGGGGCGCGCCAGGGTCGAGGTCTTGAAGGGCGTGGACCTCGCCGTGCGGCCGGGCGAGGTGTTCGCGGTGATGGGGCCGAGCGGGTCGGGGAAGACGACCCTCCTCAACATCCTGGGCCTCGTCACCGAGCCGACCGCGGGACGGCTGGTCCTCGGCGGCCAGGACATCTACGGCGGAAGGTTTCGGCCCAACCTCCAACGGCTGCGGCGCGAAAAGCTCGGCTTCATTTTCCAGTTCGCGAACCTCATCCCGTTCCTCACGGCCCGGGAGAACGTGCTCCTTTCGCTCGACATCCTCGGGCTCCGCGGCCGGCGTGCGTCAGAGCGGGCGGACGAACTCCTCGGGTCTCTCGGGGTGGCGGAGCGGGCGCACCTCCTTCCCGAGAAGCTCTCGGGCGGCGAGCGGCAGCGGGTGGCCATCGCCCGCGCGCTCGCCAACGACCCAAAGCTCATCCTCGCCGACGAGCCGACGGCGAGCCTCGACGCCGAGCGGGGCCTCTCCGTCATGCGGCTCCTGCGGCGGCTCGCCGACGAGCACGGGACCGCCGTGCTCGTCGTCACCCACGACACCCGGATGCTCGGGGAGGTGACCGGCGTCATCCGGCTGGTGGACGGGGTAGTAAGCGACCCGGACGGGGATTTTTCGGCACGAGGCCCGAGCCGAGCGACCGGGATCATGCCACGAGTTGGGGGCTGATGATATCAGGATCAAGGCGGTGCGTAAGCCGAACCTTAGTTAGGGAATCCCTGGGTTCTTTTTCTCAAACAACCCGAATCTCCCCTTGACTCCGTACCGCGGTACGGAGCTTAGAATGGCGTCAGACTGGCATGGAAGGTCCAAGCCGACCCACCGGACCCGCAAGGAGAAAGACCATATGAGGACACGACACGCGAGAACAGTTGCCCTGAGCGCCGTCGCCGCGGGCCTTCTCGTCACCGCGGCCCTGGCCGTCACGGGGTGCGACCCCGCGAAGACCACGGCCGAATCACCGGCGACAGCCGCAACCGGCCGGGCGGCTCCGGCCGAACCGGACACGGAGAAGGTTCCCACGGTGTGTACCGGCTGCGTGACCGAGGAACGGCTCGGGCAGAGAGTCGCGGTCGAAGCCGGGGTGTCCCAGCAGTGTCCGGCCAGCGGGTGCTGGCTGCGTCTGAAGGACGACGGCGGGGAGGTTATGGTCGATCTGGCACCCGGCAAACTCATACTGACCGAGCAGCGGGTTGGGCAGCGGGCCAAGGTCACGGGCAAGGTGGTGAAGAAGGGCGGGAGGATCTGGCTTGAGGCCGAGAAGATCGACTTCAACCCGGCCGAGAAGAAGGACCCAACCCCCGCCGAGAAGAAGTAAAGGGGGTGCGTCGTGCTGAACCTGGAGACGATCGAAGAAACTCTGGTGGGCCTGCAAACGGCGTCGCCCTGGGCCTTGCTCCTGGCCGCCGCGGCCGGGCTGCTCCTGGCCCTGACGCCCACGGTCCTCGCGACGGTGCCGGTAGTCATGGGGTACGTGGCCGGCGAGCCGGGGCTCAGGCGGTGGAAGGCCTTCACCAGGAGCCTCGCGTTCGTGGTCGGGACGGCCACGACCTTTGGGGCCTACGGGCTCGTCTTCGGGTGGGCCGGTTCGAAGTTCGCCGCCTTCTTCGGGGCGAACGGCTACCTCATCGCCGGCGTCATCATGGTCCTCCTCGGGCTCGCAATGCTCGGGGCGTTTCGGTTCCGAGTCCCGTCCGTCACCGCGCCCGAGCGGCGGGTCGAGAGTCTCGGCGGGGCCTTCCTTCTAGGGCTTCCGTTCGGGCTAGTGGGGTCGGCCTGCCCGTGCTCCATCCCGGTGGTTCTCACGATGCTCCTCTACGCCGGGGTCACGGGCAGTGCGTGGTACGGGGCGCTCCTCCTCTTCGTCTTCGCCTTGGTCCGGGGCTTGCCGCTCATCCTGGCCGGAACTTTCACGGGGCTGCTCAAGGACTTCAAGGCCGTCGCCCGTTGGCAGCCGCGGCTGGAGAAGGCGTCCGGTCTGCTTTTGATCGTACTCGGGGTCGCCTTCGTGGCTCAACGGTTCGGGGCCGTCGCCGCCGCGGTCGCGACAGGTATCACCGTGCTGTCCGTTGTCGTCTGGTTGGTCGTAATCGCCCTCAGGGCCCGAGGAGTTGGCGGCGAAGCCGGTGGTCCAAAGGACGAAGCCGCTGCCCTGGTCGAGGCGGAGATCAGCACACCCGGAATGGTCTGCGAGGGGTGCGCCGAGACTCTCAGCCGCTCTCTCCTCGCGCTCCAGGCGGTCCACAAGGTACTGACCGACGTGAAACGGAAGCGGGTGCGTGTGTTCTACAACCCGCTGATGGCGACCGAGGGCGGCTTGCGTCAACGGGTCGAGGAGTTGGGGTTCATGTGATCTGCAATCTCCGGAGACAAAGTGCCCGAAAAGAAGAACTGCAAAGGATGGAAATATGAGTACCGCAACGATGGACGAGACTGGTCAGCGTTTCTGGAGCGAAGAGCCTTCTGAACTGCCGGAGCACCGACGGATCCGCGCGCGCATCGGGGGCCTCCACTGTTCGCTCTGCACCGGCACGATCGAAAAGGCGCTGGGCCGGCAACCCGGCGTCTTCAAGGTCGCGGTCAGCTTGACCCACGAACAGGCCCTCATCGAGTACGACCCGACCGTAGCGCGCCCCGAGGAGCTGCTCCAGATCCTCAAGGATATCGGCTACACCGTGTCCGATCCGCGCAAGTTGCGCCCGTTTGACGAGGAAGAGCGCGAGCTGGTGCGCGAGCGCGGGCGGTTCCTGGTCGCGCTCTCGGCGAGTATCGCCGCGATGGGGCTGGCCGGATACCCGGTCGATAGCGTGTGGTTCGCGCTCTGCGTGTTTTCCATCGCCAGTCTCGTCGCGTTCGCCTTCGTGGTCTTGCGCGGCTACGGCCTGCACCAGGCGGTTGCCGGTTCGGCCGGTCTCGCCGTGTTTGGTGCCGGCGTTTACGCCCTCCAGTTGCGCGGCACGTTCGGTGCGGCCACACCGTGGCTTGCCGGAGCGCTCGCCGTACTCCTCATTTTCGGAGTAGGGGGGCACATCGTGTGGATGGCCGCGAGCGCGCTCAAGCGCCGTATCCTTAACCAGCACGTACTCGTCGAATTCGGTGCATTCGCCGGGCTTATCGGCGGGGCCGCCGGCCTCGCATTCGACCTGCCGGATTTTCCCACGGTCGCGTTCTTCTCGGTCGCGGTCATGGTGCTCACGTATCACATCTTTTCCGAGTGGCTGTCCCTCATCGTGAAGACCCGGAGTTCGCAGGCGGTCAAGAAGCTCCTGGACCTCGAACCCGACCTCGCGCACGTGGTGCGGGACGGACGGGACGTGGACGTGCCGCTCGAAGAGGTGCGCGTCGGCGACGTGGTGCGCGTCCGCCCGGGTGAGCGGATGTCGGTGGACGGTGTCGTCGAATCGGGGGGGTCGGACGTGGACGAGTCGCTCGTCACCGGCGAGCCAAAACTGATCGAGAAGCGCCCTGGAGACCAGACCATCAGCGGTTCTCTAAACGGCCACGGCACGCTCCTCGTCCGCGTCAGTGTCGTCGGCGAAGAAAGTTTTCTCAGGAAAGTGATACGCAGCGTGGAGGACGCGCGAGCCCTGAAGCCCGGCCTCCTGCACCTTGTGGACCGGGTGCTGAAGGTGTACACGCCGCTCGTGCTGCTCACCGCGGCCGGCGCGACCCTCTTCTGGCTCCTCGCCCCGCTTCTCGTCGGCGGCTCCCCCGACGTGCAGCGGGCGATGTTCGCGGGCTTGAGCGTGCTCGTCATGGGGTACCCCTGCGCGGTGGGGATCTCGGCCCCGCTCTCCATCGTGCGCGGGGCGGGCGAGGCGGCCGAGCGCGGAGTGCTGATGCGTACCGGCGAGGCGTTTCAGGCCTTGCGCCGGGTGCAGCGCGTGGTCTTCGACAAGACCGGAACCCTGACCGAGGGCCGGCCGGCGGTTCGCCAAGTCGTTCCCATCGCGTCCTCGGAACAGGAACTCCTCGCGCTCGCGGCGGCCGTGGAGACGGGTTCCGAGCACCCGCTTGCTCGTTCGGTTGTGGAAGAGGCCTTCAACCGTGGCCTCACCCTCGCCGAGGTGGAGGGATTCGAGGCCGTCCCCGGTAAAGGCGTCAGAGCCCGCCTGGGCGCTACTGCCCTGTTGGTCGGCAGCCCGGCGTTTCTCGATTCCGAAGGCGTTGACATCGGGGCCGAGAGGCCACGTATCCACGAACTGGAATCGCAGGGTCAGACCGTCGTCGGCGTCGCACGGGACGGGGTGCTTCTCGGACTCCTGGCGCTCGGCGACGCGCTCAGGCCCGACGCGGCGGAGACCGTACGCCGCCTCCACGCCCTCGGCATCCGCACGAGCCTCATCACCGGCGACAACGAGCAGGCGGCCCGCCACTTCGCCCGCGCCGCCGGTATCGAAGACGTCCACGCACGCGTCCTACCGGCCGAGAAGGCCAACATGGTTCGCAAGCTCCAGGAGACAGCCCGCGTGGCCATGGTCGGGGACGGGATCAACGACGCGCCGGCCCTGATGCAGGCGAACGTCGGCATCGCCTTCGGGAGCGGGGCCGACATCGCGATCGAATCCGCCGACGTGATCATCTTGAACCAGCGGCTCGGTGCCGTGCTCGATGCCTACGAGGTCAGTCGCTCCAGCTACCGGAAGATCGTTCAAAATGTTTCACTCGCCTTCCTCTTCAACGGTGTCGGGATCCCAGCGGCCGCGACGGGGCTGGTTTACCCGATCTGGGGTATGGTCGCGATGGCAGCCAGCGTGACGACGATCTTCATTAACTCCCTGTGGGGCCGGGGCTCGTATTTCTTCCAGGCCATAAAGACGGTGGGCGAGACGCCGCAAACGCCGTCCGGTGCGCAGGCATAGAAGGAGATGTCATGTATGGTCAAGTCAATCACTCTTGAAATCACCGGCGACCAGCGGCTGGCCTGTGCGGGCTGCGAGCAGCGCGTCGAGCGACTGTTGAAGACTCTGCCGGGCGTGCGGCAGGTCCGCGCAAAAGCCCCCGCTCAGACGATCGAGGTGCTGTTTGACTCGGCAGTGCTTGACCCCGACGCAATCGCGCAGCGCATCGGTAAGGCCGGTTACCAGACCAAGGTCCGGAGTTCGACGACTGGGGACGCGTCATGACCGGAGGGGTGCTGCGGCCGATTGCCGACCGCACCCGGTCACTCTGGCCGTTTGTAGCGAGGGTCATCCTCGCCGCCTTCGGTCTCAACTGGGTGTGGGAGATGGCGCAGAGGCCGGCCTATGCCGAGATGGCCGGGCGGCCGTGGCGCGAGACCGTGTTGGGCTGCACGGTTGCGACTGCGGGCGACGCGGTCATCACCCTCGGGATCTACGCCATGGGTGCCCTGGCAGCGAGACGACTCCGGTGGGGAATCGGGGGCGGGTGGAACGTCTATGCGACTGCCGCGCTCTTGGGCGGAGCATCCGCAACGGCCATCGAATGGCGGGCACTCGCCTTCGGGCGCTGGTCGTACACCGAGTCGATGCCCGTCGTTCCGGTGCTCGTCGTAGGGTTGTGGCCCTTCTTGCAACTTACGCTACTCGTGCCCGCAGCTTTCTGGATCGCCGCTCGGTGGACTAAACGATTCTCAACGCCGATGGAGGCATCATGAAAGACGCCCCTACTCCTCAAGATGTGCTTAACAGGCACCTGGATCTCTCCCGGTCGCATTCCGAGGAAGATTTCTTGGGGTGCTATCGCGAGGACTCTTTTCTCGTCATGTCGAGCGGAGTGCGCCGCGGGCTTGAGGCGATCCGCGGCTGCTACCGCCAACTGAATCAGGATCTGCCGAACGCCCGCTACACCTACAAGGTCATCATCGTCGAACAGGACGTCGGCATTCTTGAGTGGTCGGCCGACTCCGACACCCACACCGTCACGGACGGCGTTGACTCTTACGTCATTCGAGACGGGTACATCCGCGCGCAGACGATTCACTACACTCTTGTTCCGAAAACCAAAGGTTGAGTGGCTCCGTGAAGACATCAAACCCAACGAAGAAGTTCTCGTCCCGTATTTTGGTGCAGTGCAGCTCGGCAGCTCGGGATGGTGGACTCTTCGGAGCTTTTTTCATGACTGAGGTCGAATGATGGACGACCAGACGAGAGTAGCCCCAGGTGCGGTAACCCGCGGGTCCGAAATTGAGATCATCGTCGACGGGCACCCGGTCCGGGCCTACGAGGGCGAGACGGTCGCCGCGGCGCTCCTCGCCGCGGGCCGGCGTGCGTTAAGAACCACCCCGCGCCGGGGCGAGGCCCGCGGCCTCTACTGCGGCCTCGGGGTCTGTTTCGACTGCGTGATGACAATCGATGGGCAACCGGGCGTGCGGACGTGCCAGACACCGGTACGGGCCGGGATGCGGGTCGATACCCAGCTCGGGACCGGGGTCTGGAGGGTCGAGGCATGACCCCTTCAAAACCACTCGTCGTCATCGGGGCAGGTCCGGCCGGCCTCGGGGCGGCTATCGAGGCGGCCCAGGCCGGCCTCCCCTGTACCCTCATCGACGAGGCCGGTTACTTGGGCGGCCAGATTTACCGCCCGCCGGCGAGTGGCTTCCGGGTGACCGACGGGAGCGCACTCGGCAAGGATTTCGCCAAAGGCGAGCGGCTCAGAACGGAGTTCGCCGGCGTCGCCGGCCGGGTCGAGGTGCTCTCGGGGACCGCGGTCCTGGGCGTCTTCGGCGGTCGCGATGTCTTCTGGTCCTCGGACCGGGCTTCGGGCCTCATGCGGGCCGAGCGGCTGGTCATTGCCGCCGGCGCTTACGACCGCCCGGTCCCATTTCCCGGCTGGACCCTGCCGGGCGTCATGACTGCGGGCGGCGTCCAGGCGTTCCTTAAAGGGAATCTCGTTCGTCCCGGTCGAAAGGTTCTGGTAACTGGAACCGGTCCCCTCCTGGCCGGAGTGGCGAACCGCCTCCGCGGGGCCGGCGCGGAGGTTGTCGCCGTCCTTGAAGCTGGTCTTCCCTGGTGGCCGCCCGAGCCGCTCCCGGCGGAGTGGAGCGAGTGGGAGTTCATCGCCGACGCGATTGACCACTGGCGGGCACTAAGTACCGCGGGCGTTCCCTTCCTCTCGAACCACACCATTTTTGCCGCGAGCGGCCGGGAGCAGGTCGAGGGCGCATCATACGGACCCCTCGACGCGGACGACTGGAGCCCCCGCCGGGGCGATGCCCTTACCGCGGAGGTGGACCTCGTGGTCGTCGGATTCGGGTTCGTCCCGAACACGGAGCTGACGACGCTCGCCGGTTGCGGGCACCGCTACGCCCCGGGGCTGGGCGGCTGGGTTCCGGAGCGGGGACCGTTCTTCGAGACCACCGTCCCGAACGTCTTTGCCGTCGGTGACGGGGCCGGGATTGGGGGTGCTGCGGCGGCCGAAGATGAAGGCCGAGTCGCCGGCGTCACCGCCGCCCGGCTGGCCGGGCTTCTCACCGAAGAGGACGCCGAGGGCCGTCGGCACGAGCCCTTGGCCCGGCTCCGTTTCCTGGCGGACGCCTGGCGCTTGCTCGACTCGCGCTATCGCGTGAAGCCGGGGCTTGTGGGCCTTCTCACCCCGGAGACTATTCTCTGCCGATGTGAAGAAGTGACCCTTGCCGAAGTGCGGTCCGCGCTCGACGAGGGTGCCCGGGACCTCCAGGCGGTAAAACTCTTCACCCGGCTCGGGATGGGCTCTTGCCAGGGGCGAAACTGCGGGCCTTCCGCCGGCGCGTACCTCTGCCGCGAAACCGGCCGGACGCCGGCAGGGGTGGGCCGCATCAACCCGCGGCCGCCGGTCCGGCCCGTCACCCTCGGGGTTCTGGCTGGAGCCGAAGGGCTGACCGAGGGACCGGTGGCCGACCCGCTCGACGCGGTCGGGGGAGGTGCCTCGTGACGGGTTCGACGGACGTTGCGGTGGTCGGGGGCGGTGTCATCGGCTGCGCGGTCGCCTACTACGCCGCGCGGAAGGGACTTAAGGTCACGCTCATCGACCGGCCGAAGCGGGGCCGGGCGAGTTCTGCCTCGGCGGGTGGCCTCTGGCCGCTCGGCGAGTCGGTGGGTCTCGGTTGCGGGGTCATCTTCTACAAGGCCCTCGCCGGCATGGGGGCTCTCCCGCCCGGAGTCCACGGCCCGGGTCAACTCCCCGCGAGTTTTCTCGACTTCGCGCTCCGGTCGAACGAGATGTTCCCGGCCCTCGCCCAGGAACTGCGGGACGGCGGCGGGCTCGACGTGGAGTTCGAGCGGACCTCGCTCTTGTTTCTGATGTACGACGAGGGGGACGTGGCGTTCGCCAAGCCCCTCTGGGAGCGCTGCCCGTGCGGCCGCGAACTGACCGAGTGGCTGACTCCGGAAGAGCTGGCCAAGGCGGAGCCGGCGGTGACCCGCGAGGTCCGGGGAGCACTCCGGTTCCACGGCGACAACCAAGTGAATCCGTACCGGCTCGCCGACGCCTTCCGCTCGGCGGCGCGGGCGCTTGGGGCCACGGTCCTGACGCACACCGAGGTGACCGGGCTTCGGGTCGCCTCCGGCCGGGTGACGGGCGTCGAGACCGAGGCGGGGGTCATCCCGTGCGGGCACGTGGTGAACGCGGCCGGGGCGTGGGCACCGGAGGTCGGGCGGATGGCGGGCCTCGACATCCCGGTCCGGCCGGTCCGCGGCCAAATTGTCGGGACCGAGACCCTGCCGAAAGTCCTCTCCGCCTGCCTGTCCACGTCCGACTGTTACCTCGCGCAGAAGGGACACGGCGAGGTCATCATCGGGAGCACGACCGAGGAAGCGGGTTACGAGGCGGGGGTGACCCCGGAGGCGATGAAGGCGCTCTCCGCCGGGGCGGTCCGGGCCGTGCCGTTCCTGAAGGACGTTCGGGTCAAACGGGTCTGGTCCGGGCTTCGTCCGGGGACGCCCGACGAGCTTCCGATCCTCGGTCCGGCGGACGGGCTAGAAGGGTACACCAACGCCTGCGGCCACTTCCGGACGGGCATCTTGACCTCTCCCCTCACGGGCCTTTTGACGGCGGAGATGATTGCCGACGAACGGCCGTCGTTTCCCGTCGAGCCATTCCTCCTCTCTCGGTTCTCTCGTGTGGTAGGGGTTGAGGGGAAATAGAGCCGGCCGCCGACCTGCACCAGTCCGCATACGGGCGAGTGGCAGGCTGTTTGAACCGTTGCCACCTTACCAAAGCAACGAAGCAAATCCGAAACGCCCTTCCATTTTGGAGCGGCCTGACAGATCGGGGGCTACCGGGGGAGACCTCGCGGCCCCTTCTCGTCGAGGAGGTGTGTGATGAACCGAAGGAAGCGGCTGCCCGCGGCGCTGGTGGCCGTAACGGGGGCCGTGGGCGGTGGTCTCGCCTACGCGAATACGTAGAAGGAGAAGACGACGGGCTCCACCTGCCCCGTCACCGGGGAGGAACTGCCCTGCGAGAGGTGCTGCCCCCCTAAACGGCGAGACGGGGCGGGCGGCGAGCGCCGCGAAGGCCGAGGAGCCGAAGGCGACGGGCGAGGGCGATTACACCTGCCCGCTCACGGGCGAGCAGCTCGTGTGCCGGAACTGCTGCCCGGTAAACAAGGCCAAGAAGTAAACCGCCGAACCGCCAGTAACTGGGGCATATGACACGTGGCGTCTGGGAAACCTGGACGCACTCTGTTTTTCGTGGCGTTCGGAGTGGTCGCGCCCACCGAAGGCGGTGTGGGAGGCGGTCGAGCAAGCGGACCAGGAGCCGACCAAGCTCACCGGGCCGAGCGGCACGTTCACGAAGAAGCCGCAGTCGTGACTATTGCCGATCGGTAGCCGGGCCGTCACGTCTTTCGCCCGGCCACCGACTGGCCAGCTTCAATCACCCAACTGCTCTGTGCCAGTGGTCGCGGTCGGCCTCTGGTATGTCGTCGCGTCGGGCGTCCGAGACGACCGCAAGTTTGGTGCTCGGCGACGAGCCTTCGGAAGATCTGGGTGGCGGTGTGGCGCTGCTTGGGTGGCGCGGTCCGGTCGGTGACGAGGATGTCATCGACGATGGCGCGGAACGGCCCGAAGGTCGGTGCCGGGCGCGGCTCGGCGAGGGTGTACGGGACCGGCTCGGGAGTCAGCACGAAGTGAGGATCCGCATCGGGGTCAACATGGTCCAGTCCGGAGAATGACCAGAAGACATCTTCGGAACGCAGTAGACACACGGCGGGCACCTCGACCGGGATTCGGCGGATGGCGTGATCCGCATGGTCGTGGCCGATCGATGGAAGCGACAGGATGCGGACCCGTGCCGCTGGGACGATGGCGGCCGACGAAACAAGATGTACAACGATCGACCACCACACGCCGTCCTGGTGTGCCCGGACCTCGGAGAGGTCGAGGGGCTAGTGGCTCCTCCGTCGGGACGGGCAGCGAAAGACCTACTTGACACGAATCCACGATTTCGTGTAATACTGGATTCTGAGGGAGGGTACCCGATCATGGCGAAACAACCCGCGACTGCGGTCAAGGGCCGCCGCGAGCCGGCCACCGAGCGCTGTTTAGACCGGCTCGCTCTGAAGGACCGACCGCTCTTGTCGTTCGTCCAGGCGGTCAAGGTGATGGCCCTGTTCAAGATCCTCGCCAACGACACCCGCATCCGGCTCCTGCATCACTTGGTGCGGAGCGGTGAGGCGACCGTCACGGACATGGCGAAGACGCTCGGCATGAAGCCGCAGGCGGTGTCGAACCAACTGGTGCGGCTTTCGGACACCGGGATGCTCGCTTCCCGGCGCGACGGGAACAACGTGTACTACCAGGTCGTCAACGGGTGCGTCGCGCCGCTCCTCGACCTGGCCCTCTGCCTCATGGAGAACGAGGGCACAAAATGCGACTGACCGGAGGACGAGATGAGTAAGTCGATCGAAGAAGTGGTCCGTGAGAAATACGCGGCGGTCGCCCTAAGCGATCTCTCGACCGAGAACGCGGGGGTGAAGGCCGTGGCTGAGGCGTTCGGCTACTCGGCCGAGGAGCTTTCGAGCATCCCGGCCGGGGCGAACATGGGCCTTTCGTGCGGGAATCCGACAGCGACCGCGCACCTCCGCCCGGGCGAGGTGGTGGTGGACCTCGGCTCGGGTGGTGGCCTCGACGTGTTCCTAGCCGCGAGGAAGGTCGGCTCGACCGGGAAGGCCATCGGCATCGACATGACCCCCGAGATGGTGGAGCGGGCGCGGTCAAACGCGACGAAGCAGGGCCTCGGCAATGTCCAGTTCCACCTCTCCACCATCGACCGGCTGCCCCTCCCCAACTCGTCCGTCGATTGCGTCATCTCGAACTGCGTCATCAACCTTGCCCCCGACAAGGCGGCCGTGCTTCGGGAGGTCTTCCGGGTGCTGAAGCCCGGCGGCCGGGTCGCGGTCTCCGACATCGCCCTCAAGAAAGAGCTTCCTCCTGAAGTCGGGAACGACCTCATGGCCCACGTCGGCTGCATCGCCGGTGCCATCCTGATCGCCGAGTACGTCGCGACCCTGAAAGCGGCCGGCTTCAACGCGGTCGAGGTCGTGGACACGAAGAAGGATCTGAACGCCTACTCGAAGGTCGAGGGGCAAGCAGGCTGCTGCTCTCCGCCGGCGTCAGGTCTTGACGTCATTGATGCCGGAGGGTGTTGCTCGCCCGCGACGAGCGCGGTCCACGGCGGGCTCGTGGAGTTGCTCCGGAGGTACGACATGAACGAGTTCGCGGCAAGCGTCCAGGTGTACGCGGTGAAACCGTAGGAGGGTTATGAGGAAGCCGGGGGTCTTGTTCCTGTGTACGGCGAACTCAGCGCGGAGCGTGATGGCCGAAGCCTTTTTCCGGCGCGCGGCCGGCGACTGGTTCGAGGTGATGAGTGCGGGGCTTGAGGCGAAGCCAATCCACCCGCTGACGGTGCGGGTGATGCGGGAGGTCGGCATTGACCTCGCAGGCCGCGAGCCGCACGGGCTGAAGGAGTACCTCGGGAAGGAATCGCCCCGATTCGTGGTCATCGTGTGTCAGGCGGCCGAGGCGTCCTGCCCGAAACTGTGGCCGTTCGCGCTCGCCCAACTCTCCTGGCCGTTTCCGGACCCGGCGTCCCCGGACGGCGCGGACGAAGAACGGCTCGCCCGGTTTCGGGAAGTCCGGGGCCAGATCGAGGCGCGGGTGACGGCCTGGGTCGAGCAACTCAACAAGGACCGGGAGGGGTGATGGTCCGAAAGATGGTAGCAGAGTTCTTCGGGACCTTTGCCCTCGTGTTTGCAGGGACCGGAGCCATCGTCGTGAACGATGTTCACGGCGGGGCCGTCACGCACGTCGGAATCGCCGCCACCTTCGGGCTCGTCGTGCTCGCGATGGTCTACGCGGTAGGTGATGTCTCGGGGGCTCATCTGAACCCCGCCGTCACCGTCGCGTTTGCCGCCGCGGGCCGCTTTCCCGCCCGGGCCGTCGGTCCGTACCTCGGGAGCCAACTGGTCGGCGCCTTCTCGGCGAGCGCTCTCCTCCGGGCGCTCTTTCCGTCTCACCCGACGCTCGGGGCCACACTCCCCGCTGGCGGCGTCTGGCAGTCGTTCACGTTCGAGCTGTTCCTCACGCTCATCCTGATGTTCGTCATCCTCCGCGTCTCCACCGGTGCGAAGGAGAAGGGCATCACCGCGGGGATCGCGGTCGGGGCGGTGATCGGCCTCGAAGCCATGTTCGCTGGCCCCGTGTGCGGGGCCTCGATGAACCCGGCCCGGTCGCTCGCACCTGCGGTCGTGAGCGGGAGAATGGAACACCTCTGGGCCTACCTCGTAGCCCCGACCGTCGGGGCTCTCGTGGCTGTCCTCATCGCCCACGTGGTTCGGGAGCCTGAAGCAAGCAGCGTCAACACGGAGAAGGTGTCATGAGCGGCGAAGTTGCCAAGAAGCGTGTTCTTTTTGTGTGCGTCGAGAACAGCAACCGGAGCCAGATGGCGGAAGCCTTCGCCCGGATGCAAGGGGGCGACCGGGTCGAGGCCGCGTCGGCGGGAAGCAGCCCGTCGGGGCGGGTGAACCCGCGGGCGGTTCAGTTCATGAGGGAGAAGGGCTACGACCTCTCGACTCACGCCTCGAAGTCGCTTGGCGAGTTCAACGGCCGGGAAATCGACGTGGCCGTCACGATGGGCTGCGGCGACGCCTGCCCCCTGGTGAGGGCCGTACGTCGGGAGGAGTGGCAGATTCCCGATCCGAAGGAACTTCCCGACGACGAGTTCCGCCGCGTCCGGGATCTGATTGAAGAAAAAGTAAAGGCGCTTCTGGCGTCGCTGGACGGGAGTGACAATCCGGTGTGAGCGTAGCCGAGCATTGCCTTTGAGTGGCATGGAGCCGGAGTAACGTGATGGCAGACGCGCCCGTACCACCTGACGTGAGGCGGAAGCAAATCCGATGGGCGATCCTCCAACTCGTTCTCGGGCAGGCCCAGATGATCGGTGCGGTGGCGGGCCTGTACCTGCTCATCACGACCGGGGTGAGCGAACAGACCCTGGCCGTCTGTGCGGTCGCCGGGGTCTGCACCCTGGTCAGCCGCCTCGTGTTCAAGGGGCGGCGGGCGGCGGACATGGTCGGGACCGCCGGTCACAAGCCTCCCGGTGACCCCGACAGCACATGAGCCGTCCGCTTCGATCGTTCTGAACCGCAACCACAACCAGAGGTCCCGCAATGTCGGACTCGCGACGAAGATTCACCCGGATTGGGCTGGGCCTCGTGGCGGTCACTGCCCTAGGCTTGGTAGTGGCATTCGCCCTCGGCTGGTTCTCTACGCCCAAAGGCGGGAACCCGCCGCCCGCCACCGACGGCCGCCCCCGCCTGCTCGTCCTCGTCGTCTTCGACCAGTTGCGGGGCGACTACCCGGCCCGGTGGCAGAACGAGTTCGGAGAGGGCGGGTTCCGCCGCCTCCAGAACGAGGGGGCGTGGTACACCGAGTGCCACTACCCGTTCGCCGGCACCCTGACGGCGGCCGGGCACGCCGCGGTCCTGACCGGCTGTTCGCCGGACAAGCACGGGATCGTCGGGAACGACTGGTACGACCGGGCTGCCGGCGGCCCGGTCTATTGCGTCGCCTCCCCTCGCCACACGCGGGTGCCCCCGGCCCCGCCCTACGAGGGCAAGGACAAGGAGAAGAAACTGGCAGTCAGCCGGGTCTCGCCCGACACGCTGAAGGCCCAGCCGTTCGCGGATGCCCTCAAAGACGCCACGGGCGGCAAGGCGCGGGTCGTGGCCCTGTCCTTCAAGGACCGCTCCGCCATCCTGCCGGGCGGCCGGAAGCCGGACGCCTGCTACTGGCTCGACACCGACACTGGCGAGTTCATCACCTCCACCTACTACCGCGAGTCGCCCCACCCGTGGGTCGAGGCGTTCAACCGCCGGCGGCCGGCCGACCGCTGGTTCGGCAAGGACTGGACCCGGCTCCGCAGCGACCTGGACTACGAAAAGTTGAGCGGCCGGGATGATGTCGCGGGCGAGGGGACCGGGGTCAAGCAGGGGCGGACGTTCCCGCACCCGATGGACGGCGGCCTGAAGGCACCGGGGGCCGCGTACTACCAGGCGCTCTACACCTCGCCGTTCGGGAACGAACTGCTCCTCGACCTGGCGAAGGAGGCCATTGACGCCGAAGGGTTGGGCCGGGGCGAGGCGACCGACCTCCTCTGCGTGAGTTTCACCAGCAACGACCCGGTCGGCCACGTCTGGGGGCCGGACTCGCAGGAGGTACTCGACACCACCCTGCGGAGCGACCTCACCTTGAAGGGCCTGCTCGACCACCTGGACGTGACGGTCGGCAAGGACCGCTACCTGCTCGCTCTGACGGCGGACCACGGCGTCTGCCCGCTGCCGGAGGTGGCCCGCGCCCAGGGCAAGGACGCGGGGCGCATCCCGCCGACGCTGCTCGGCCGGGACACCGAGGCGTTCCTGGAGAAGACGTTCGGCGACGGCAGCGGGACGAAGCGTCGGTGGGTCGATGTTGTGTCCAACGGGTGGGTGTTCCTGAACCAGAAGCTGCTGCGCGATCGGAGCCTGGAGCCGGCGAAAGTGGAGCAGGCCCTGGCCGATTGGCTCAAGACGCAGCCGGGCATCCTCACGACCTACCCCTGCAGCCGCTTGGTCGCGGGCCTGCCGAAGGACGATGTCATCGGTCAGCGGGTGCTGCGCTCGTTCTACCCCGACCGTTGCGGGGACGTGGCCGTGGTCACCAAGCCGTACTACCTGCCCGGCTCCGAGTTCGCGACCGGCACCACGCACGGTTCCCCGCATTCCTACGACACCCACGTCCCGCTCATGGTCTACGGCCCCGGCGTCCGGCCGGGCGTGAGGAAGGAGATGGTGTCGCCGGCGTCCGTGGCCGCGATCTTCGCCCGCGCCGCCGGGATTGGGCCGCCGGCCGACGCGGATGCGCCGCTGCCGGCCGATCTGTTCGAGGCGAACTGAGCGATGGGACCGGGTTCACAACGGAGGGCTTTCATGTACCGCGTCGCGTCGACCGTCCTGGCCTGTGCCGCCCTGCTCGGCGCGGGGTGTACCAGCCACGAGGGGCGGCGGCTCAACGCCGGTGGGTCCACATTCGTGTACCCGATGATGAGCCTGTGGACCTTCGAGTACGAGAAGGCCACCACAATCCAGGTGAACTACCAGTCGATCGGGTCCGGGGGCGGCATCCGGCAGATGACCGCGCGGACGTTCGACTTCGGCTGCACCGACGGGCCGATGAACGCGGAGAACCTGAAGAAGGCCCACTCGGTCAACGGCGACGTGATCCACGTCCCGCTCTGCATGGGCGCGGTCGTCCCGGCCTACAACCTGCCCGGCGTCAGCGAGCCGCTCCAGTTCACCGGCCCGGTCCTGGCCGACATCTACCTCGGCAAGATCACCAAGTGGAACGACCCGGCCCTCCGCGACCTCAATCCCGGTGCCAACCTGCCGGAGCAGGAGATCATCGTCGTCCGCCGGTCCGACGGCAGCGGGACCACCTACGTCTGGGTGGACTACCTCGCGAAGGTCAGCCCGGAATGGAAGCAAAAGGTGGGCGTCGGCACGTCGGTCAACTGGCCGGTCGGTATCGGGCAGAAGGGTGGTGAGGGCGTGGCCGGCCAGGTCCGCCGGTCGCCCGGGAGCCTCGGCTACATCGAACTGACCTACGCCCTGCACAACGACATCCCGTTCGGATTGGTGCGAAACAAGGAGGGGGTATTCGTGAGGGCCAGCCTGGGATCTGTGACGGCGGCCGCCGACGCCGCTCTCACGAACATCCCCGACGACCTCCGGTACTCGATCACCGATGCGCCCGGCAAGGACTCCTACCCGATCAGTGGCACCGTCTGGGCGGTGGTGTACGTCAACCTGCCGCCGGCGAAGGGGCGGCAGATTCGCGACTTCCTGTGGTGGGTGATCCACGACGGCCAGCCGTTCTGCGAGGAGATGGACTACGCCCGGCTGCCGGAGGGTCTCGTCAAACGGGCGGAAGGAAAGCTCAACCTGATCCGCACGTCCGAGTGAACCCCGAACACGGAGGATGCCGTCATGCCGACATCAGCCCAAGCACACCTGCCCGTTCCCCCGCCGGGCGGACCACGCCCCGCAGCCGTCGCTCAGTTGGGCGACCGCCTCTTCAAGGCCCTGTGCAGGGCGGCCACCGTCGCGGTCGTCCTACTGTTCGTCGCCCTGGTCGCCGTCCTGGCGTGGGAGTCGTGGCTGGCGGTCACCACGGTCGGCGGGCGGTTCCTGACCACCGCCACCTGGGACCCGGAGCCGAGCCACCGGAAGTTCGGGGCACTCGCGTTCATCTGGGGCACGGTCGCGACCTCGGCCATCGCCATGCTCATCGCCGTCCCCCTGGGCGTCGGAACGGCCGCCTACCTGTCCGAGATCGCCGGCCCACGGGTGCGGCGGGTCGGCGGGTTCCTGGTCGAGATGCTCGCGGCCATACCGAGCGTGGTGTACGGGTTCTGGGGGCTGTTCGTCATGGCCCCGGCCATCCAGTCCGTCATCACCGCGCTGAGCGGCCCGAACACCGGCGGCCTGGGGATTCTCCCCGCCGGGCTGATCCTGGCGGTGATGATCGTCCCCTACGTCACCGCCGTCTCGTTCGACTCGTGCCGGGCCGTCCCCCGGCACCAGCGCGAGGGAGCCTACGCGCTCGGCGCGACCCGGTGGCAGGTGATCTGGCACAACGTCCTGCCCTTCGCCCGGCCGGGCGTCGTGGCCGGGTGCTTCCTGGCACTGGGGCGGGCGCTCGGGGAGACGATGGCAGTGACCATGTTAATCGGGAACCGGACCAACATCAGCCTCAACCCGCTGGGGACCGGGAACTCGATCGCCAGCGTGATCGCCAACGAGTTCACCGAGGCGACCTACGACCTGTACCTGTCGGCGCTGGTTGAACTGGGCCTGGTCCTCCTGCTCGTGAGCGTCGTCGTCAACTCCATCGCCCGCATGATGGTGGCCCGCATCGGCCGGGCACAGCCCTCGGCGGGGTTGCTCACCCGCTTCCGGCGGCTGTGCCGGGGCACCGCGCAGGCGGCCCTGGCGACGGGCCCTGCGGACGACGAGGAGGAGCCGACCCCGCCGCGCCGGGCGGCCCTCCCGTCCACCGGGCACCGTGCCGCCCGGCGCGTGGATCGGGTGATGACGTGGGTTCTCAGCCTGTGCCTGGCGGTTACAGCCGGATTCTTGCTGATGATTCTCGGGTACGTTGTCTGGCGAGGGGCCGGGGCGCTCAACTGGGCGTTCTTTGTAAACTCGCCGGCCCCGGTCGGCCGGCCCGGCGGGGGGATGGCGAACGCCATCTTCGGCAGCTTCATGCTGGTCGGCCTGGCCGCCCTGTTCGCTGTGCCGCTCGGCGTCTTGGCCGCCGTCTACTTGGCCGAGTACAAGAGCCGCCGGCTCGCCCCGACTGCCCGGTTCGTGGGCGAACTCCTGGCCGGGGTGCCGTCCATCGTGATCGGCATCTTCGCGTACACTGCCGTAGTCCGGTCGATGGGCCACTTCTCCGGGTGGGCCGGCGCATTCGCCCTTGGGGTGATGATGCTCCCGGTCGTGATGCGGGCCTCGGAGGAGGCACTCCGCCTCGTCCCCCAGTCGCTCCGGGAGGGGAGCTACGCCCTGGGCGCGAATCAGTGGCAGACGATCATCCACCTCGTCCTTCCGGCCGCGCTGCCGGCCGTCATTACCGCCGTGTTCCTGTCGATCGCCCGGATCGCCGGGGAGACGGCACCGCTCCTGCTGACGGCATCGAGCAACCAGTTCTGGGCGACCTCGCCGAACGACTTCACGCCGTCACTGCCGGTGTACATCTTCAACTACGCGATCAGCCCTTACCCGGACTGGCACCGGCAGGCGTGGGCGGCCGCGCTGGTCCTGCTGATCGTGGTGACCCTGCTGAACTTCGGGGTCCGCCTGCTCTCGGGGAAGAAGGTCGCATTCGCCGGGTGAACGACCTGGCCCGGGTCCAACGGGCCTCCGGACCGGCGACCGAAGTCGCTCCGGGACTTCACACTGCCTTCTCAGTTTCTTCACAGTCCGATGGTATAACGCGAGTAGTTGGGTCGCCCCCGACGAAGACGGCACAAAACCCGTTCAGGAGTCTCGCGTGACTCTGCTCCTTCAGAACGCCGCATTTACCCGGACCGCCGGCCGGACCGAGACCGCTCCGATGGACACCGAGCAGGGCAAGTTGGCAGTCCGGAACGTGAACTTCTGGTACGGCCCTAAGCAGGCTCTGTTCGACATTTCGCTCTCGCTCCCGCAGCGGTCGGTCACGGCGCTCATCGGGCCGAGCGGGTGCGGGAAGTCCACGCTGCTGCGGCTGTTCAACCGGATGAACGACCTGATCGACGGCACCCGGCACACCGGCGAAGTTCTGCTCGACGGGGAGGACGTGTACGCGCCGGGAGAGAACTTGGTGGACCTGCGCCGGCGGGTGGGAATGGTGTTCCAGAAGTCGAACCCGTTCCCCAAGTCGATCTACGAGAACGTGGTTTACGGCCTCCGGGCGGCCGGGGTCCGGCACGGCCTAGACGATCAGGTGGAACGGAGCCTGCGGCAGGCGGCGCTGTGGAACGAGGTGAAGGACCGGTTGCACGCCCCCGCGCTCGAACTGTCCGGCGGTCAGCAGCAGCGATTGTGTATCGCCAGGGCACTCGCGACCGATCCGGAAGTGCTGCTCATGGACGAGCCGGCCAGCGCGCTCGACCCGAAGTCCACGCAGGCGATCGAGACCCTGATCGGCGAGTTGAAGGGCGAGTATGCGATCGTCATCGTCACCCACAACATGCAGCAGGCGGCACGCGTGTCGGACCAGACCGCCTTCTTCTACGAGGGCCACTTGGTCGAGTGCGGTCCGACCGAGCAAATCTTCCTGAAGCCCCGCGAGAAGCAGACCGAAGACTACGTGACCGGCCGCTTCGGCTGACCCGCCGCGAAAAGTCATGTAGCTGATCTAATCGCCGGGCGACCTCCTCTGTTCAACAACTCGACCTCTCTGACACAACCGAGGGCGGACCACCGCGGTTCGGCCGTGAAGCAGAAGAAGCGAAAACGGCCTTCGGCCTCGTAAGCCCCCACTCACGACCGACCAAGTCCTGGCCTGGGCCGACGAGTATCATGACCGGACCGACCTGTCGCCGGCCGGGAAGAAGGGTCGCACCCCGGGCATCCCGTCCGAGAAGTGGATCAACCAGGCACTTCGGGCAGGCCCAAGGGGCTATCGGGCGGGTCGTCCCTTGTTAGGCTCTTGAGCGAGCGACGGAAGGCCCGGAACTGCTCCTGGCTGCCCCGGATTCCCACCATACTGTCAGTGCCAGCGCGGAAACCCGCTTTTCGCTGGTACGTCGGGTGGCACACTGTTTCACCAACTCAAGGGCCGCTCGATTTAACACATTGATGAAACCACGGGTCGGAAGGGGAGAAGTCCTTCGTTCTTGAGGCGAGTCAATTCTTCATGAGAAATGAGCCACTCGCCGCCTTTTCCCCGACCGCACGGCTTCTTTTTCGCCCGGATGCGCCCTTGTCTGCACCACTCTCTGACTGTGTACTCTGCACGCCCGAGGAGTCCACCGACTTCAGCGGTCGTGTACCATTCCTTGATTGTTTGCTGCCGAACCAGCGTGGCCAGCATCTGCTCAATACGCTCCAGCCGTTCTTCGACGCTCATCGCAGCACCTCGACACCCCATCCGCCCATCGTGGCGGTGGAGCAAATTCGTGCTGAGCGTGTTCCTGGCCTTTGCGTTTGGCCAATCGCACCCTGCCGTCCCATTGTCAACCTCTGCCTCGCGGCTTTGCCTCAACCATCGTGGGGATTGCCACCCCATCTCCCTCCATTTCCCCTGGAACGCCCGCCTGAGTGGGAAAGAGGTTTACGAGGCTTGTGGTCGCCGAGGGGGCGACCACGCCGATGATCCGGTAAGATTGAGCGTGGCGAGAAAGGCTTCCCCGAGTCGTGTTCGGAGCATCCCATCGCCGCGCCAGGAAGGAGGGCTTTATGAAGATCGGTGCGATGAACCACCCGGCGCAAAACCCGCTGGACGAGATCGAGTGGATCGCCAAGAACGCCTTCGATTTCGTGGATTTCACCTTCGAGCCGCCCGCCGCCGACGCGAGTCAGGTTGACGCAAGTGCCATTCGCGCGGCTCTCACACGCCACAACCTCGGTGTCGTGGCGCACACGGCCTGGTATCTCCCTTACGGCACGCCCTTCGGCGGCGTCCGGGAAGCGTGCCTTGCCGAGTTCCTGCGGGTGTTGCCAGCGGCCCGCGAGATCGGGGCAACGGTCCTGAACGTCCACTATGCCAAGCCGCCCAGTTTCTTTCCCGGCGAGCAGGTCATTGGTTGGCACGTCGAGGTCTTGTCTCGCCTCTGCGACGAGGCCGCGGCCGTGGGCGTGACCATCGTGCTGGAACACGTACCGTTCGCTGGAAGCGAGCAGCTTGAGCACATCGTCGCGGTGATGGAACGGGTTCCCCTCCTGCGGTTCCACCTGGACAGCGGGCACGCCAAACTGGAGCGTGGTTACGACCGGTGGGACGAGTACCTGTCGGTCCTGGGCGGAAAGCTCCTGCACGTTCACCTGTCGGAAAACGACGGCACGGCCGATCAGCACCTGCCGATTGGATCGGCACCGCGCAGCACGACCAACTGGCCGGAGCACATTCGGAAGCTCAAGGCGACCGGCTATGACAGAACCATCACGCTGGAAGTCTTCTCGCCACAGAAGGAGTATCTGTTCGCCAGCCGCGATCTGTTGAGAAAGTGGTGGGTTGAGGCGTAGTCGGTTCAGCCCCATCAACGACCAACCCCGAAGTCGAACATGCCGAAACGTCCTGGGCCGAGACCTATCGCTTTTCCCGGCCCAGAGGTAGCACATCTGATGGCAGTCAGCGGCTCACTTCGTCACGGTTTCTCCTTCCGACAACGCGCGGTCTGTTCGCCTCGTTCGATGTGGTTTCTCGACCGCCATGCCGTTGCTCCAAGGTGAGCCCAAGGCGTCGGTAATCGTCCTCTGTCCAGGGCATGAGTTCCTGGTGGTCCTTCGGCCGCGGCACGAAGTTCGGCACATCCGCTCGGGCGAGGCGGCGTGACTTGGCGATCTCGGAACCCGGAACCGAGTAGGTGTAAGCCCCCGTGTACGGGGTGATGAAGACCCCGCCCACCCCTGTTCGGGGCGATGGCGGTGGCAGTTCCATGAAGTATTCGGGCAGGAGCGCCCGCCGTTTCACAATGCTCGTTGAGGCACTCGCCCCGCCCGGACCGACCGTCTCTTCCAACTCCACTTCACCCACCAGTTTCGACGCCCACTCCGCGCTCACGTCGCCCCCCATCCGGCAGAGCGCCCAGTTCCAGATGTTGTCGTTGATCTCGTCCGCGATGTGGTCGCCGACCGCGGCCTTCATCCCGGAGGGCGTCTGGTAGCCGCCGCAGAAACACGCTCCCTTCGACCGGGCCGTATTGAGGAACCGGGACAACCCGTCCAGGTGGCCCAACTCCCGAACCTCATCGACGATCAGCCAGGTGCGCCGCGTCGGACTGTCGCCAGCACGGAGGATCAGTTGGGTGGCCCGCGAAAAGAGGGCGCGGTTGATCGCGTCCATCTGCACCCGGATCGAGTCGTCCTGCCCGAGCAGCAAGACGTACTCGCCCCGAATCCAGTCCTCCAGACTCACCTTCTCGGCGGCCCGGTGCCAGCACGCCGCGATCGGCCGGTAGCGACGCATCCAGTTGGCCACGGTGCTTCGCACGTTGGCGAACGTGTCCTCGGGCTGGAAATACTCCTCGACCAGTCCCGCGGTCTCCGGATAGCGCTCCAGGGCCTGCCGGAGCAGTTCCATCCGCTCCATGATGAAGATCGCGTCCCGCAAATCCCACTTCCCGGGTGCGGCCTTCGTGAGGAAGGTGAAGACACCGGCCAGGAGTTGCTGGGCTGCGATTGAGAAGTACGGGTTTTTGCTTTCCTTCTCTTCGGGGATGAGCACCGCGGCGACTTGCTGGGCCGCCGTTGCGCTGGTGATGTCAGCGGCCAGATTCCAGGCGCACCCGCGAATGTCGAGCGGGTGGAGCACCCGCACTTTCGGGCCGAGACCGAGGCCGTGAAGGAAACTGAGCAGTTCGGTCTTCGGGTCGTAGACGAGGGCCCGCTGGTCCGGCTTTCGCCCGATCCAGACGAGTACGCTCGCCATGAACTGGAGGAGGAGGTTCGTTTTCCCGCTGCCGGTCATCCCCGCCGCAAGGAAGTGGCGAGGCCCCGACGACCATGGCAGTCCGACACCTCCCCAGGCGATCTCCGGTTCCCCCGGCTCCCGATGGCGGGAGAGTTCCTTGCGGGCGTCCTTCTGGTCCTTCACCCGCCGTCCCCGGAGGACCGAACTGGTTTGCCGGAAGAGGAGGTGACGCCCGCACAGGTAGGCGAGATACCCGAGCACGGAAGAAACCACCACGGCCGCGATCATGCGTGCGGCGCCCGTCTCCCCGGACCCGATCGGCACGAAGTGGGCGTCGAAGAAGCGGGTTGCGGCGAGGAACCCGGCGGACAACCCCGCCGCCAGAATGAGGTGCAGCTCCAACAGCCGGTCGTGGCCGCGGAGTTTTATCTCCGGCCGGCTAACTTTGCCGCCCGGCGTCACGACGGCTTCGTCGAACCGACAGAACTTCTCCAGGAGCGACTTCGCGTCCTTCTGGAGGAGGTAGCCGACCACGATCGCCACTCCCACCGACACCCACAAGGGCCAGGAAAGCGGCAGAACGGTCATCATCCAAAAGAGCCACCCCGCGAAGAGCCAGGGGAGAACGAACCTCCCGACGGCGGCGACGATGGCCTTGAGTAACTGAAGCATATTCCCACCAGTTCCTTTCGTGATTCGAGTGATACTGCGGAGCGAGTCGCAGGCGACCGCTCCGCTCGTTGAACTTCACGGCTCGCGGGTGAAGGTAAGCCGGGTTCCCGCCAATTTCGATTCCAGGATGTTTTCCAAAATCCGGTACGACCACTGATCCTTTCCAAGGAACGAGATCGTACCCGTCTCGACTCGCATCCCGGCCTGGTAGAAGGAGAGGGTGCCGCCCGCATCGAGGCGGAACGATCCGTTGCCGCCCCCCACGAGGCGTCCTTTCCCGTTTGGACCCAGAACATAGGTGGACTGCGAGCAGGTGCCGGCCTTCTCGAAGCGGATGACCGTCACGCACTTCACACCGGCGACCGTGACCGGGGCTGACCACGATGCCCCATCGAGCGATCCGTCCGTCTTCACGGCACCACCAGCTTGCTGCCTGATTTCTGGCGAGTCGGAACTCTGAAGGAGCGTTTCGACTGCCCGGCGAAGTTCCTCGGCCAGCGCCTTGCAGCGCACCCCGTGCTTCTTCAGCCGCGCGGCAACGGCACTGCGTTCCGTTTCGTTCATCGGGCCAACCGACAGCGCCTCCTGAAGGCGTTCGAGGAAGAGGTTTCCTTCCTCGATGACTTCGGCCTTGGCGTCGGTCCCGGAAGGCATCACGACCTTCTGGCCCCGCTCGGCTGCGGCCGTGGCTTTTCGCTCGTAAGCCTTCGCCAGTTGCAGGTAGTCTTCCTTGACCTCTTCCGACCGCGTCTTCCCGGCGTGGGACTTGTAGAGGGCCGCCACCTCGCGGTAATTGACGGCTGCCTTCTTCAGCGCGTCCTTGAATCGGTCCAGGTTGGTACTCATCTGCTTTCGGTCAGCGAGTAGCTTCTTCGCGGACGCGAGAAGCCGGCTCGCCTCGTCGCGGAGCAAACCGTCCGAGTCGGTTCGGTCCGCGACCGTAAAATCCGCCTGACTCTTTGCCAGGCGCTCCGCCATTTTTACCCATTCCCGCTCGGCCTCGGTGAGGTGGCGGGTCGCCTCTTTCGCAAACTGGAGGGCCGGTTCCGGGAGCTTGTCGCCGGAGGTGTCATCTCCCGCGAAGAGGTTCCGCCCACCCAAGGCCAGTATGCTGACAGCGGCCAAAGCCGCCGCAATCGCTCGTCGCATGTGGTTACTCCTTGCCACCGGATGGTGGCGCATCGAAATGCCCTCCCTCTTGGCCGAGGAAGGGCACACCGGCTTATTCCACTCTTTACTTGGAACCGTCTCCGGCCTGGGAACCGGTCTTGAGTTTGTCCCGGAAGAGCTTGAGTTGTCGCTCCAGTTCGTCCGACCGTTCCGTGTGCTTGCGAAGCACCGTCATCAACTCCCCGTAGCGGTCGCCGCCACCACCTGAGAGGCCCGGCAGCGCATCGAGCGTCTTGCAAAAGTCCTCCAGGAAGGTCAGCTCTTCTCGCAGCAGTTCGGCCACCTTCTTGGTCCCCTGGTCCAGGCCCAGATCCTTGGACCGCTGCTCGGCTTTCTGCGCGAGTTCCTCCCAGATGTCGGCGCTGAGGAGGTAGCGCTGCTTGATGACGGCGAACTTCATGGTGTCGGCCTTCTCCCGCATCGCCTTGCCAGCGGCCCTGTAGTACGCCGGTGCCTTTCGCAAGGTGTCGTCGAGTCCCTCGCTCGCCTGGCCCCACTTGTCGTGGAGGGCGAGAAGGCTTCGGCCGCTCTCCATGAGCTTCCCGCAGTAGCCGCGGAACGCCTCCAGGGACTGCCCTTCCGGCAGCACGTTCAGGGAGGCGGGGTTGTACTGCTCGACCGCCTTTTGCAGTTTCTGGGTCACGTCGGCCCACGCCTGCTCATCGCGGTCGAGTTTCTTCGCGGCCCTGGCCGCGAGTTCGAGTTCCGGCTCGGAGCCCGGCTCGGCTTGTCTTCCGGGAGCGGTGTCACCGGCAAGAATCGTCGAACCGCCAAGCCCGATCACAACTGTCAGGAGGGCCGCAACGGCCCGAAAACTTGTCATGGGTATTTCCTTCTTCGTAACAACTGAAACCAGGCAGCCCGACCATCGGGCTACCTTTGCTTCCGATTGAGCCGCTGGGCTTCTTTCCAAAGCCACGGCGTCTCTTCTCCTTCCACTTCCCGCAGGGTTCCCTGATTCGTGGGACTGCCTGCGTTCCCCGGTCGCGGCGATTCCGTGCTTCTCGGCCAGCAGACGGCCGCGACGACGAGGAAGGTGACGACGAGGGCACACGCGGCCGGCACCCACACCTTTCGCGGCACGCGAGCCGCCGCCGACCGAAGCCGTTCGGGGACGACGACGAGGTTTCGTGCCCAGCCCCGTGGTCTGAGCACCCGGTAGTAGCAGTACCGGAGCCTCGCACCGATCTCGTTCCACTCGACTTCCGCTTCGTCGAGCGCCCGGTGCCAGTCGTCGGCCGACGGGCGACAGGTCGGGTTCGTGTGCCCCGCCTCGAAACAGTCCCGCATGAGTTGCTGGATTCGAGGGGAGAGACTTTCGAGCGGCGGGGCCTGCCGCCGCGGCAGGTATGCACTGGTTCGCCGCGCAGTGTAGGGCCACTGGCCTTGGGCGATCCGCTGCGTCTGCGTTTGCCGCCCGGCCGTTCCCACGTACCGCGCGGCGAACGGGTGGTTGCCGTCCATGAGGAGCAGGAAGATCAGTACCGAGAGACCGAAGGCGTCGTGGTGCAGATTCCGGTCCACCTGACTGAAAGACATGCCGCTTCGAATGAGTTCCGGCGGCGTGAACTCGGGCTTTCCGACCTGACAACGGAACAGCTCGCGCGGCGTTCGCACCTGGATCGAATCCGTATCGACCACCGCCACGGATGCGTCCGGCCCGATGAGGATGTTGAACTCGTTGAGATCACCGACAACGTAACCGTGCCGGTGGAAGGCGCTCACGGCGAGGGCGACGTTCTTCGCGGCACGGAGCAGGCACAAGTGATCCGCCCAACTGGGCCGCGTTCCGGGGTGGGACACCGTGAAGAGGGGTTCCTTGTCCCGCACGTAGGGCATGACGTAGCCGACGCACTCCCCAGCCCGGTCGAGCAGGCGGTCTTGCGGCCACGCGATGACAACCGGGGCATTGCCCGCGACCATAGGTGGGTTGTCGAGCATGGCCCGGAGTTTCTCTGATCGCTCGCGGGTCGGTTGAGCGAACACCTTGGCGACCAAACCCGGTTCACCAGCAACCGGGTGGATGCTCCCTTCTCCGCCGCGCTTGATCGCGGGGAGAAGGGAGACCTCGGTGCCCCTCCGTTCGAGGAGAAGCCGCATGCTTACGCCTCCGCCCAGCCGTCGGCGATGGGGTTCACGAGGGGCGTCCGGTCGCCGATCTCCGTCCGGGATACGCGGGTCAGGCTCTGGCTGATCCAGCGGAACATCCGAGCGAAGCTCAGGCCCCGGAGCTTGAGCGGCGGCCGCCTCGATATCTGGGCGAGCTTCTGCATGTCCGCCCCCTCGACGCCCACGGCGAAGAACGCGATCCGCTTCCCGCGCGGCTGGCTCTCGTTCGTTCGCACGGCCTGGATCGCACTGGCCATCACCTCCGGCGGATCGGTGGACACGCCGTCGGTCACCAAGAAGATCCAGGGCTCGTAGCTGTCCAGGTCGCTCGCTTCGTAGCGCGCCCTGCGCTTCTGGACCGAATCGATCCCCAGTAGAATGGCCGTGCCCATCGGTGTGTCGCCATCCGCGGAGAGGGTTGGCGGGTTGAACTCCGCCGGTAGGACGAAGTCCTGCACGTCTTTCACGCTTCCGCCGAAGGTGAACACCTTCAGCTCCACGCGGCGGGCGGCCTGTTCGTCTTTGAGTAGCTCGGTCCGGATCGTTTCCAGACCGGCGTTCAGTTCCTGAATCTTGTCGCCGCTCATCGAACCCGACACGTCGAGGAGCAGCACGCACGGGACACGGGGTTCCGGATTGCCGTCGCGGAGCCGCGTGGCCGCACCCTTCACCACCCGCAGTTCATCTGACATGGTTCGTTCCTTTTTCAATTCACGGATAACGAGGGGCCTTGGGTGACTCGAAAGTGACCGGCTTCGACCGGCCCAATCCCTTCGGACACCGGACCCTCACTTGGCACTTCCCCTTGAAGGCGTTCACTCGTGGGAAACCTGGGGAGCAAAATGGAGTCGGATGAGGACGGGTTCGGAAAACGAAACGACCCCCGGCTGCGGGTTGCAGACGGGGGTCGGAAGGGATTTATGCTCGGGCGGCTTGGCGGCACGCTCAGGGTTTATTCGAGCGACCGGACCGACAACGTCAGTAACTCGTCCGGGGCACCGGGCATCTCGTCCCAGGTGACGCCGTCCAGTTCGCGGCCGGCGGCCTTTACGTTTCGCCCGCCCCACTGCTTGAAGAAGAACTTCACGCCGACCCGGACGCACTGGTCACGGACTGCCCGCGCCCAGTCGGCCTCCAGCGGCCGTGCCCGCGGGCCGCTCTCGCCGCCCACGATGACCCAATGAATGCCGGTCAGGTCCAGCGGCCCCAGGTCTTCCAGCAACGGCTCGACGGACAGGAACCGCACGGCCGCGGGTGCCTGTCGCAGGTGGTCGATCCGCGGCAGGCCGTGACGCCGGTTCTCCACACTCGTCCCCCACCAGACGTGCGGGAGTTCCGCGTACTCCCGGAGCGGGCCGGACAGCAGTTCCCGCAGCCGGTCGGCCCGCTTGGTGAGAACCTGGAACGTGTGCCGGTCGGCTGTTGCCATCACCTCGCACACCCGGCGGATGTCATCGACGGGCAGGTTGTCGTGGAAGAGGTCCGACATGCTGTTGACGAAAACCGTTTGCGGCGTCTTCCAGTCGAGCGGGTCGGCGAGGGCCTCCGGCACGAGTACCACCGTGCCGTTCCATCGCCCGTCGGGGCCGATCACGTCGGTGTAGTGGCGTTTGCGGCCCGGCGACCGGCCTGCGGCGAAGTCGGCCAGGGCCATCGCTTTGAGCCGCCGGGCCATCGTCATCGCGTAGCAGTTGTGGCACCCCGGCGAGATGATCGAACACCCCAGGACCGGGTTCCACGTGCGCTGGGTCCATTCGATCTTCGAGTTCGTAGCCATTTCCGTTTCCTTCGCTTCGGTAAAGGTTAAGCCATTTAGTCCCCGCCGCGCAATCGCGGCCGGGGTGCGACCGGCGGATTCTTTTCGGACACCGGTCCTTGCCCAGCACTTCCCCACAAAGATCCACGCGCGTGGGAAAGTTCGACTTCTTCCAAGGAGACCTGCCGAAAGTTGGCGGGTTCGGAAATCGAAACGACCCCCGTCTGCGGATTGCAGACGGGGGTCGGGAAGACTTGTGGCCGGCCAACGATGCGCTCGTCGGTTTCGTTTACTTGTCTTTGCTCGGCGGCACGACAGGGCCGCTTGCAGGCGTCTGGTCGTCGCCCGTGACCTTGAATCGGATCGCACACCGCAGATCGTTCCAACACATCGGGCCGCTGAAAGACTGGTCACCGAAGACGACCGCGAACACCTCGGGTCGCTGTTTCCGGCACCAAGAGCAGGCCCCGGGGCCGTAGCTCTTAAACTGCACACTGATCATGGCAATGCCTCGTTTCGCTGAGAATACTCGATCGGGATGACCTCGCCGGTCGCTCGGCTCCTTGAGTCGGGGAGCGACCGGCCTTCTGTCTCTTTCCCTTCGTCCGAGGGCGTCGTGGGAACCTTTCGCTTCACCTCGGAAGCACTCACGCCGAATCCACGAACAAGTTGGTGGACCCGGGCCAGAAGGAATTCGAGGCTCCGCACGTCTCGCTCCGAGAGGACGAAGTCCACCAAATCCGGGCGATCGTCCGGATGCTCTTCCAGACAGGTCCCATCTCCGCAACGCTTCGCGGTGATGGCGTACCCGGCGAACGGTTTGTCATCGCAGTGAATTGTCACGGCGTGCCGGGCACCTTGTTGGTGTTCGAGAGTCCCCGGCTCAACCAGACTGATGGCGATCCCCCAGCGACCGGCGCTGAGAGTGCAAAGCTCTTCCACGGTCAACTCCTTCCTTCCGGCAGCAAGAGGGACTGCCGGGCGGCCACACCCGGCAGTTTGTGCAGCCCCGCATCACCGATAGAGTCCGCCCCGCAATTCCCCTTTCGCTTCGTGAGCGAGCGAAGGAGGAAGACGGAACCACAAGCCGTCCGCCTCGATCGCGAGGGCGCTGGGCCGCCCCGGCTTACGCCGCAGCTTCCGTTTGCGTAAGGGCCGGAAGCCGTGCCGCGCGCACAACCGCGGAATCGTTCCGCCGTCGTGAAGGCACTGGCACAGGGTGTCCGTGACCGACATCAGATGGAGCAGGTCGTAGATGTCCGCGTCGGAGAGGGTAAAATCGAACAGACCCACGTAGTCGAATACGGTCGGCGGATCGCTCGGCTCGGCCGCTCGCTTTTGCACGGGGCAAAAGCCTTCGCACATGATTTGCACACGGCCACTGAAGATTTTTATTTGGAGGTCGAGTTCCGGATCCCCGAACGTCCCCGGTTCAACCTTGCTCACCACGGCGGACCAGCGTCCGCCACTTATCCTGAACATTGCTTTCATGCTTTCCCCTGGAATCACTCGTAAACGTCCGGCGGGGTTCCCGCCGCTCATCCGACTCGCTGCACCAGGACGGTGCGCGACGTCATCTTTCCTTTCCCTGTCGCTCCAGGAGGTCGTGGGAAAGATTCTTCTGCCGGCTGTGCTCCAGTTGTTTGCAGAGGTCTCGCAGGTCGTCTCCCGCCTCCACCTTGTCGAGGAAGAACCGGGTGGTTCCCCGCGCCCGAGACGCCTGGACGTAGGACAACTCCCGGTCCTGGCCCGGGCCGCCGAGCAGCACGTAGGCGTTCTCCGTGGTCGCGCCCTGGGCTTTGTGCGTCGTCAGGGCGTAGCCGAGCTTGAGATGGGCGTAGTCCCGGACCGGCACCATCACAAGCTTCCCCCGGTCCAGGTTGACGGTCAGGATTCCGTTCGCCGCGTCCACCTCGGTGACGGTGCCGAGCGAGCCGTTCTGGACCCCGTACCGCTTCGAGTTGCGGGTGAACAGCACCCGGTCGCCGTGGTGGAAGTCCGATCCTGCAATACTGAGGGCCTGCTTGCCGAGCCCGCCGGCCAGCACCCGCTGCGTCTGCGCCATCCGGTTGAGACGAGAGGCTTCGGCGTTGCTGGACGCGAGGATCAGATGGTCACGCGGGTTGACCGCGCCATCCTGCTTCCACCTGTTGACCAGCGCCCGCATCGCCTCGTGCCGGTCTTCCGTCACGGTGATCAAGCCGCGACTCGCGTATTCCCGGAGTGCCGCCCGCGCCTCGCCCCCGGCAATCTGTTTGACCGCTTCCCGCGCCCACGGCTCCCGCTGACGCCGGATCTCGGTGAGCGTCGCCCGCCCGAGTCGATTGCCGAGTGAACCAAACGGCCCGCCCGCGTCGATCGCCTGGAGTTGCTTCTCGTCGCCGACGAGTACGAGGCGAGCCCCCGCCGCGAGAACCTTCTCGGTCAGTCGTTCCATCTGGCGGGTCCCGACCATGCCCGCCTCATCGACCACCAGCACGGCCTTGGGCGAGAGCCGGATCGGCTCGACCGGCCAAGTGCTCTTGCCCAGCGCGGCCCTTCCCACCTGACGGGCGTGATGCTTGAGCGTGTCGAGCGGCCCCCGGTCCAACTCGCCGCGAAAGCCGACCTCGGGCATCCCGAGGAGTTTCGCCAGCGTGTTGCTCCTGATCCCGGCCCCCTCTTCCAGCCCCTGAGCGGCTTTCCCG
The DNA here is from genome assembly GCA_964495365.1 of uncultured Frigoriglobus sp. GTDB lineage: Bacteria > Planctomycetota > Planctomycetia > Gemmatales > Gemmataceae > Gemmata. The sequence goes on along the minus strand of CAZBXY010000003.1, from coordinate 19,845 downwards.
GAAAGGCAGGCCCCGTAGACCTCGAACCCTTCGCGTTCAAAAGATTCCCGCGCCGCGCTGAGCATGGAGGTTTTGCCGGTGCCGGCCAGGCCGGAAACAAGTTGGATCGAGCCACCCGACTGCGTGAGGTGCCGAAGGGCCTGCTTCTGCTCGTCCGCGAGTTGTCCTTCGACTGCCCGAATGGTTATCTCGGCGAGCGGGGTCGAGGGGAGACTTTTGAGCGACTCCACCTGGGTGAGCAGCTTCTTCTCCAGCGCGAGCATTTCCCGCGTCGTGTAGCGGATCTCCCCGTCCGACCGGCCGAGACAGACAAACTCCGGCGACCGGCTGAGTTCCTGCTTGATCATGTGGCGGAGCGCCGAAGAGGGAATACCCATCGTCTGGGCTTCCTCGGCCGCGCGCCGCACGAGTTCGCGTTCGGGGAAGTGGCTCTCTTGCCGCGTGATCCGCTCGGCCGCGGCCCAGATGCAGGCCCCGACTCGCGCGGCCAAATCCTGCCTTGGTAGTTGCCGCCCCATGAGCGTGTTGACGTTTTCGGAGGTGAAACCGTGCCGCCGGCCGACTTCCTGCCACTCGGGAAGGAGTTCGGCGCGCGGCAGATGCTCCTTCGCTTGGCGTGTGGCGAGGGCCAACTTCGCCGCCGCTTTGGCTCCGGTCGCGCCGCATTCCGAGAGTGCCTTCTCAACCTGCTCCCGCCGTTTCGAGAAGTCATCGATCAGTTTGGCCGGGATCCCCTGGACCTCGAACCAACTCTGCCGCCGTTCGAGCACGACTCCCAACCGCTTTTCAAGCTGGTTCGCGAGCTCGGCGCGGTACACGGCCCCGGCGGCGAGCTTGTGGGCGTAGAGCGGCTGACTGAGAATCGTCCCGGTGGTCCCGTCCTCACGCACGCCGACGTTCAGGACGAGGCAGTGCGTATGAAGCTGTGGGTCTTGTGCCCGACTCGTGCCGTGGTCGAACGCCGCGACGACCAGTTCCGTCGGCTCCCTCGTCTGGCCGCCCCGGCCGCGCCGGGTCAATGCTGCCGCGTCCTGAAGGTAGTCGAGCGCCTCGCGGACGGCCGCGGTTTGCGCCTCCTGGATCACTCGCCGCACGTCCTGATCGGCCTGCGACCAGAGTGCCGACACTGACTTGGGTGAACTGAACGTGAGGTCCCAGCCCGGTTGGTGTTTGGGACCGCCGGCTCCCTGAATCAGCGGCTGGGTGCCGTCTGAAGAGAACCCGCGAAGAAGCTGCTTGAGTTCTGGTCCGCCGATCTGAGCGGTAAGCCCGAGACGCTCGGCCCCCTTGCCGAGCCACTGCCCCGGAGGCTCACCGCCTTTCAGGTAATAGTCGTCACGGGCGAGAGCCAGGTAGTAGTTGCCCTGACCCCCGGAAAGTGCCGCGATGGATAACATGGTCGTAACTCCGTCTGGAACATTTTCGGTGTCCTTCACAATCACGAAAGGTTGTCGCGCACGAACGCTTCCGCGTCCTCGACACTCGCCTTTCCGGCGTCGGCGAGGATGGCGACCAGCCCGATCTTCCACCGGCAGTCGAGCAGCAGGACGAGCTGCCTGAGTTCGCGCACCTCCTGAAGGAGGAGGCGCACCTTCTCATCGTTGAGCCCTTCTTCGGTGATCTGCCGGAGGCATTCGCTTCTGGTGACACTGCGAGTCTTCGCCTCGTCATCGAGGCGTTTCAAAAGGGGCGGCTTCAGCCGGACCCCCACCGTCGTTGTGCTTTCCTTCATGGTTCCCCCGCTCGGTTTTGTCATGGCATCGGGCTGCCCCCGCCCGGCCGGGGAGCCTGTCGGCTTCGGTCCCGACCCGTGTGGGTGCCTCTGAATCTCTTCCCGGCGCGGGTATGATGGGGTGGGAAAGCGATTTCCCCTCCTCGCCACGCCGCAGGGGGAGGGGAGCCGAGTCGTCGTCCGCGAGTTGATTAGCAACGGCGTTTCTGGCAGCATGAACCGCATGGCAAACACACACACGCAGCAGCACCAAGCCGGCGAACCGCAAAACGTCTGGGAGGAATTCGGCCTGACGAGGCCGAAGTACGAGGACGAACGCACCGCACCCCCGGTAGACCGGGAGCGGCTCCTCGCCCTGGTGGAGAAGCGACTCTCGGAGCCGGAGCGGCGGGAACTCTACCGCCTCACGATCCGTTTCCGGTCGTGGGCCGAAGCGCTGGCCGAGATCGATGCCGGGGATTTGCGAAATGGGATGAGCGAAACCGGCAGCCCACGGGGTTAGTGGAAGAGCCTCGCCGGGGAGAACCCGCTTTGCCAGTTTCGGAGGGATGAGCGCCGAACGATCGGCGCTCATCCAGACGCGACCTTCCTACCGACCTTTCCGATCCATGACCTGCGGCGTGAGCACCTTCCGGGCCTGCTCCACCGCGTACCTCACCTGTTCAAAACTGATTCTCAACTTGGCGGCGATCTCCGGATAGTTGTACCCCTCGACTGCGGAAAGCCGCATGACCGCCCTTTGCCTCGGATCTTTCAGCCCGTCCACCAGCATGGCGATGTCGAGCCGGAAGTCCATCAGCTTGTCTTCATCGACCGGTTGCTCTGCGATCGCCTCGGCATCGGAGAGCACCTTGACATCCTTCCTCGGCTGCCTCCACTTCTGTTCTTGCCGCCGGAGCCTGTCCGCGGCCCGTATCGCTTTGAACTCGACGATCCGCCGCCAGTATGGCCCGACCTTCGGTCGCTCCGGGTCACAGCGGAACATCCCGCCCCGTCGGCACGACTTGATCAGTTCGCAGACCGTCTCGCTCCGCCAGTCGTCCCGACCGTCCCAGTTGTTGGTAAGTCGGTCTTCCCAGCCGGCCGGGAGGTGGGGCGTCCACCGTGGTTTACTGCCGGCCTCGTTCGGGCACTCTGTTGTTTTCTGCACCGAGGCCCTGCCGGTGTTCCTTCTCTTTGCCAGGTAGTCTTTTTTCGTCACCCACCAGACGAGTCCGAGGATGTACGGGCTACGCGCCACCTCGTCGGCAATCATCTGGCTGCTAGCATTTTCACGTTTCAGCCGGAGGAGAGTCTGTCGAAACTTCTCTTCTGCCTCCGACCAATCAATTCGCTGACCATCACCTCGTTGACTGTCCATCTCCGACACCTTTTCTCTCGTGGTGTCGGCGGGCCTCTACGGTGGAGGCTCACGCCGCCACACGAGGGATTCATTGACTTGTTACTGAAAGCTAGTTTTGTCCGATGCAGAACCGCGTCAGATGGACACGAGGCGGTTCCGCGGAAGTGTCGAAGTTTGAGCCGGGCACCCACTGATTCTCGGGGACTCCCGACCACCGCTCGACTTGCGGTACTTACTTATCGGCTCGTCGGCTGAAAAGTCAAGGCTTTGACTCTGCTCCAGCCGCATCACCCGTGGCCAGAGCGAGTTGCGATCAGCCTCCCTGCCTTCCGAAGGTGGAGGTCTTTGGCGACTGCTCCGATCCACTCCCCTTTATGACGGGCACACCCGGCCCGAAGTTCCAACCGACTGCCCCGTTTCCTTCCCGCCACAGGGATGTTGCAAGAAGGTCATGGCACCGGTGGCGGCAGCGGCAGGGGAGGAGGGCGCGCAGCCTCACACCTCGAACGCTCAGTCATCGCCAACTTGCGCCGCAGTCCGAAAACGGCTACCGGACGTGGTCTCATTGCGCCGGATCGCGGTTCGTTGTTCGCCGCTGGAACCGGTCGGCGGTTCGCTTCGGTCGTCTTTTCCCCTCCGGTTGGCCGCACGGACTGAGCTCCGGTCACTGCTCAAGTGTCACGCCAGCAGAGCCGTCATGCCCCTTGAGGCGGGCGCTCCCGTCACTCCGCCTGACTCCGCCCCGGGCAGGCCGGCGGTCTTTCGTTCCGCGGACCCCGTTCGGAGTGGGTCATCCGGGGTTCGTCAGCCGCGGGTGAACGAACTCCGTTGCCCCTTCCGAACGGGAAAAACATTCGGAACGAAAAAACTAACCGCCGGCTTTGCGGGGGCAGAGGCTGGCCAACAGGAAAAGGAAAAGACCATGACGAAAGCAAAACCCACCACCGAAATCCGGATCGGCAAAATCAAAGCCGCTGTTTGGGCCAACGAGAACGGAGGCATCATCCGGTACAACGTCTCCTTCAGTCGCCTCTACAAGGACGGCACTACCTGGAAGCGGTCGGACAGCTTCGGCCGCGACGACCTCCTGACCCTCGCCAAGCTCGCCGATCAGGTCCATTCCGTTCTCCACCAGCAACTCCCGGAGCCGGAAGAAGAGCCGACGCCAGCCGCTTAACAAACCACGGGCCGGGCATAGCCCGGCCTCTTTCATTGGAGGAAAAAATGATCAGCAGAAAGCAAATACTCGACATCCAGCGCGGAGCCGTCATGGCAACCGTCCGCCGGAACCACACCCACAACGCGGCTCGCAGGATACAGCCTGACAGACGCAACCGACGCGAACCGTCGGTGTATGCCAGACTCCCGCGAGCGCCAAAGAACGCGAGTCCCGTGCCGGAACTCACGAGCCTTTATCACAAGAGTGACCCCGGCAACTACGGCAGCCGGCGCTACCCCGGCAACTGTCCCGGAAACTTCATCAAGGACTTGCTCCGGTACTTCCAGCCCCGGAATGTCATGGACCCGATGACCGGCTCCGGCACATGCCGAGACGTCTGCAAGGAACTGCGGATTTCCCACTTCTCAGCGGACCTGAAGAGTGGCTTCGACGCCTGCGATCTCGCAAGCTACCCCGCCGAGAAGTTCGACTTCGTGTGGATTCACCCGCCCTACTGGCGGCAGAAAGTCTACAGCCACGATCCCCGCGACCTGTCCACGACGCCGACGCTGAACGACTTCCTGCAACGCTACGAACTTCTGATGCGGAATTGCGCTCAGGCCCTCAGCCCGCGCGGGCGACTGGCCGTCCTGATGGGGGACTACTCCGACCGCGACGCAGGATACGTCCCACTGACGTGGCATACCAAGCGGCTTGCCTTCGAGGTCGGATTGCGGCAGTGCTGCACCGACATCGTCCGGTTCAGTCACGGTGCGAGCAGCAGCCACAAAGTCTACCGCAGCAGCTTCATTCCGGGCCTGCACGACACCTGCATGATCTTCACCCAAACCGAATAGCGAGATAGGGGGCCAAGTTCACCATCTTCGGCGGTTTCGCGCAACCGCATCGCCACCCCAAAAACCCACGCCGCCAGGTTTCGGTCAGAAAGCGATTTCCACATTTAGGAGAAACTCCGGCCACTTCCCGATTTTCCCCTTGACCTCGTAGTATAGTACGAGGTTTATGATGGGACATGAGGGAAGAGCTATGAAGACGATGACGGCGGGACAAGTGGCCCGGCTCGCCGGGGTGGGTGTCGAGACGGTGCGGTTCTATGAGAAGAACGGGCTGCTCGAAGAACCGTCCCGGCGTGTGTCCGGCTACCGGGAGTACGACGAGCAGACGGTAAACCGCCTCCGGTTCATCCAGCGGGCCAAGGACATCGGGTTCACCCTCACCGAGATCAAGGACTTGTTGTCGCTGCGGTCCTGCTCGTACCAGCCTTGCGACGACGTGCGGTGGCGGGCCGAGGCCAAGATCACGGAGATCGAGGAGAAGGTCGCCCTGCTCCTCCGCATGAAGCAGGTTCTCGGACGGTTGGTGTCGTCCTGTGGCAAGCAGGAGGACAGCAGCCGATGTCCGATCCTCGAAGCTCTCGACGGGATCAAGACCGCAGACAGGAGAAACGTAGATGACGACGACGACCAGCACGGCGGTCTGCCCGACCAGCAGGACCAAGGGCAAGAAGGTCGGGGCGGTGACGCTCCACGCCCTCGTCCGTGACGAGTTTCAGGGCCAGATCGCAGAGGACGCCGACTACTATTTCTGTGACGCCAAGGGGTGCGACGTGGTGTACTTCACCACGGACGGTCGGACGTTCACGAAGCCTCAGCTGAAAGTCGCGGTCGGGATCAAGGAGACCGAGCTGCCGATCCAGGTCTGCTATTGCTTCGACTGGACCACCGACGACATCGAGCGAGAACTGCGCCTGACCGGAACCACGACCATTCCCGACCGCATCAAGCTGAAGGTCCAGCAGGGGTACTGCCAGTGCGAGACGACGAACCCGCAGGGCTCCTGCTGCCTCGGCAACGTGAACAGGGCCGTCAAAGAGGTTCGAGCCAAGCTCGCGGCGCAGTCCGGCGCGGCGGTGGACCAGCCGCACTCCAACGGCCGGGGGACACCGGACACTGTACCAACCTCGACCGCCGGGGGAGGCCCCCGCAAGGAGAAGGGAGGCGTCCTGGCGACCGCCGGGGCCGCCTTCACCGCCGTCGTCGCGTCGGCCTGCTGCTGGCTCCCCTTGCTCCTGATCGCCTTCGGGTTCTCCGCCGCCGGGGTCGGCAGCTTCTTCGAGAGCTACCGGCCGTACTTCCTCACCGCCACCTTTGCCCTGCTGGGTGTGGCCTGGTACTTCACCTACCGGTCTGCCATCCGAAGTGCGTGGGTCCGTCTGCGGGGCAAGCCGGTTCCGCTGTCCGCCGGTGAAGCCTGCTGCGCCCCCGAAGCCACACCACCTGCGGCTCATTCCTGTTGCGCGACCGAACCGGAGCCGGACGCCGCCAGTCAGCCCGTTCGCCGCCGCTTCACCGTGCGGCAGTTCAACCAGGTCATGCTGTGGGTGGCGACGGTCGTGATCCTGTTGTTCGCCCTGTTCCCCAGGTGGAGCGGACTGCTGTTCGGGGGAGGCAACCGCGACACGACCACGGCCGTCACCGCGGACGACCACCAACAGCTGATCCTGGAACTCAAAGGCATGACGTGCGAAGGGTGCGCGGCGACCATCGAGAAGGCGCTCCGCGGCGTGCCGGGGGTTTCGGCGGCGACCGTCAGTTACGAGAAGTCCCAGGCCGTTGTGCTCGTCCCCACGGGACGCGAGGTGCCGCGGGACGCCATCCTGGAAGCGGTCCGCCAGGCGGGGTACGAGGCCCGGTTCGCCGAGGGGACGGGGCTGGGCGAGACCGTCTACCGGCTGGGGCTGGGCGGAATGACGTGCGAGGGCTGTGCCGCCACCGTCGAGCAAGCCCTCCGCAAGGTGCCCGGCGTGGCGCGGGTGGAAGTGAACTACCGCAGGGCCGAGGCCGTGGTGACGGCTCGGCCCGGAAGCGCCGTCCAGCCGGAGGCGTTGCTCCGCGCGGTCCAGGATGCGGGCTACAGTGCCGAACTGAAGAAGTAACGCCCGGTGTTGCCCTCGCCCGGAGTTAGCCGATGGAACGGCCGACAAGTGGGGGTGGTCATGACCTCTTTCAAAGGAGTGTGTCGTGGAGATGCTGAAGCCGATCCGGACGGGGACGGTGGTTCTGGGAATGGGCTTGGCGTGGTGCTGCGGTTGCTGCATCCTCGCCACGCCGGACTCTTTCGCTCAGGAGCCCTCCAAGGCCGGCAAGTGCTACGTCCTGAGCATCCAGGGCATGACGTGCGAGGACTGTGCGAAGCACGTGCAGAAGGCCCTGGAGAAGGTGGACGGCATCGCCGAGGCGAAGGTCAACTTCACCAAGGGACCGCCCCTGCTGATCGTGACGGACTTCGAGATCGAAAAGAAATGACACGGAGTGCGTGTTCGGTGCGAGGCGCGGGGTTGACGGCCGCGGTCGAACCGGGGCCTCGCATCACCTCGAATGTGGGCAAGCGGGAGCGAGACAGCCTCCCCGATCCCGGAGAGGCGACAAGGGAACAGGGCATGGCACGAGACAAGGGTCATCGACTTGCTACGTTCGGCCTCGCCCTCACCCTGTGTTGCGGCGTGAAACTGCTGCTGTTATCCGGCGGCCTCGGTGTCTTGGCCGGCCTCGCGACCGATCACGGCTGGCCGTTGATCGCGGCCGGCGGCTTCTTGCTTCTGGCGGCCGGATGGTGGTGGTTCCGACGGCGGACTTCCGCCCGGTGCAAGCCTCCAGTCAACGAAACTAAGGAGAAACAAACCGCATGTCCAGACTAGCTCAGGGTGTGTTGGGTGCCGGTGTGCTGGTGGCGCTACTGGCCGGGTGCAGCACGAAGACCCCACCGCAGGCAGATAACTCCCCGCAGAACCCGTCGGCCTCGCCCGAGACCACCCAGGGCGGACCGTCGAACCCCGCCAAGCAGCGGGTCACGCTCTACGTCGAGGGCATGACCAAGGTACAGGGGATCACCTGACTGTCCTGCCCCAATGGGGTCAAAGAAGCCCTGTCAGGGCTTCCCGGCTTTGAATCGATCGAGGTCGATCTGAAAAAAGATCAGTTCCATATCATCTACGACCCGGCGCGGGTCACGCTGGAGCAGATGCTGGAGGCCGTGAGCCAGAAAGGATTCAAGGGGCAAGTCGTCAAGGACGCTGTTTTCGCCCTGAAGACGGAAGGCAAGGTGCGTCGGGAGCTGGCCCGCTTGCCCGAAGACCTGCGGAAGGAAGTTCAAAAGGCCAAGCAATCCGGGAAGCCCTTGCTGCTGGCGTTCCACGGGCCTGGCTGTCCGCCATGCAAGCGCATGGACGCCGTGACGTACCCCGACGACCGGGTGAAGCAGGAGCTGACCAACTGGGTGGTGCTCAGGGTAGATGTCGAGGAGCGAACCGCAGTCGCAGAAGTGTTCGAGGTTGAAGGCATTCCCGTGGCGGTTGCCGTCACGGCGGACGGAGAGGAACTCGGGCGAGTTCAGGGCTTTGTCGAGCCAGGAGAGTTCTACAAGCAGTTGGAGGCCAGGCGACAGCGCGCTGGGCGCTAGCCTCCGACCGGTCCCTACCTTCCCCGCGCGAATCACAGGAGAATTCGATGTTGCACCGTGCTCTGATCATCGGGCTTCTGGCTGGAGTTCCTCTGCTAAGCAGCGGGTGCAAACCCTGCTGTGAGGCGGAGGCGGCCGGTGAAGCGAAGGTCACCCCGACGGGCTGCTGCACGACACCGACTGTTGATAACGCGGGTCAGCCGGAGTGCTGCCCACCGACGTCGCAGGCGGACACTGCGAAGGAAGACTGCTGCACCAAGCCGAAGGCAGACGCACCGAAAGCCGGCTGCTGTGAGAAGCTGACGGCCAACCCCTCGAAGCAGGACTGCTGCGAGAAGCCGAAGGCGGATGCCAAGTCGGGCGACCCCGCCCGCCAGGTCTTCTTCAAGGTGGAGGGACTGACCTGCCCCGCCGTGAAGGGCATCGGCTGCGGCCACAGGCTCGCCCCTGTGCTGGAGCGCCTCGACAAAATCGACGGGGTGGAAGCGAGTTCGGCCAACTACACCGGCACGATGATCCGCATCACGGCGAAGGCCGGGTCCGACCGGGAGAAGGTGGCGGAAGCAGTGCAGAAGGACTTGGCGGCGGACAAGCGGAACCCCACTCGGATCACGGGCGACGGACTGGCGAAGGCGTTGAAGGACGAGGAGTGGCGGGGAATCGACAAGATCGGCCAGTTGTCGGCCACCGAGTTCCGCAAACTCAACCTCGACCGGGTGAGGGCATTCACCGTGGAGGAGAAGTTGGACAAGGACGTGGCCGACAAGTTGCTGAAGCTAGCCGAGACAGAGTGGGACCGGTTGATGACGGAGGCGGACACTAAAGAGGGCAACCAGCCGCCCCATCGGACCGACTGGCGGGGTCGGTGCGGGGAGTTCGCCAAGGTGCTGGTCGAAAAGTCGAAGGGGTTGCTCACCGAGGATCAACATGACCGGCTCGGTAAGAGTTTGACGAGCCGGTTCGAGAAATTGCCGCCGCCCGACAAGAAGTGACGGGCGGAACGGTGCGAGTTATCGTTCGACATCCCTGGCCGTTCGGTGCTACTGTCCGCCTCAGCAACAACACTGACGGCCACGAGGATGAGCAACGCCACCGAGAAAAATCCGGACGCCCTGACCCCCCATTAACCGGCGCATCATCCGAGTGGCGCGGAAAGGCGGCCTACATCATGAACCAGTTCGATCTCGTCATCCTCGGTTCCGGCTCGACGGCCTTTGCCGCCGCCCTGGCGGCACAGGAGTTGGGCAAGACAGCGGTGATGACTGAGGAGCGGACCATCGGCGGCACCTGCGTGAACCGGGGGTGCCTGCCGTCGAAGAACCTGATCGAAGCAGCCAAACTGCTGCACGACGCCCGCTACCCCCGCTACCACGGCCTCACACCCTGCACGATGGACTTAGACTTCGCCACCCTCGTCGGGCAGAAGGATGATGTCGTCCACGGCTACCGCAAGAAGAAGTACGAGAGCCTCGTCGGTGGCCGGGTCCACATCGAGAAGGGCCACGTCGAGTTCGTGGACCCGCACACGGTCGAGGTCGGCGGGAAGCGGCTGACCGGCGAGAAGGTGCTGATTGCCACCGGCTCCCGGCCCGTCCTCCCCAACATCGACGGGCTGGATCGGGTGTCGCACTTGACGAGCGACCTGCTCACCGCAGACGAGTCGATGGAGTTGCAGGAACTCCCAAAGTCCCTGCTGATCGTGGGCGGCGGCTACATCGCCCTCGAACTCGGCCAGATGTTCTACCGCTTCGGGGCCGACGTGACCGTTCTGGACCGGAACGACCAGTTGCTCGCCCACGGTTACGAGCCGGAAGTCGGGCAGGCCATCGGGCAGGTTTTCTCCGACGAGGGTATCCGGGTCGTCACGAGGGTTTTGATCCGCTCCGTCCGGCAAGATGGCAACGAGGTTGTGGTGACGGCCACGGTCGGCGGGACGCAGCGGCAGTACCGGGCCGAGAAGTTGCTGGTCGCCACCGGCAGACGCCCGAACACCGACAACATCGCCATCGATCGGGCGGGCGTGGCGGTCAACGACCGTGGCGAGGTCGAAGTGGATGAATACCTGCACACCAACGTCCCGCACATCTTTGCGGCGGGCGACGTGATCGGACGGCGAGCCGGGAGCCAGATGGCAACGCCGGTCGGGAGCCAAGACGGGGGCATCGCCGCCCGCAACGCCCTCTCGGACGGCGACCTGCGGGCCGTTAATCACCGGGTCATTCCGAGGGCCATCTTCACCGACCCGCAGATCGCCGTGGTCGGCATGACGGAGGAGGAGGCGGTCGCCGCCGGTCATCCCTGCTGGTGCAACTCGGTGCCGATGTCGCTGGTGCCACGGGCCGGGGCCATTCGGGACGTAAGGGGGTTCATCAAGATGGTGGCCGACGCCGACACGAACGAAGTCCTCGGCGTGTCGATGGTCGGCCCCAACGCCGGGGAGGTCATCCACGAAGCGGCGATGGGGATGCGGTTCCACGCCAAGCTGCACGACTTCATCGACCTGTTGCACGTCTACCCGACGATGGCCGAGGCGTTGAAGATCGTCGCCATTTCGAGGTTCAAAGACCCGGCCAAGCTCTCTTGCTGTGCCGAGTAACCAGCGAACAACAGGCTCAAGGCGGTGGCAGTAGTCGAGCGTGCCGAACAGCCTGCGGGCGATCCGGTGTTGACGATGACCTAAACCGATCTATGAGTGCTTCGGCCCCAGCTTGGGATCAAGCTGCTCGGCACCACCTGCGGCACCGTGGACTTGAACGGCGGCACCAGCGGCGGGGGCTTGAACGTCTTCGGGACCAGCTTCTTCCGCTGGCCGTTGGTCAGCGAGGTGGCGTTCATCTTTGACAACCCGGACTGGAAATCGGGACAGTTCGATCTGATAGCAGCCCTGCACGTCTGGGATGAACGGCACCACAAGGCATTTCTCTCCTGGGCGCGTGCTCCCTGGTGGCAATAGGTCGCCGAGTGGCTGCTACTTTGACCAGCGGAGCAAACTGTTCTCGGTGAGGCTGACGATACGCTCGCCGATGTGAAACGTGGGTAGGTCGGCCGGATTCCCAGACCACTCAAATCGTCCGACACTCCAACCCCCGGCATCGAAAAGTTCGAGAAGGGTTCCGCAATTTACCGGTTCTCCGGCGAGGTAGTGACGGTACTCATGGGTGAGCGACCGGCCAAGCTCGCGCTCGAGTCTCTCGATGAGTTTTCCCCGAGGAATCGTCTCGCATCGCAACTCCAAGGTTGTACCGGGTGTCGTCATCAGACGATGGTGCCACAATAGGTCCCCATACACAAATCGGGACCGTTCAATCTGATGGAGGCTCTGCACGTCTCGGACGAGCGGCACCACCACGCATTTCTTACCTGGGTGCGCGCCCCCCTGGTGGCCGCAGGTCGCCGACCGTGCCACTCGACTCGACCGCCGTCTCGTGCCTGACGGCCCCGTTCAAGGCCATCCTCCATTTCCGCACACACACGCTTCACCCGTCACTCACCTGCTTGTGTCCCACGGTCCTCCTGGTGGCCACTTCGCGGCAAACGTCTCCCCCGTTGCCGCCGCCCGAGACGGCGGCATCAGGTAGGTTTCGAGGAACGCAATCACGTCCGCCAGCTCCACCGGACCGGCCTTGAACTTTCCTTTCCGGACGAACGCGCCCCACTGCTTGACCTTCGTGGGATCCGTACCGAACTCCCCGGTCAGTGCGAGCGGCACCTCCGTCGGCGGTTGCGAGTTTCTCCGGCGGAAGGTGGCGGCAATCGCCGTCACGAGTGTTGCCCCGTCGAACGCGAAGTCTCGGGACAACACCCAGAGGTCGAAGAAGTCTTTCATGCGGCTGTTCGTCATGCCGAGGGCCACCATCGCCTGGAACTTCTCGGCCACGACCGTTTCCTTGGGGTACGCCTTGAGGACCGGGGGCGGGAAGTCGAGGATTGTCGGATAGTCCACCCGGATCGGGGGCGGCGTGACCGCGTCCCCGAACCCCACGTCGATCTGGAGCGTGACGCGAGCCTGCCCGAGGCGCGCCGCGCAAGTGACCCGCACGCCCTCGTACTCCTGGTCCTCTTTGATCCGGTCGGCCGACACCGTGGCCGGGTCGAAGTCGAGGCCGTCTTCCGGAACGGCGACCGAACAGACGGACCGCACGATCTCGGCCAGCCGCTCGACCGAACTGTCCCCCGACCCGAGGAGGTCCACGTCCCTCGTCGCCCGGTGCGGTTCGGCCGCCCAGAGTTGGAAGAGCATCGCCCCCTTGAGGACGAACCCGTCCCCGTGAGGGGAGACGCTCAGGCGGTACAGGAACCGCTCGATGGCGTACCGGGTGAGTACGAGTTGGAACTCGTCCCCCCGCTTCCGGGCGAACTCCGTCAGGCGGGCACGGACCGACGCGGGCATGTTCTTCGGCTTGTCTTTGCTCACGTGATCGTGGCCTCCAGGTACGGGCGCATGACGTTCGCCATCCGGCGGGCCTTGGCGGCGCGGTAGAGGTCATCGGGCGACGCCAGTTTCTGCCGCAGGCAGTCCCGGAGGGCTTCGAGGGCCACGTCGGTCCCGACCGTGTTCCGGTAGGCGAAGCAATCCGCGACCGTCCGCGCCGGATCCGTCATCCGGACCGTCACCCCCTCGACGTTGTGGGTCACGACCCCGGTCGCGAGATCGGGGGCGGAGAACCGGACGACCCGAAGGGGCGGGTAGTCCACTTTCGGGAGTCGCGCCTTCCGGTCGATCGCCAGCCAGACCTCGAATGGCGATTGCGTCGTGAGACCGTGGAACCGCAGTGCCGAGAGGAGGCAAACGACCCCGTGCGGGACCCGTCGGCACGCTTCGGCGAGACCGTGGTTCTCCGTCACCTCGGCCTCGGCGAGGACGTACACCCCCCGCGACGACCGCGCGAGAACCCCGTCGCCGACCAGCCGAGTCAGGTAGACGCGCGGAATGCCGTGCTCCTTGAGGTCGCCCGCCCGGAGGACGCCGAGGCGACGGGCGAGGTCAACCAGCCGATGTGAGTGGGTGTTGTCCATGTTCCTTTTCGTAGGCTCCTGTATCCGATGTCTGCATTATGGAACACAGGGCGCATCCTGTCAACATCGCTTCCAAGACCATGAACTGGCCACCGACTGCCAGCCTCAAGCGGCGTGGTTGTTCGAGTGTCGTCGGCTGCCGGCTTCCTTTCCGTGGCGAAGGCCCCGCCATGAGCCGTGATGGTTCACGCTGCCCCGGCAGCCTTGTCGTTCAAGAACAAAATCGGTTCCCCCTGAAGGTCGCCCCCAATTTTCTTCTTGATCGCCAAAGCAACCCGCCGGGGCGGGCGCGGTGACACACGGCCCCAATGGTGGGGCCAGAAACCAAATGAAAGGAAGCAAACCATGACTGACACCTCGACCCCACACACCCCCGGCGACTGGAACGCGGACGGCAACTTCGTCGTGGCCTCCGATCCGGCGGGGATGCACCCGGACATTTATATCGCCGAGGTCGTCTCCTGTGACGATCAAGGCCGAATTGCCACGCCCCGGCAACAGGATGCCAACACGCGGTTGATCGCCGCAGCACCCCAGTTGCTGGCGGCGCTGGACTACCTTCTCGAAGAGACCGTGGACATGGACCTGACGTACGGCATCGCCTTGAGCGAGGGCGAAGCGGATGCACGCCAAAAGGCGTTGGACGCCATCGTCAAGGCAACCGACGAGGAACTGTTTTGACGCCGCTTTCGCCTCAGCACGCCTTGGCCAGCGAAGCTGTCCGGCGGCGTGCCAATGCGGCGCTCCCGGCGGCGGAACGGATCGGCGGAGTTCCAAGCCGCCTTGCCGTTCATGGACGTGTTGCTCGCTTTGATCGTTTCCCCCTTGTGCCTTTCCCCTTGAAAAGGTCCGCGGGCTTTTCATCAGCGGTCGTGAATGAAAAGCCCACGCCCCTTCACCGGGAAGTCGCTTGGCGAAGGGAGGGCATGTCTCAAAAGGAGCAACCGATGACGAACACCACGAACAGCAAACTCGCACCCACCGCAATCGAGTATCACCGCAATGGAATTGGCGGTGCGCCCTTTCACGTCCTGCTCTTCCGCGACGGGCAAAGTCTGAAGCTGGCGATTGTCTTTGAACAGCCGGGCCACTGCGCCATCCTGGATGTCCAGAAACTCGTCGAGGGGGACATTGCCTTCGGCTCCAACTCCTGGCGAGGGGATCGGTTTGAGCCGAATTTGAGGCGAGCTATCAACGAGTACAACCGGAGAAACAACTGAGGCTCGCCTCTTCTCGGAGGAAGCGGTTTCCATAATCGCCCGCACGGTCGGCATCACTCGCAAGACCGTATATGCCGTCCTCGAAAAGCACGGCCTCAAGTCGGCCCGGCAGCATTCAACGGCCCACGAGTGACACCATGCCGTTCCGATTAGGACACCGACAATATGGTTGAAGCGAAGCCGAGATTACGCCGAGCAAGAACTGACCGATTCGTTCCCTCCGGCCCCTATCTAACTTAGACTCGTGCAATCACCTCCCTCACCTTCCCGGCAACATTAAATGAGCGACGCCCTGGGAATCCCCAGGGCGTCTTGTCCGACCTAACCGGAGCTTCGCTCGGCGGTCAGTCGTCCTTACAGCCCGTCGAGCACTTGCCGCCGCAGCACTTCGAGGACGGCTCACACTTACCCGTACCGGCCCCGCCCTCGCACTTCACAGCGACCGTGGCCTTCGTCGCCCCAGCCGCACAGTTCGGGGGGCAGTCCGGCGAGCAGCCGGGCGGACACGTGGGGTCGTCACAGCAATCGACCTTCACGGCGTTGGCCGCCTTCGCCCCCGTCAGACAGTTCGGGGGACAGTCCGGTGAGCAGCCCGGCGGGCACGTCGGGTCATCGCAGCAGCAGGCCGCCGGAGTGGCCGCCACCGTGCTTCGCTTCGCGTCGGCGATGGCGAACCCGGCCGCCACACCGCCCGCGGTCAGCGTGAGCATCGCCACGCCGACCATCCAGGTACGTCGGGTCATCAAGAACCTCCTTTTGGGAAGCACACGAGCTTTCGCGGGACCGACGCCCGGTCCCGCTATCGAAAGGTCGCGTATCGTCGCCGCCGGGGTTCCGGGACACAACCCGAATCCGGCGGCATGTCCGCACCAGCCGCCCGGCTACGGCCCCGACTTGCCGTCGCACCCGCAATCCGGGGAACAGGCTGCCTCCGGAGCGGGCGTCGCAACTGGCAGAGGTTTCTTTGCCGTCCGGCCTCGCACCTTTGCCACGCCCTCTACGACGTAGCAAGTCGGGCACGAGCAAACGCCCTCGCGGAAGTTGTTTTCGATGGCATCGGTCGGGCAGTTTTCGACGCACGCCCCGCACGCGATGCACGCCGACAGGTTCACAACCTCGAATTTCTTCGTCTCCAGGTTCTGGCCGAAGACCCCGGTCGGACACACCACGTCGCACATGTGGCAGCTAATGCACTTCTCGGGAATCACCGCGACGTGCGTTGTCTTGACCCCGAGGACCAACTCCTTCACGTCTTGCCGCCAGAGCGGGGACCAACTCGGGAAGTCGTACCCGACGAACGCCGAAGCGAAGAGAATCCACGCGACCCACCCGACCGTTTGCCACGGCCCGAGCCCCCACACCGCTTGCGAGAGCACGACGAACACCGCGGTCGCGATGACCCCGAGCGAAAGCCCCTTCTGTACCCCGACCTTTCCCGGTAGCCAGAAGACGAGCAGACTTGAGAGGACAGAAAGCACGAACAATAATGGGAGTGTCTTCCACCACAGTCCCGGCACCCAGAGCGACAGGAAAAGAAGCGGCACGGCGAGAAGCAGCGACACGTTGAATCCGAGGTTCGTGCCCATCACGAGCCGGTCCCTCGGGCCGAATGTGACGAGCCGGTCCCGCCGCTCGGTGCGGGACCGCCCGCTCTTCAGGAACGCCGCCAAATCTTTGATGTGGGCCGGGCCGAACACCGGTCGCCAATCAGTGCGTTCTCTGACGGACCAGACGTTGACACCCGAGGCGGAAAGTTGGGGAAGGATGACCCGCCGGTGGTCCACCAAGTCGGCAACGCCCGAAACCTTCAGTGCCGCTATCACCGTGTCAGCGGTGAACTCCCCGGCTCCCGCGGCACACCACACGTTTACGCCCCTCGTCGGGGCGACCACGAGCCAAGCGTTCACCCCGTCGCGGGTGAGCGTCTCCTCGACCTCCCGCACCGTGAGTTCAAAGTTGCAGGTCACGAGAACGGGGGACGAGCGGTCGGGGTTTCCGACCCGACGGAGCCCGGGCTTCGTCGGGAAGGGGAACAGCCGCCCGAAGAGGAGCCAAGCGTCTCTAAGGAGGTTGACCGCTTTCACCGCTCCACCTCCGCGACGAAGAGGGCGAGCGTCCCGAGGAGGTAGCTCTTCCGGTAGAGGAGGCGGTAGCCAGCTCCCGCGAGCCGGACTTCGAACTCTCTTAGCGAATGCGTCGTCGTCCGCGTGAGGAGGAACGTCAGGGCCGAGAGCGGCCAGCGGACAAGGGCTGCAAGCATCCGGGCACCGAGACCAGCCGGACGAACCTCGTCCGCGACAACGAGCTTCCCACCGGGCTTTAAGAGCGACTTTGCCGCCCGAAGAACAAAATCGAGTTCTCCCTCCGACAACTCACTGAACACGAGAGTCGAAACCACCTTGTCGAAGCGGCCCTCGCCCAAGCGGTCGATCTCGGCCGCCGTCGCGTGGAGGAGTTCGGCCCCCGGTGCGGTTTCGCGAGCGACGGCGAGCATCTTTTCCGACACGTCGATTCCGGTGACGCAGGCACCGCGGGCGAGGAGCCGGGCCGCCAGTGATCCGGTGCCGCAGCCGATTTCAAGCACCGTATCTCCGGGCTCAACCCACCGGGACGCAACCTCGTCCTTGACCGAACCGACTCGACCAAGGGAGAGCAGTTCTATCCCCCGGTCGTAGCTCGCCGGGGTCTGCTCCAAGAGCTTCATGTAGACGAGCGTGGACATATTAAGCGACCGCCTTCCGGGCTCGCCGGAGCATCCAGGCAAGCCCGGCCAGGATGGAAACGAGGGTGATGACGAAGGTCAGCGGCTTTGTCACGCTCAGGAACTTCGGTCCCAAGAGCCCAAGGTACACAGGGAGCATCGGCGACCCACAGCAGCCGGTCAGAAAACACACCGCCGCCCAAAGCCCCCCGGCAAGCGTTAACCCACCAGCCCCGGCCGCGATTGCCTCCCGCCTCAGTCGGAGGATGTAGAGGAAGCACCAACTCCCGAACGCGGCAGAGAGTGCATAGGAGAGCCCGAGCCAGTAGTTCCCACCGCCCACGTACCGTTCGAGCCGTGTCTCTTCCGGGGCGTCGAACTCATACGCGGCCCACGGCCCGCCGGTCGTTACCGGAGCCGGTTCACGTGTGGCGGAGAGGAAGTGCCCGGCGAGTACGAGGACAAGGACGAGCGGGGGCAGCCACTTCACTTCCTGACCTCCACCCGAGAGGCTTCGAATACAAGCCCCTCTTCGCTGTGGGCGATTCGGCCGGTCAACGTGACCACCGTTTTCGGGTCGGGGAGTGGCCCGTCTATCTTCACCGGGAGATAGTGCCGGGCACAGTTGACCTCGCCGCAGGACTCAAACTCCCGAGCGTCGATTACCGAGAGGAGCCCCTTCGAGCGGTTCACGCGGGCGACCGCTGCCCGGAGGATGACCTCACCCGAATACAGTTCAGGGTGGTCAGCCAGGTCATCGACTTCCACCCCGGCACCGGTCGCCGCCTGAGCTTCCGCGACCGGCGAGGGAACTCCACCCCGCACGAACGCGAAGGCGATGCCGGACACGGTGACGAGTCCGGCGAGGAGGACGGTGGTAGTTCCTGACCTCATGCGGTTACCCTCTCCGCTGCCGCCGCGTCGTCAGCCAGAGCCCTCCGGGAGCGTGCGTCCTCGGCAAGACACCATGCACGGTCAATCAAGGACACTACGCACGGGTCAACGACGCGGTAGAAGACCTGAAGACCCTCCCGCCGGGCTTCGAGGATTCCCCGGTCGGAAAGCCGCTGGAGTTGGTTCGAGACCGCTTGGGGCTTCATACCGACCGCTTCGGCGATGTCGCTCACGCACACTTCGCCAGTCCGGACCAGGGCGTGAAGCATCCGGAGCCGGGTCGCATTTCCGAGGGCTTTGAACGTGGCTTCCAGCCCTCGGGCTTGGCTCAGCGACATGAGCGGACGCTCGTTGAGGGCTGGCTTCGGGGCACAACAGGGGACTTCTTGTTTTCGGGTCACGACAGCACTCCCGAGACACTAGGCGTTTATTACACTGTACAGTGTAAAGCTTGCGTAGTCAACTGGAATCGCAGTACGGGTCAGCCGACGGGTTCAAGGTTTTCAAAGGTCGGCGAAGTGAAGTCGGCCCCTTGACCCGGTGTCAGCGTGCTGGAGGTACGTCCGATGAGAAAGGTTCGTTTCTGGGTCGCTGCGAACGAGTACAACCGGAGAAACAACTGAGGCTCGCCTCCTCCCGGAGGAAGCGATTACATCTGCCGTTTCCTCGCCTGCCTGCATCCAGATGGGTCAACGTCTGGGCAACAAATCCCTACAGTCCTCGACTGCTCAACTCCCCCGATGCTTCTCGAAGTCGCCGATTCGACTATTCCGCGCATTCTGCAAACGTCTTAACCATGCCACACCTGATGCACCTGGCCGTGCCACTTCCTCGCCGCGTTATCGCCGCAAGTCCAACCCACACCGGGTCACGGCGCTGTTATCGGGGTGTAAGCGAAACACGTATTTTTCGAGCCTCAAGTCCGGTCTCCAAAGGGTATTAGCGCTGTAAACGCGGGCCGTTAGCGGGCCGGGACCGCACGACGAGCGGGTAATCACGTCCGTTGCGTCGGACTTTTTAACGCCGTTATGCAACACGCAACGGGTGCCGTGCATAACCCTCTCTCAAAGGCGTTCCCGCATGCGGGAATGCCCGGTGACGGTACGATTCACAATTCAATACGGGTAGTCGAAAACAACCCAACCCGTCTCTCGGGAGTGGGGCCGCCCGCGGGGTTTACGCACGAGCTACCCCTCTTCAAATGCGCTCACCATTTGATCGTGCGTGAACCTTGCGGCACCCCGTTCCACGCCCGAGAGGCAGGTGGTGCAACTCAGGCTTTTCTTCGGTTTTTCCCATTCC
>CAZBXY010000002.1:0-77404 GCA_964495365.1 uncultured Frigoriglobus sp. | reverse complement strand
TACCTCCGCGACCCCCTGTTTCAACTTCCCAAAATGTCAACTGCGTAACTCCTATCTTGGTGAATTCCCTATTTTTAACAACTTACTATCGGACGTAAAATTTACTATTATAAGATAAAGAACAGATGCTGAATTACGATCTCCGGACCCGTTGCCGCTGCGGGCGTCGGGGCCGACTCGCATCTGTTCACCTGTTCGGTGCGAAGAGAAAGACGCGGCCCAGATGGAGCCGTTTGCCGCGAGTTAACTCCACCGGATACTTGGTTCCACTACTGCCGGGGATCTCGGCCACGATCCAGGTCGGGCCGCGGCCCCGGCACGAGAGGCAGAACGCGCCGCGCTCGTCGGACAGCGTCGCGGCCGAGCCGTCCTCGGTTCGGATCACGACACCGGGCAGCAACCGCCCCTCCAGATCGGTCGCCTGACCGACCACGTCACACGCCCGGTTCTCGTACCAGGCTCCAACAACCGACAGGCAGATCGCGGCCGTCACCGCCCGGGCGATCCACCGTGTGGGCTGACGGAAGTACCACGCCGGCGGAGGAGGAGGCGGAACCGGTTCCGTTCCGGTTCCCGGCCGGAGCACCTCGACGACGGATTCGGGCCCGCTCTCGGCGCGCTCAGGAGTTGGTTGAGGCATTTCAGTTTCCGTTGTTCGGGGTGACGGTGACCTTCGACATGCGCCCGCTCGATCCGTCGTTGATTGCCCCGACCCCGCCGGTGGCGATCGGGTTCGCGTCGGTGTAGCGAATCGCCGTCTTGCCATTCACCTTCACCTCGACGGCTCCGCCCGCGACGCGCACTTGATAGTTGTTCGCCTTGAACGGATCGGTGCCGGTGTTCGCGTACGCGAGCCACGGGGACCACACTCCGCCCTGCATCTTGGCCAGTTCCACAGTGCCGTCTTTCTTGGTAACGACGGCGTAGTAGTTTTGAGCGTCCTGGTAGCGAAATACCGCGCGCGTGGTGTTCCAGGTGTCCGGCCCGCTACTGGCGGTCGTCTGAAGGGTGACCTTGTACGTGTAGTCGTCGCCTCCGACGTCCGCGACGGTCGCGGCCCACGGGTCGGTGGACGTTCTCGCGCCTTTGTCGGTGGTCCAGTGACCCGCGGCGTCGCGCCACGGCATGTCGCCCTTGCCGTCGAAGTTGTCGTGGAGCGGCTTGAACGAAGTGCCGGGCACGCCCCCCGAACTCCCGCCGCCCCCGCCCGACGAGGGCGGCGGGGCGGGCGAACTGGTGCTCGTGCGAGCGAACTGATCGCGTGCGCCGGTTCCCACAACGGCGATTCCTGCACCGGCGGCGCCAACAACCGTGCCGAGCAGAACCGCGTACTCGATCGCGGCCGCGCCGCGCCGCCAACGAACCAGATCGTGCCGGAGCATCCGTCACCTCTCGGGTGAGTTCCCCGTCCACCTCAGGTGTTTCCCCGAGGATCTGCGCAAACCGGGCGCAGTTGTCGTAAGTTCCTGTAGCTCACGGGATCGTCGAGCGTGGGCGGTTGAGCGAAGTTCGGAGAAGTTCGGGTGAGCAACGGGCGCGATTTCCGAAGGTCGCCGAAGAATCGGACGCGAACCGAATTCGGTCCGCTGGGGAGGTAGCGATGAGCGCGAGCGCCCGAATGCCGAACGCCCCCGAGGCTCCGTCGGTCGTGTTGGTCGGCGTCGATGAGGTTCTCGCCCCACACGTTCGGCGGGAGCTGTTGAACTACCCGATCGACCTCGCCGCCGAGTACCCCGGCGCCGCGGCCGCGGCCGAATCGCTCCGGGAACACCGACGAACGCGCCGGGTGATCGTGACCCGGTTCCGGTCGGAAGCGGACGAAGCGGGGTTGCGACGGCTCAACAGTGTCCTCGCGGGGTGGCCAGTGGTCGCGCTCGTGGACATCGACGCGGACCCCGAGAACCTGTTCCGGGCGAACCGCGCGGGCGCGGCTCAACTCGTCCCGCTGCCGCTGCAACCGGCGGACTTCCGTTCGGCCCTGGACGCCGTTGGAATCCAGTTCGAACTCCGCTCCCAGGCGGCCGAGACGATCGTCTTTTCGGCAGCCAGCAGCGGGTGCGGGGGAAGCACACTGGCCGCCACGGCCGCGCACGAGTTCGCGACGCAACTGGGAACAAAGACGATCCTGATCGAACTCGTTTCGCAGATGGGGGCACTGGCCACCAACCTGAACCTCGCCCCGAAGGCCACGCTGGACACGCTCCTCAAGTCCGCGGATCGGCTCGACCTTTACATGCTTCAGACCGCCCTGACCCCGGTCGGGGACAACCTGCTCGTCCTTCCCGGACCGGCGGGCCTGATGGTCCCGGGGTGGCTCAATGCCGACGCGGTCACCCAGCTCCTCGACCTGGCCCGGCGGTCGGCCGGTGTCGTGATCCTCGATCTCCACCCGACCTTTGACGATCTGCACTTCGGGCTGATCGACGGGGCCGATCACGCGGTGCTGATTACCCAGCAGAACATTGCCGCGATCCGCTCGCTGCGGCTGTTGCTCGACAACCTGCGCCCCGATCGGACGGCGGGGCGAACCCACCTGGTCCTCAACATGTACGACCCGGAGGTCGAGGGCCTCGCGGTGCCCGACATCGAACGCGCGCTGAGCGTTTCCGGCATCCGAACGATCCCGCGCGACACCCCCGCCATGCTCGCCGCGATGAACCGCGGTCAGCCGCTGAGGTTGGTCGCGCCGCACTCGCCGGTCCTGAAAGCCGTTGGCGGATTGGTACAGACCCTCCGCGGCGGGGTGCCGGTCAGGTCCAACGAAGGTTCCGGACTCTTTTCCCGCTTGATCCACGCGTTTCGTGGCTAGAAGGTGCCCCATGACCGAGACCGTTCGGATGCTGCACGTCGAAGACGATCCGATCCAGCACCGGTTGTTGCAACTGCGGTTGCGGTCGATCCCGGACCTGAAGTTCGACACCACCTGGGTGACCCGGGAGGACGAGGCCGTTGCCGCGTTCGAGCCGGGCCGGTTCGATCTCGTCATCCTGGATTACATGCTCGCGCAAGGCAACGGTTTACACCTGCTCCGGGAGTTCCGCACCCGGGATCGCGTGGTGCCGATCGTCGCCCTCTCCGGAGCGGCAACGGCCGCGGTGGCGGCCGAACTGATCCGCGAGGGGGCCGACGACTACTTCGACAAGTCCGACCCGCAACCGGAACGCTTTGTACAGAGTCTTCGCACCTGCCTGACCCGGGCCGCTCGATTGCGAACCCGCGCGTGCGCGGACGCGCTCTTGACCGCCGTTGCCGACCTCGCCGCCGACTTCACGGCCCGGCTCGGCCCGGAGTTCTTCGCAAAGCTCGACCGATTGGTCACCGATCTCGGGAGCCGGTGTCGGTCTCTTGCGGAACTGGAAGCACTCCTCGCTCGGGCCGTCCCGGCCCCGAGACCGGGGCGCCCAACTCCGGCACGCCCGATCCTGCTCGAACTTGCCGCTCGTCTGTTCGGTGACCGGCCCGCGGATTCAGAACCCGGTCACTCTGATTGACGTGAGGGACGAACGCGGTAACTCCGGCGAGAACCCGGGACCACGATTGGTCGGACATCGGTATTCATCGGAACGCCCTCAGGGCCCTGGGCGCCCGATCGCGACGACTGGGTAAGGGGCATGTGAGGACGACATCAAACGGGACGGTCCAGAACCCCGAGCGCGGGGTACGAGACGCGCAAGCTGGCGCTGCACAAGCGAACGGGCCGAGTTGAAGCCGTCGATCGAGCGGTGAGTGGACTCCGAAGCCGGCCCCGCGCGGAGCGAGCGCGCGACCGCTTGGTCGCAGAACTGCTCGACGAGGTATTCGGGTTGGGACCACTCGAACTCCTCCTGCGCGACCAGACGAACATCGACATCCGGGTGAACGGAGCCCGCGAGGCGTTCGTGGAGCGCGGCGATCAGAGAGTGATTCCTCCGGACCCGCCGGTACGGCCACCAAGAGCGGGAGAACAGGCGCAGACAACATTGCGACTGCCGGTAAAATGCCAGGACAAACTTGGGCAGAGAAATGATGGAAACGGGCAGAGTTCATGTAGAAAACTCTGTCCCAGGCGGGTAGAATTCCGCGGTGTGGGTTGCAGGATAGCCCGGAACAAGCTCTTTCTAACACTCTTGGGGATTGGTGTAACGGTAGCACGACTGACTCTGGATCAGTTAGTCAAGGTTCAAATCCTTGATCCCCAGCTCGACCGAAGGCCCGCCGTAGCAGAGAGTTACGGCGGGCCTTCGGCCTTTCTGAGCCGCTGGTGAGCGAGTGGTAGACCACCGGCTAGACCAAGAAACCCACTTCCTCGCGCCTTCGTGGGAAGCCCCTCTCGGCTCACTTGTTTTGGAAAGCCTTCCCCGCCTGTCACTCCTTGGCCGTGCTGTGGGCAGTTGTTGCACACGTCGGATCGAACGACGTGCCGGCCGGCGCGAGACGCCCGATGAACGACCAGTCGCCTGGGTTCGACCGCCACCAACGCGCCCTCCAATTGTGGGCGGAGTACCAGATGCCGATCTGGCTGCGCGGGAACGGTCACCTTTCACCACACGGGTTTCGATCCATCTACAACGTGGACGAGGTGTCGTGATGAGTACCCGCCGCGATCCGTTCGATGTGCCGCTCGTACTCCTTCGCGTCGGTTGGATGGACCGCTCCCGGGGCACCGCGGGCGGGGACCACATCTCGGGCGGCGGGCCGTTCGTCGCTGAACACGACGACGGCCAAGAGATGTTCAACCTTTTGCCATTCGCCGGCGGGGTTTAAGGATAAGTTCAACCCGTGGTGATGGGAACAGTGGTCGAAGGCGACCATCAACCTGACCAAGATCGCCCGCATAGCACACGTGGATTCGTTGCCGGGCGTATGGGCGATCTGGGTGGCGACGTTAACAGAGGGCCAGGGCGGCCTCGTCGCCGGCCGGTACAACAACGCCACCGTCTACCGACACATGCAACCCGCCCCGACCGGCTCAAGGCGCCGGCACCGGGGCCAGGACTTCGGGTATACGGCGGGCGTGCCGAGCGCAGAACAGAGGGCACGGCGATGACGACCGCGGGCGTGCACTCGGAGGTGACCTGCCGTGATCAACGCCCCTCAAACCGCCGACCGCCTCTGGGATCGCGGCCACCCGTGCCCGTACGACGAGGTCATCGACGCCCGGTCCCCGGGTGAGTTCGCCGAGGATCACGTCCCGGGTGCCGTCAACCTCCCAGTTCTGAGCGACGCCGAGCGCGCCCGAGTTGGCACTGTTTACCACCAGGTCGGCGCATTCGAGGCCCGCCGGGTCGGGGCGGCCGTCGTGTCGCTGAACATCGCCCGACACCTGGCCGGTCACCTTGCCGACAAGCCGAAGGACTACCGACCGCTCCTGTACTGCTGGCGCGGCGGGATGCGGTCGAACAGCTTTGCCACCGTGCTCGCGGCCGTCGGGTGGCGGGTGACCGTACTGGCCGGCGGGTACAAGACGTATCGGGCGCACGTCATCCGCGAACTCGACGCCGTCCCGCGGCTGTTCGCCTACCGCCTCATTGCCGGCGACACCGGCTGCGGCAAGACGCGCCTGCTCCACCACCTCGCCCGCCGCGGTGGCCAGATCCTCGACCTCGAAGGACTCGTCGGGCACCGCGGGTCGATCCTCGGGGCGCTCGGCCCGCAGCCACCGCAGCGGTTGTTCGAGTCCCGCCTGCTCGCGGCGTTCGACCGGTTCGACCCGCGCGAGCCGGTGTGGGTGGAGGCCGAGAGCCACCGGATCGGGGACCGGCACCTGCCGCGGGCGCTGTGGGACGGGATGCGGGCGGCCGAGGGCGTCGAGGTGCGGGTGTCGTTCCCCGCCCGCGTCCGGCACCTGTTGGCCGAGTACGCCCACTTCCTCGCCGACCCGGAGCCGCTTCGGCAGCGGTTGCGGCAACTGGTCCCGCGGCACGGCCCGTGGCAGGTGGAGGAGTGGGAGCGGATGATCGACGCCGACCGGTGGGAGGCGCTGGTGGGGTCGCTGCTGGCGGCCCACTACGACCCCCGGTACGCCGCGTCCGTGCGGCGGTGCTTCCCGCGCCTCTCGCGGGTTGTGGAACTCGATGCGGTGACGGACGAGGTGTTAGACGGGCTGGCAGAGGGACTGGCCGCAGATGAAACGGCGGGCGCGTCTACGTAGCGAGCGCGGCGAATCGTCCGAATCGCACGAGTTGGCGCGAATCCGACAACGCGAGCAACGCACCTGGCGCATTGGTTCGTTTCGCACTCTGCCGGAGAGAAGGAGGTGCGTGATGGCTGCGGGCACCGAGTCGCGGTATGCTGATCGTTCTTATCGACATCCACCTGCGGCCGTGAGAATCGGAGCGAGCGCGTGTCCTCATCCCGGTGTCTGATTCTGGTCGCGGTCGTGTTGACGGGGTGTAAGCCCGAACCGCCCAAGGCGGTCGAACCGCCGCCCGCGGCGCCGGTGGCGGTCGAACAGCCGCGCCCGCCGAAAGCGCCCGTTGTTCCCAAGTCGGAGCCGCCGAAGAAGCCCGAAGGCGATCGCGTCGTGTTGACCGAGCGGGCCGCGAAACAGATCCGTCTGCACTTGGCCGAACTACCCGAGGCCAAATACCTCCGCGTGCGCGTCGCCGACGACAAGTTCAAACTCGACCTGGACACCCAGATGGACCCCAGCGAGGATTTGCTGGGCCAATCGCGGGGCGTGCCGGTGGTCGTTGACCGAAACAGCGCGGCGCTGTTGCCTGTGGGCATCGTGGTCGATTTCATCGACGAGGGCGGCACGCGGGGGTTCAAGTTCGTCATGCCGCGCGACGACCAACCGCCGGACACGACGCTCACTCTGGCCGAGGCCCGCAAGGGCTTCACGACGACCCTGCGGCCCCGAAAGAGCGCGAACAGGACGCCCGCCCCGACCCCGCCGGCCGATCTGTTCCAGACGGTGCGCTACCCGGCGCCTCCGGGTCAGATGGTCGCCTACTTGAGCCCCGACCCGAAGGACGGGAAGAAGCGCCCCGCGATCGTCTGGATCACGGGCGGGGACTGCAACTCGATCGACGGCGGGTGCTGGCGGGACGGCGGTGCCGCGAACGACCAGTCCGCATCCGCGTACCGCAAGGCCGGGATCGTGATGATGTTCCCGGCGCTGCGCGGGGGCAACGACAACCCCGGCGCCAAGGAGGGGTTCTTCGGCGAGGTGGACGACGTACTCGCGGCCGCGGCGTTCCTGCGGAAGCAGCCGCACGTCGATCCCGCCCGCGTCTACCTCGGCGGGCACAGCACCGGGGGTACGCTCGCGCTGCTGACGGCCGAGTGCTCCGACTCGTTCCGCGCCGTGTTCTCGTTCGGCCCGACCGACGACGTACTCGGCTACGGGATCGCGGACATCCCGTTCGTCCTCAGCGACCCGAAGGAACTCCGGCTCCGGGCGCCGGGGCGGTGGCTGCACTCGATCCGCACACCGACGTTCGTCATCGAAGGCGAGCACTCCGAGAACACCGGTGCCCTCCGCGCGATGGAGCGCGCGACGACGAACCCGAAGGCGCGGTTCTTCGCGGTGAAGGGTGCGAATCACTTCAACGTCCTCGCCCCGACGAACCGTATCATTGCGGAGAAGATCTTCAAGGACACCGGACCGACGTGCGACCTGACGTTTACCGAAGAAGAGTTCAACACGGCGTCCCAGAAGAAGTAGCCGTTCGGTCGAGACAAATCGGTCGAGACGTCGCGCGATTCACGGCCTCCCATCGTTTGACCGAGTGAGCCGCACGAATCGAGTAGAGAGCTGTCGCGCCGGTGGTCGTTCTTACCCCGAAGTCAAACCGGCTCGGCGGAGCGGGAATCGGCGCGAACCGATCCCGAGTCCGTGCTGAACGGGTGCTCCCTTCGCGAGGAGGCTTCATGAGATACACTCCCTTGGCAACGGTTGCCCTCGTCCTCGGCGCCGCCGGTTCGGCCCGCGCCGCGGACCTCGGCAAGTCCGGCTTCGTCGATTCCGACGGGGTCAAACTGCATTACGTCACCGCCGGTGAAGGCCCGCTTCTGGTTCTGCTGCACGGTTTCCCGGACTACCACTACACCTGGCGCGACCAGATCCCCGCGCTGAGCAAGCACTTCCGGGTCGTGGCACTCGACCTGCGCGGGTACAACAAGAGCGACAAGCCCGAGGGCGTCGATAACTACAAGATGGAGAAGCTCGTCGCCGACGTCGCGGCGGTGCTGGCCCACTTCAAGCAGAAGAAGATGACCCTCGTCGGCCATGATTGGGGCGGGGCGATCGCCTGGACCGTTGCGATGACTCATCCCGACAAACTCGATCGGCTCGTGATCCTCAACCTGCCGCACCCCAACGGGCTCTTGCGCGAGTTAGCGAGCAACCCCGAGCAGCAAAAGAACAGCCAATACGCCCGCGACTTCCAGAAGCCGGAGGCGGCGAAGGCCGTCAAGCCGGAGCTGCTGGTGGCGTGGGTGAAGGAGGCCGAGGCGCGGAAGGAGTACCTGGAGGCGATGAAGCGGTCGTCGGTGGAGGGGATGTTGAACTACTACAAGGCGAACTACCCGCGGGAGCCGTACAAGACGGACGCGAAAGTGCCACCGGTGAAGTGCCCGGTGCTGATGATCCACGGGCTGGACGACAAGTACCTCCTGCCGGGCGCGCTGAACGACACGTGGAAGTGGGTGGAGAGCGACCTGACCATCATCACGGTGCCCGGTGCGGGTCACTTCGTCCATCGCGACAAGCCGGAGTTCGTGACGCGGAAGATGGTGGGGTGGTTGACGGAACGTTGAGCGGAGCCCGAGTTCGTTCGGGTCATGTGGCTGTGAAAGCCACCGGTCGCTCAAAGGTGGAGCCGAACTCGGGCGCGACAACCGCACAGTTCCGCTCGCGCAACGAAACGACACGGGCCGGGGTTCTTTCCCCGGCCCGCTCGCGTTCCCGTGGCGTCTACTTCATGACCTGTGTGCGCGGAAGGCTCACGGCACCGCCCCGACCAGGTGAGCAGGCTCGCCATCGGAACCACGACTGGCGGGGTTGTTCCAGACCGATGGCGAGCCTGCTCACCTGGTCGGGACAGCGGTGCTGGAACAGCCTTCCCCGCGAACAACGGCAAGGCAAGCACTCGGCTGACGCAACATCAGCCTGCTCGAAACGAGCGAGCTAAATCGACCGCGGGAACAAGCGAAGGGTAACCGGGCGCGGTGATCGGGGCAAGGCACCGGCGATTCCGTCGCGCGCCGGTCGGCATAACGGGAACTGGTGTTTTGCCGACCGATCGGTCGGAGTAACACAGACGAGCGTCGTTGCATTCCCCGCGAATCGCGGAGAGAATCGCGCCGATGAACCGTGTTATGCCGACCGGCATAAACAGTGTTCGGCCGCAGAGGGGGTTCGCGATGCCGGAGCAGGTGCGGCAGCCGGGCGGTATTCGACCCGGCGACGTCTTCGAGGATTGTCGCTTTCACCCCTGCTACTGCTACCACGTCGATGACGACGGTTCGCACGTCTTCGGGATCTCCCTCCTCGACGGCTCGACCTGGCAGTGCAGCATCCTCGGCTGCGGCGTGCGCAAGCTGACCCCCGCGGAGGCCTGGCGGTGGAAGAGCGAGGGGCCGGCGATGGACCTGACGTTGGCGTCCGGGCGGGTCGTCGTGGAGGCCACCGAGGACGACGTCCGGTCGGCCGTCGCGGGCGAAGCCGCCGCTACCCTGGGCGACGACCCGCACTATTACATCCGGTGCGTGAGGCAGAACGAACCGCCCCACGAATACTCGCTGGAGTATCAGGACGGCTCGCTCGCCGAGCATTACCGGGCACTTGACCGCCCAATCACTCTGGACCGCGTCGTCTCCGCCTTCGTCAAGTACCTGCGGCGAGATGCGTCCTGGCAGTCCGACTTCCGGTGGGACAGAGTGGGGTCGTGACGCCGGACCAGGCGCCGCACCTGACCGGGGCCGCAAAGCCGGCGGGGGCAGGTGAGCGTGGTCGTTCGGCGAAGGAGAGGCGAATGGCGGGTGAGCGTCAGGTCATCGTCTCCACCGGCGTCATCATCGCCACGCTGTCCGGCGATGAGGATGCGGACTACGCGCTGATCAGCCGCCTGGGCGATGCTCTGATGGCGGCTGCGGAGGCGGTGGCCGCGGGGGTGCCTGGGTGTCAGGCAGGCGGGACGTACACATTCCACTACCTGGGCGACGACTCCGTCAACGCGGAGCGCTGCTCGTCCTGCGGAGGGTGGGCAACGAACCTCGACAAGCCGGACACGATCGACGGCATCCAGTTCGGTGATGGCCAGGCGGGACGGTTCATCTGCATCCCCTGCCAGACAGCGGAGCGGGAGCGGCAGGCGCGGCACAAGGGCCGGCAGTGAACTCCCCCAACCAGCACGCCGAACCAGATAGCTGGCCGTCGAGGCGGAGTGACGGCCGCGCCGAACCCGCGCTGCACCTGACCGCTGTTAAATGCCGCACTCGTTTACCGCTTTGCTCACCCCGTGGCAGGTGAGCTGTTTGTTCGACCGCCCAGCAGTCTCGGGTGGCACCGATGGCTACGCAGGTCGCGGACGCCGCCTCTCTGGCCGGTGGCACTTTGCCCAAGGTTCGCTTCCTCTGCTTCACTTGCTCCTTCCCCCGGTAGTGCCCATAATGACGGCGACCGGCGGACCGGGGAACAGATGCGCCGCCGACAAGAAGGGATTCAGCCATGCGTTTTGGGACAAGTCTGTTCGCCACTCTCGTGCTGGCCGGCGCGCTGGCGAATGCGGTCCGGGCACAGCCGACCGGCGTCTCCACTGCCGCCCCTGGCCCCTCCTACGTGTCTGGCTCGGGACTGACGTTCCGACCGGCTTCGAGCTACACGGGTCCCTATTCCGACCGTGGCCCGGGCCTGACCTACCGGCAGGATTCAAGCTCCATAGGACCCTATTCCACCCGCTACCCCTCGGCCTCCAGCCCCGTTCCAACGGGCACCGGCTCCAACTCCTCATTGCGGACGGCAGGGTTGACAACCCAGCCCGCTTCCGTTCCCGGTCTGGGCGCCGCCGGGCGAGCGTCCGCTGCCGGCAATGGCCCCAGCGCCGGCCGCCCTCGCTACGTGCGCATCAGCATCGCGGGAAACGCCGTCCAGGCCATTGTGATCCCGTGACGAGCAGAGCCGAGCGGTGGCGCGGTCGGTTCGGTGGGCGGAGCCGGTGCCAGCCGGGCCGTACCGAACGGAAAGGGGGGCTTCGGGGCCCGAAAAGTACGAGATCCCTTCTTCGGTCACACCTCCGTGAGACGAGTCCGATCGGTCGGACACGTCCGTGTACCTGAGCCCGGCAGTCAGCGAGCCGCTCCGCGGGCTCCCGCCCGTGCCGGGTGGCCGGGCCGAACCCGCGCTGCACCCGACCGCGGCAAGGTGCGTCCCGGGTAAACCGTCTCGCTCACTCCCGCGGCGGGTAACCGCGCGCGACTCATTTCGCCATCAGGTACACGACGTACAGGAACGCGCCACCCACCAGCACGAGCGCGACCAGCGGCACGCGGGACATGATCGAGCGCTCGGGGTTCACTTCTTCCCCTTTGGCTTCCGCGCCGTGGGCTTTCGTGCGCCCGGCTTCTTCTTTGGGATCGCCGCGAGCAGTTCAGTCCGGCGCTCTGACGACAGCTTCGAGAACGCAAGCGCCGCGGCGTCCTCGGCCTCACGGCGCGAGCGGTAGTCGCGCCACCGCTCGGCTGCGTTCATCGTCTCGCCGCTGGACACGAGGCACTCCCAACCATCGAGCGCCGTGAACCAGTCGCGGGGCAACCCGCGGCGCCCGTCGCTGGTGGTCCCGGATGGGAACCACGTCCACAGTTTCAACCCTTCGCCGCTGGTGTTGACGTTGACCGTCCACGCACCGTTGCGCCCCAGTGCCCGATACCCGTCGGCCCGCGGATCGTTCCGCTCCTAGAGCCAATCCGCAAAGACGCGCCGCGTCTGCCAATCGGCGGGGTTCGGATCGAGCGCGTTCTGGAAGTCGTCCTCGGTGGTCATGATCTTTGCCCGTCCGCCCATGCCGGCGGCCCGTACACCGCGGCGTACCACCAGAAGAATCCATTCGCCGCACCCAATGCGAGCACCACGTAGTTGTTGCCGAACGCTGCCGTCGCGAACCCGGCGGACGCGATCACCGAAACCGCCAGGAATACAAGGCGGACGAGCCAACGGTTCGCGAGGACGGCGAGCGGGATCATGGACCGAGGGTAACGCGCCGATGCGATGCACGCGAGGAGCGAAGTGACCGGCGCCCGATTCCGTTCCCGCGGCCGGGTCGATAAGCTCGTGACTGTGGTCCGGCGGGGCTCGGATCGCGATGACTGCGGCGTTACGCCGCGGGTGTCCCGCTCGAACGAAACCCGAGGTGACGCATGTCCGTTCGGTTTGTCCGCGCGATGGCGGCCGTGTCGTTGCTCGCCCTGCTGTCCGCGCCCGATCCATCCCGCGCGGACGAAAAGGAAGAGACCGCGAAGGCACTGAAGCAGTTCGAGGGAACGTGGGAGGTCGAGAGCATCACCATCGACGGCAACCTCATGCCCAAGAAGGTCGAGCCGCTGGTGTTCAAGGGCGAGAACTTCAACTGGCCCGTCTTCAACAAGACGCACGCGGGGACGCTCAAACTCGACACCACGAAGAAGCCCACTTGGATCGACTTCGTTGTGACCGACGGGAAGGATAAGGGGCAGACCAAGATCGCCATCATCAAGGTCGAGGGCGACAAGCTGACACTCGCCACAGCGCAGAAGGATTTCGGAAAAGATCGACCAAAGGAGTTCAAGTCGGAGGCCGGCTCCGAGGTCATCGTGTGGGTCTATAAGCGGAAGAAATAACAGCCCGTTCGGACCGACCGCACTCAGCGCCCGCTGGATCGCGCGCTCACGCGACGTCGAAGAGCGTGGGTTGCGTCCACGTCGGTTTCGGCGGCTCTGCGACGGGCACGAGCAACTCCGCGTCGTCCGCGGTCGCAGCATTCACGCGCTCACTGACCGCCCACTTCTCCATTCGCTCGACGGGGTAGGTTTGGAGGAACGGGAGCAACGTTGCGGCTCGATACTCCTTCGGATCGAGCCAGGCGCCGAAGTGCCCTTCGCTGACGATCGCGGGCATGCGGTCGTGGAGCGGCTTCACCAGGTCGTTCGCGGGGACGGTGAGCACCGCGACCGTGTCGATGCCGTTCCACCGGTCCCACACTCCAGCGTAAACGAACAGGTCGCCACCAGCCGGGCGGAAGAAGTACGGCCGCTTCTTCTTGCCCACGGTCTTCCACTCGAAGAACCCGTCCGCCGGGACGAGGCACCGTCGGAACCGGAACGGATCGCGGAACGCGGGCTTGGTCGGAGCGGTTTCGGCGCGGGCGTTGACGAATCCGACGTGCTTGGGGTTCGTGTTCCAGTGCGGAATCAAGCCCCAGCGCAGGTCAACGATTTCGCGCACGCCATTCATCGTCCGGATGACGGGAATGAGCGTGGACGGCGCTACGTTGTAGCGTGGCGCAGCAGTCGGTGTCGGGGTTGCTTGGCGCATGTCGTGCGACAGGCCGAACAGGTCGGCGATTTCATCAACAGTTGTGGTGACGGTGATGCGCGCGCACATGGGTGAGGTTCGTGGTGCGGTTCGGGTGCGTTACTCGGCGCCGACGGTGTCCGCGAGGAGGGCGAAGGTCTGGGCGGGGATGAGGGACACGACACCCTCCTCGAACGGCAGTTCCTCATGTCGTGGGCGCATCGACCACGAACACCGGGCCGAGAGCACCTCGTTGCCCAGGACGATCGGAGTGTTGCCGTGGGCGCGTGCCGCGAGATCGGCGCAGTCGCATACGTCCTGGG
This sequence comes from uncultured Frigoriglobus sp., assembly GCA_964495365.1. Lineage (GTDB taxonomy): Bacteria > Planctomycetota > Planctomycetia > Gemmatales > Gemmataceae > Gemmata. Next base: position 63,610 of record CAZBXY010000002.1, on the reverse strand, counting down.
CCGTCATTCGGGGCGCCAGTTCGTCGGGCACGTCGATGTCCATTTCCACTTCAAACGTCAGGGTAACGCGCGCCATGTCGAACCTCCCGCGGTGAGGGAAGTATTGTCCCACGGCGCCGTTTGAGGGACGACGTCCGTTGCGGCACAATCCGTGCAGCCGCTACCGACATTGCGACCCGAACCACCGCGCAAAACACTCAACGATATGGGAGCGTTCCGCGTCCTCATCGCCGGTCCCCACCACTTCACGAACTACCCCGCGCTGCGCGCCGCCCTCGACGCCCTCCTCGTGAACCGCCTGCCCGACGTCGAGTTGCTCACCTGCGGCGGGCGCGGCGTACCGATGCTGGCCGCGAGCTACGCGACCGAACGCAGGCTTGTCGTGACGGCGCGCGTCGCGGACTTCGTCCGGTTTCCCGTTGATGCCGGGGAGCGCCGCGACGCATTCCTCGTGAACGAAGCGGATGCGGCAGTGGTCGTGTGGGCGGACCGCGATCCGGACGTGCGGAGGGTGTTGCAGTTGGTCGAGCGGAAGGGCATTCCCGTTCACGTTATCGGCGGGCCGGTGAAGGCGAAGGCGGCGCGACGGAAGAATGAACCGGAACTGCCCTCGACGCGCGGGTTGCCGGACTGATCGTGATTCCCGAACAGCGTTCGCACAATTCGCTGTATTCACCGGAGGACCGCCCCGCCCTCAATTGTGCGCATTCGGCGAGCGTCCTTTCGCCCTTCTTCTCGTCCATTCGGGCTGTCCTCAACCGCAACTCGGTCGGCGGTCTGTCACACCACATCGCGGAGGTGATGCGAATGCACCAACGGACCCGGCGCGGTCTTGTTCCGCTGGCGGGTTCGTGCGGGTACACTTCTTCCACGTCTCTCGCGGAGCCGCCCATGTCCGACAACGACCCGACCCGCACCGCGCCGCCTGAGAGCGCCGCGACGCGCTCGGCGCCGAATGCTCCCGAACCGTCGCCCGGCGGCACGATCTCTTATGCGCCGGCCACGCCTGGCTCGACTGGAACCGTCTCCTTCCCTGGCAACGGCGATGCACCGGTTCAGGCCGGCGCGCCCGAAGTACCGGGTTACGAGTTGCTCGAAGAACTGGGGCGCGGCGCGATGGGCGTGGTGTACAAGGCCCGCGACCTGAAACTGAACCGCGTCGTGGCGCTGAAGATGGTGCTCGGTGACGAGCGCGCCGATCCCAAGCGGCTGATCCGGTTCCTGGCCGAAGCCGAAGCGGTCGCGGCGGTCCGGCACCCGCACGTCGTCCAGGTGTACGAGTTCGGAGAAGCCAGCGGCCGGCCCTTCATCGCCTTCGAGTACCTCGCGGGCGGCAAGCTCACCGAGCGCCTGGGAGCACCTTTGCCGCCGAAGGACGCGGCCGAACTCGTCAGTCGGATCTCACGGGGTGTGGCGGCGGCACACGAGCAGGGGATCGTCCACCGCGACCTGAAACCCGGAAACGTCCTGTTCGATGAGGCGGGCGCTCCGAGGGTGACGGACTTCGGGCTGGCAAAGCGCGGGTCGGTGTCGGATTTGACCGCGACACAGGCGGTGATGGGCACGCCCGCCTATATGAGTCCCGAACAGGCGAGCGGGAGCGCCAAGTTCGTCGGGCCGCAAGCCGACGTGTGGGCGCTGGGTGTGATCCTCTACGAGGCGCTGACCGGGTCACGCCCTTTCGACGCCGAGGACGTGCGCGAGCTGTTGACGCGGATCATGACGACCGACCCGGGGCCGCCGCGGAAACGGTTGGCCGCGGTGCCGCGCGACCTGGAACTGGTTTGTCTGAAGTGCCTCTCGAAACCGGCGTACGAGCGCTACCCGACGGCAAGGGAACTGGCCGACGACCTGGACCGTTTCGTTCGCGGAGAACCGATCAGCATACGCCCGGCCGGTCCGTTGGAGCGCGGGTACAAGTGGGTAAGGCGCAACAAGGTACTCGCCGGAGCAATCGCCGCCGTGTCACTGGCGCTGTTGGTGGGCGCGGGCGCTTCGCTCACCTTCGGGCTGGAAGCGCGAAAGCAAGAGAAGGAGGCGCTCAAGCAGAAGAAGGAGGCCGAGGAGGCCGTCGGACGCGAGGAGAGGGAGAAGCACGACGCGGTCGCCGCGCGGAACGACTTGAAGGACAAGAACGACCAACTGCTCCGGTCACAAGAGCGGGTGAAGCGCACGCTCGCGAAGGCACTGCTCGGCCCGATTACCGCGAAGAACCGGGACAAGCCGCTGACGCCGTACGAGGTGGAGGCGTTCTGGCAGCTCGCGGAACTCCGGCGGGACGAAGTGACCTGGATGTTCCTCGAAGAGGTGACCGGCACCCCGTTGTCGTGTGACCAACTGGCCTGCCGGGCCGAGGGCACGCTCCACGCGACCATCGGTCTCGATCCCGCACGGTGCCGCGCGGCCGATCAACTGCTCCTCGCGCGCGTGAGAGAACGGCTCGCGCAAGGGGACAAGCCGGTCAGCCTGGCACTGAGCATCGCCCGATCGGATTTCGCTTCTTCGGAAACGGCGGTAACGGCCTTCCACATCCTCGCGGAGGCGCTCCCCAAAGAACCGGATGACGCCGCGCGCCGCGAGCTGTCCGAGGGTTTGGCCGCGGTGGTATCGCGGATGGAACCGGGCGAGGCCGCTCGCGTCTGCTCACAGGTCGCGCCCGCGCTGGTGGACGCGCTCATCAAAGAAACGAACCCGGCCGTTCGCGTGTGGGTGGCGCGGGGCCTGGCCGCTATGGCCGCGCGCATGGAACCCGCCGAGGCCACCAAAGTCTGCACACGAGCCGGCCGCGCCCTCGTGAGCGCACGCGCCCAGACAAAGACCGCGCTCGATGACCGCGAGTTGGCGTGGAGCTTGATCGCGGTGGCACCCTGGATGGAGCCGACCGAGGCCATCGAAGTCCTCGCGGACGCGGTGACCAAGGAACCGGATTCGACGGCCCGCACCTCCTTGGCCGAAGGGTTGGTCGCGGCGGTGAAGCGTATGGCTCCGGCCAGCGCCGCCCAGATCTGCGCCCGGGCCGCACGCACCCTCACGGACGCACTCGCCAGGGAAAAGGATCCGAGCAACCGCGTGTCGTTGGCCCAGGGCCTGGTCGGCGTGGTGTCGCGGATGGAACCCGCCGAGGCCGCGAAAATCTGCGCTCGGGTGGCGACCACGTTTGCCGACGCGATCGCGACGGAAACGAACGCTCGCGACATCACCACTCTGGCGCAGGGATTGGAGACGCTGGCGGAGCAGATGGAACCCGCGGAGGCGGCGGGCATCTGTGCCCGGGCGGCCCGCACTCTCGCGGACGCGTTCGACCGGGAAACGAATCCACACGGCCGCCTCTGGCTGGGGCTCGCCTTGGCCGTGGTGACACGGCGAATGGAACCCGCCGAGGCCGCGGGCGTCTGTGCCCGAGCCACTCGCACCCTCGCGGACGCGCTCGCCAAGGAAACGGACCGCACCGGCCGCTATACGTTGGCACAGACCTTGGCCGTGGTTGCGACGCGGATGGAACCCGCCGAGGCGGCCCGGATTCTCGCGGACGCGCTCACCAAGGAACCGGACGCGGATACCCAGGTCGAGTTGGCGGAGGGCCTGGGTCGGGTGGCGGGGCGAATGGAACCCGCGGTGGCCGCCAAGATCTGCGCCCCCGTAGCTCGTGCCCTCCTGGACAAACTCGCCAAACAAACCGAAACGTACCGGCGCGTCTGGTTGGCGCGGGGCTTGGGAGTGTTGACGGCACGGCTGGAACGTCCCGAGGGCGCCAAGGTCTGCACCCAAGCGGTCCACATTCTCGCAACGGCGCACGCCACGGAAACGAACGGGCTCGCCCGCGGCTACTTGACAGACGAACTGGTGGTGCTCACGAGACGAATGGAACCCGTCGAAGCGGTCGGGGTTCTGACGGCCGTGCTTGCCCGGGAACCGCGCGTCAGTGCGCGCGTCTCTTTGGCGCGGGGACTAGTTGCAGCGGCGGCGCGAATCGAACCGGCCGCGGCATCCACGGTCTTTTCCCAAGCCGTACGGGTTCTCGCCGACACGTTCGGCAAGGAACAGGGTTCGGACTATCCCCTCGGTGTCGAACGGGTTTTGGTGGCCGCGGCTCTCGGAATCTCGCTCGAACGCGATTTGTCTCACTGCGGCATCCTCGCCGGTGCTTTCGCGACCCCGCACAACATCCTTCCGTCGCTCCCACTCCTCCATTCTCACTTCCGCCCGCAGCCGCGCCCGCTGCCGCCGCAAGACCTCGTCGAACTTCTCAAGCACCCGTTCTGCGTGGACGAGGTGCGACGCGCGGTTCTTGACGTGCTGGAGTTCACCTACAAGCGACCCTTCAAGGATCAGTGGGAGTTCGTCGAGTCCGCGCAGAAGCACCAACCGCAACTCGACCTGCTCACACCGCCCAAGCGCCCCGAACCGAAGCCGTGAGTCATCTCGTTCGGCGCCGGTCGCCGAACGTGGGCACTTTCAGCGCCCACCGCTTCTGCATCACCGCGCCCGTCGTCCGTCCGATCCGTGCCGCGATCACCTCGTCGTGATCCGTGCCGAGCAGCGCGATCTCGTCCACCGTCCAACCGGGACCGCCACCTGGGAAACCGGAGAACGCCGGGATCTTCCGCTGGACCCGCTGCGTAGTGACCGCGCTTCGCGAGCGACCGAGCTTCTTCGCGATCACCTCGTCGTGGTCGGTGCCCAGGAGGGCGGCTTGCTCTGCGGTCCATCCTCCGCGCTCCGGCGTCCACCGCACCGGCTTCAGCCCGATGCGCTTCGCGGTCGCGGCCTTCGCGTCGAGTTCCGCCTCGGTCCACTCCTTTGCCTTGATTGCGTTGGCACCCAACTGTGCCGCAGCGCGGATCGCTCGTTTGCTGCCTTTCGTTGTGGCATGCCCACCGACGCCGAACTCCCTTCGCCAGCGCCACACGACGCCCGCACTCACGCCGAAGTGGTGCTTGAGTGCAGTGGCGCTCTCGGTCTTAATCGCGTTCACCAGTTCGTCGCACACCCAAAGACCAGAACCACCGATGTGCTCGGTCGGCTGGACGCGGGGCCACGGGATCGGCGCGCAGGAAATGGACGTGACTTTGCACTCGCAGTCGCGGAACAGGCAGGTGACGCGGTCGCCAATCTTGACCGCGGGCGGGGTGTATGTGCCGCTGAGGGGCGGGGCGGTGGGCATGGAAACGATTGGAACCGACCGCGGTGCCGCGTGCAACTGCCAGGGTCGGACGCCGTCGCGCGCTCGATTGTGAAGGGTTCTTCACGCGGTCGTGCCGGGCGGGTAGGATCAATTCCTCTCTCCGCACCAGAGCGTGCCATGCAACTCTCCTCGCCCGTTCGACTCGTTGCCGCACCGCCGACCGTCGCGGCGCTGATCGCCTGCGGTTACGTCCACCAGGACGACGTCAGCAAGAAGGCTTCGCTGTTGAGTATTCACGCGGGCTTCCAAGCGCTCACCTATCCCGCGCCGATGCCGCGCCAGTTCCTCTATCTCGCGCTCACCGACGGGTACGGTCCGACCCTGCTTACGATCCGGTTGGTGTGCGACGACGCGGGCGCTGCGCCCGTGTGGTCGTTCGAGACGCCGCCAGTGCGGTTCGCTTCGCCGCTGGACGTGAAGGAACTGGCGATCGAAGTACCCGTGGTTACGATGCCGGCGCCTGGTCTGTACCGCTGGCAAGTGGTCTGTGCGGGCGAGGTGATCCACGAGCGCAAGCTGCCCGCGGGCTTGGTTGGTGGTTGAGGTCGAAGCATGGAAGTGCTGTTCGCAGATTTCGCACTATTCGCAGAATTGAGTGCGAGCGTGGATAGCGCAAATGGTGCGAATTCTGCGAATGGGCTGTACCGCTGGCAGATCGTGTGCCCACACTCACTGCATGGGGTTCCGCGGGTTGATCGCCGGCGAGAAATACGCCGCCAACGAGGCGTCTGGAGGGCAGCGCCGCATGACCGCCATCATTGGGTCCGAAGAGGCCGCCTTCCGCGCGGCCATTCTCGCAAACTGGCAGGATGAGACGGCGCGCCTCGTCTACGCCGACTGGCTGGACGAACGGGGGCAGGCGCGGCCGGCGGCGCGACTGCGTTGGTGGGTGCATGCCGTGCGGACTATGCGCGCCGACGTCGTTTGGGACCAGCGGGCGGTGGCTTGGGGCGCCGTGCGCGGGGCCATCGGTCGATTGCGTCGCCGGTGGGTGTGCCGGCTCTACGTCGTCGAAGTCGCACGTCTCGTTCGCGCCCGGTGGCCTCTCTCCGAAGAAATCGCTGCGCGACGGGCCGCGGTCTTGGGTCTCGTGGTCGAGGCGTTGGCTGCGGCCGAGCTATCCGCTCTGCTCCAGACGAACCGGATCGACGAAACGGTGCAGTCGGCGGTTCGGTCCGCACAACGATCGCTGCCACGGACGCCGGTTATGTCCGGGTGGCGGGACGTGATCGAGGCGACGTTGAATATGGTCTCTTTTGTGGTAGCGGACCTGATCGTGGTGTCGGCGGAACGCGCGGTGCAGTCGGCAAGAGAGTTTGCGGCGCGAACGGCGAGGTGTCTGGCGAGTAAGGCCGACGCGCCCAGGGAAGAAGTCCGGTCGGCAGAAGAGGCCAGACGAATGGAGGTGCAATCAGCGGCGCTGTCGGCGGCGCGAAGCCTCTGGACCGTTCCGCCACTTCAGGAGTGAGCGGGCGGCGCGTGTTCAGATCGCCGCGCGGAACAGCGTCGGGTCGAGCCGGCAGTTCACCCGCAGCGATCCGGCCAACACGTACGCCCGCGGCTGGCGCCCGAAGTCAAACACGCGGAACAACTGGAACTGGTCGGGCACGTCCTCGGAACACCGGACCTCGGTCGCGGTCACGTAGAACGGGTGATACTTGCCCAGCGCCGTCGTCTTCACCTCGATCAGCCGCTTCCCGTCGTCCGCGTCGTCGAACGACAGTACGTCGAACCCGATCCCGTCACCGAGCGTTTCCGCGACGTGCTCGACCCGACCGGCCAGATCGTCACGCCCGGCGGCGTGCAGTCGCTCGCGCTCCAGTGCGACGACGAACCCTTCGCCCAACCGGCCCAGCGCTCGGTTCCGTGCGTCCCGCTCCACGAAGTCGATCCGCCGCCCGCGCCGCGACAACCACGGCTTGCCGGTCGATTCGGGCAAGGTCATTGCCTCGGGCGGGTCTTCGATGACGGATGCGGCGTCGAGCGGTGCTGCGGCCGGCGCCTTGTCCGGGTTCAGCACCGCAGCAGCCGCCAACTGGTCGAGGAAGTTCGGGCGGGCGTCGAGGAACGACTCGACCTCCTGAGCGAGCAGCGCCTGGTAGTTGCCACGCGGCTTGTACCCGCCGATGTACGGCAGGCCCTGGCCGGCCAGGACGGCGCTAATGTTGGCGTGCTTGAACTCGACCGCCGGCTCCGACCGCCCCGCCAGTTGTGGGACCAGTGCGCGGCGGTGCTCGGTCTTGTTCAGCGGTCGATCGAGTAGCTCCTTCTCCAACATTGCAAAGTAGTCGGCGACGACGAGTCGAACCTCGTCGGTTGACCAGTCGGGCTGGGGCGCCTTCTCTTCGGCTTCCACGGGTTCTCCCTTCCGCACCACCGCGAAGCCGAGTTGTCGCAGGACGAAGTTCGCCTGCCCCGGCGCCTCGCCGCCGCTGAACTCGTCGGGCGGCAGCAGGCGCCCGATCGCGTGCCGAAAGCCGAGGCCAATGACGGCCTTCGGCGCGTACCGCTTGCCCCGGTGAACGAGTTCGTAGCCGGTCGGTGCGCCGAAGGGGTGATCGCAGCCGGCGTCCAGTTCCGCGAGCGCGCGGAGGACGTGGTGCTGCGTCAGGCCGGCGGGGATCGACTTCGGCATGCGGCGATCATACCGCCACCGAATCGGCCCAAACAGCAGCAAATCACCACGGACGTGCAATCGCCGGCCGTTCGGCTACACTGGCGGGTCTTCACGGTTGAAGGAGCGCACATGGGCGACCCGGTCTGCCCGTTCTGTACTCTGGACCGATCGCGCATCCGGCTGGAAACTCCGTTCGCGGTGGCGTTCCGCGACGGCTTCCCGCTGAGCGACGGCCACGCGCTCGTCGTCCCGAAGCGCCACGTCGCGAGCCTGTTCGATCTGCCGGACGAGGAGCAGGCGGCGGTCTGGGCTCTGGTCTCGCAAGTGCGGGCGTTGCTCGCGGCCGAACTGGCGCCCGACGGGTTCAACGTCGGACTCAACGACGGGCCGGCGGCCGGGCAAACGGTGATGCACGCCCACGTCCACGTCATCCCGCGTCGCACCGGCGATGTCGCTGATCCGCGCGGCGGTGTTCGGTGGGTGCTTCCGGCGAGAGCCGCGTACTGGACCGGAGGCAGCAGCAAATGAATCCGGCCGTGCCGACACCCGACGAACAGGTGCGGTTCTTGCGCAACGTGCAGCGGCTGTTGTCGGAGGGCCAGTTCGTCGCCAGCTATAAGTTCGCCCTGGTCCGCGCGCTGGCCGACCTGGCCGTGCTTCACGGGAACGACACCGGCGCCGAACTGGAGATCGGCACCCGCTCCATCGCCGAGAAGTTCGTGGAGCTGTACTGGCGCCAGGCGCGTCCGTTTCGAGTCGGTGAGGACAAGTCCGGCGCGGTCCTCCAGCAGAACACCGGCAAGCAGGCGGCGATCATCGACTCCATCGCCACCGCGCAGAAGCTGTCGAGCGGCTCGCTCTTCCGGTTCCAGCGGGCGGAATCCCGCCGGTGGGCGAAACTGCTGGCGCAGGTCGAGGGGACGGTGTGCAAGATGCCGCTGTGGAAGCTCCAGACTGTTGGCGACAAGTCGCTGGATTTTCTCTACGCCAACACCGGCAGCGGCAACACGATCACGCTCAAGCCCGGCGTGGCGTACTGCCTGCGCGCGTTCTACGAACTGATCCGCGACCTGATCGAAGGGGCGTGGATTCGGTACGTGCAGAAGGTGAACGCCGCCCGCCTCGGCCACCTGACCGATCTCGGCACGTTCCTGTTCGGGCAGGAGCGCGCGAGCCTGGCGGCGTACCAGCCGATCCTGCGGGACGTTCAGAAGGGGACGTGCATCTACTGCAAGAAGCCGCTTTCGGACAAGGCGCAGGTGGATCACTTCATCCCGTGGTCGCGGTATCCGGCCGATCTCGGGCAGAACTTCGTACTCGCCCACGGCGGTTGCAACAACGCGAAGTCCGACCACCTCGCGGCCGAAGAGCACTTGGAGCGCTGGGCCGAGCGGAACGACGAGCACCGCGACCAACTCAACGAGCGGCTGGTTGAAGCGGGATTACCGTGCGACTTGGAAGCGACGTGCCAGATCGCAAAGTGGGTGTACCAGCAGACGGAGACGGCACAGGGGCAGGTGTGGGTCGAGAAGGCCGTGCTCAAGCCGTTGGCTTCGGGCTGGGCGCGGTGCCTGTGATCAGGCGTGGGCGGCGCGCAGATCCCGGCCGACAACACGTCGAAGTCATCGGCGCAGTTTGCGACACCGTCCCGGCGGTCGCTCTGGTCGAGAACAACCGAGGTCGTTGTCTTGCGCCCTCTGGACCACGATGTTCGGATACGCACCGCACCACGATTCGACCCGGTTTCTATCCATTTCTTCCTCGCAGTTATCTCCTGACTCGGTGAACTCGTGAGGGTACGCTGTAGGCATCCCCGAACCGGCGACGAGCGATGCGGCGACCCGCCCTCTACACCAGCGACATCCTCCGCTGGGCCGACGAGTTTCACCAACGGAAGGGCCGCTGGCCGCACCGCAATGACGGCGCGGTCGAGGGCACGGTCGATCTGACGTGGCGGCGGATCGACTCGGCCCTGAAACTCGGCAACCGCGGCCTGCCGCGTGGGTCGTCGCTGGCCAAGCTCCTGCTCGCGCGCCGCAACCGGCGGCACAAGGGACAGCCGCCGACCTTAAGCGAGTACGAGATCCTCAACTGGGCGGACGCCCATCGCCGTCGGACCGGGGAGTGGCCGGACCACTCCTCGGGTGCCGTTCACGGCGTTCCGGGAGAGACGTGGTCGGCGGTGAACCACTCCCTGCGGATCGGTCGGCGCGGGCTCTTGGGTGGCTCCTCACTGGCCCAACTGCTCGAAGCCCGGCGCGGTGTCAGGAACGTCCAAGCGCTTCCCGCCCTGACGCCGGAGCAGATCCTCTCGTGGGCCGACGCCCACCACAACCGTACCGAAACGTGGCCGACGCGGGAGTCCGGTCCGATCCCCGGCACGTCGGGCGAGACCTGGTCGGGCGTGGCGCAGGCGCTGGTCGTCGGTGGTCGTGGCCTGGGCGAGCCTAGTTCGCTTGCCCAGTTCCTCACGCTCCACCGCGGCGCCCGCAACCACATGGACGTTCCGCCCCTGACGACCGAACAGATCCTCACGTGGGCCGACGCACATCGCGCGCGAACGGGGCGGTGGCCGCTCCGGTCGTCAGGTCCGATCCCCGAGGCGACCGGGGAGGCGTGGTCGGCTGTCGATGCGGCCCTCATCGTCGGTGTTCGTGGCTTGCCCGGGGGCGATTCGCTCGCGCGGTTCCTTGCTCGGCACCGGAGCGCTCGGAACAAGAAGGCCCTTCCCATGCTTTCGGTCGAACAGATCCGGGCGTGGGTTGAGGCACATCACCGGCGAACGGGCACGTGGCCCAGGCACACGACGGGGTCGATCGCCGACGCGCCCGGGGAGACGTGGGCCGGGGTGAACACCGCTCTGACCCGCGGCGGGCGGGGCCTGACCGCGGGGTCGTCACTCTATCGGATCGTGTGCGCCTGCCGGGACGCTGCCGTGTAACTCGTTGAGCCGGGCATCAGCCGTGACCGGACTAACACGACCGGTCTTGCTTGGTTTGTAGGAACGCCTTCGTCCCCACGCCGAGCGCCCTCGCGAGTGCCTCGACCGTCCTCTTCGTCGGGGACTGGTGGCCGTTTTCGAGCGCGGAGAGGGTGGTCTGTGTGAGGCCGGTGTCTGTCGCCACGCGGTCCTGCGTGAACCCGGCGGCCCGCCGCAACTCCCGCAGCCGCGCCCCGAACCGCTGCCGGTCGTCGGCCGACATGTCCGGGACGAAGAACTCGGGGCCGCCGGGCCGGATGGGCGCGCGGCACCGCTTGAGGATCGTCTTCACCCGTCCCGAAGAGAGCCCGAACTCCTCGCCGGTCGCCGCGAGGCTCTTGCCGCTGCGGTACGCAGCGACCACCTTGGCGTCCCTTTCTGACCGCGGCGCCGGGTGTTCGCGCACCAGTTCCACGCCGGCGCGGCGCAACTCGCGCGCGGCGACCTTGGGGCTCACGCTACACCGGGCGGCGACCTCGTTGAGCTTCAGTTCGCCCGAGCGGACGCGCGCGAGGAACTCGGGCGGGAAGTTGATGCGGGTCAGCGGCCGGCCGCCGCGGCCGTCGCCGTTGGCCCGCGACCGCCGAGCCGCCGGCCGCGTCCCCGGAATCTGGCGGTGGAGCTTCAGGAACTGGTAGAGTGAGACGCACCCCCGCAGCCCCCGCGCACCGCTCCGCATTGCCGAGTTGATCCCGGCCCACGTCTCCGTCGGCGCCTCGGCAATCGGTCCGGAGCGGTGGTTGGGCCATCGCCTCGTGCGCGTGTGGTGCGCATCTGCCCACGCCAGAACCTGCTCGACGGAGTGTTGCGGCGGGTTGGTGCGGTTGCGCGCGTCCCGGCGCCGCACGAGCAACCGTGCGAGCGAGTCGCCGCCCGGGAGCTCGCGCGACCCCACTTTGAGGGCCGAGTCGAGCCCCGACCAGGTCTCGCCGTCCGCGTCGGTGACCGGTCCGGAGTCCATCGTCGGCCATCGCCCGGTTCGCCGGTGGTGGGCGTCGGCCAGCCGGAGGATGCAGCGGACAGAGAGGGCGCACAGGTTCGTCTTGTTGCGCGCGCCGCGGTGCTCGGCGAGGAACAGCGCCAGGGACGAGCCGCCCGCAAGGCCGCGGTAGCCGTTCCGGAGCGCGTCGTTAACCCTCGCCCAGTTCTCGCCCGCGGCACCCGGCACGGCACCACTCTTGGTGCTCGGCCAGCGCCCGGTCTTCTCGCGGTATTGGTCGGCCCACTGGAGAACCAGTTCGGGGGTGAGCGGCGGACCCATGCAGCCCTCGGTCGGCTCGGGATCGAGGTCGGGACGGGGCGCATTCTACCCGGTCGCGCGCCACGGTGTTCGGTTTCTCCTGACGGGAACGCTCGTGGTCGCGGCCGGCATGTTCCGCGCGGCGCGGGGCAGAGTGGAGTGCGCCCCCTCTTCACCTCTACCCGGCCGCCACCCATGAACACCGACCGCCGCGACACGATCCGCGCTTCCCTCCGCTGCCTCGTCGAGGCACATGCCGCCACCATGAAAGTCATGGAGCGGACCTACGCACTGCTCTGCGAGGAACTCGCGCTCAACCCGCAAGAGTGCTTCAGCCACCCGGCGGCTGCCGAACCGCCCGCAGACGCCCTACATCCGGTGATCGACCCGTGCCGGTTCACGGTCTCGTTCCGCGGGCGCACCTGCTTCCTCGGCAACACGATGGCGTTCCGATTCCTGGCGCGCCTGGCCGAACGGCCCGGCCGCTACGTACCCCACCGGAGCCTGTTCGAGGACGTGTGGGACGGGCAGCGCTCCGCCGACGCCGTCCGCAGCGTGGTCCGCTTCCTCCGGCAGAAGCTCCGGCTGGCGGACCTTGGCGAACTGGCCGACGCCATCGACGGGTCGGAGCGGGGCCACTACGCCCTCCGACTGCCGGAGTAGGGTGCGATTTGTCACGGGGATCTCACGGGGAACTACCGCGCGTTCTCACGGCGCCGCGGGATAATCCCTCCAGATCGACCGTCGCCCAACCCATCTTTGGCGACTCCCGTGGCAGACAACATCACCACTGCACCGACCAGCCCGGTGCCCGCGGCTTCTTCGTCCCCGCGCGTGCGGGCGGCGCAGTACGTGCGGATGTCCACCGAGCACCAGCAGTATTCGACGTCCAATCAGGAGGACGCGATCCGCGAGTACGCGCAGCGGCGCGGGTTCGAGGTCGTCCGCACCTACGCCGACGAGGGCCGCAGCGGCCTCAGCGTCGCCGGCCGCGACGGGCTCCGCGCCCTGATCGACGACGTCCACAACGACCGCGCCGACTTCAAGGCCATTCTCGTCTACGACGTCAGCCGGTGGGGGCGGTTCCAGGACGCCGACGAGAGCGCCTATTACGAGTACCTGTGCCGCCGGGCCGGGATCGAGGTCCACTACTGCGCCGAGCAGTTCGAGAACGACGGCGGCCCGACCGCCACCATCATCAAGAGCGTCAAGCGGGCGATGGCCGGCGAGTACAGCCGGGAGTTGTCGGCCAAAGTGTTCCGCGGCCAGTGCCGGCTCATCGAACTCGGCTACCGCCAGGGCGGGCCGCCGGGCTACGGGCTGCGCCGGATGCTCGTCAACCAGGCGGGTGAACACAAGGGCGAGTTATCCCGTGGCGAGCGCAAGAGCCTTCAGATGGATCGTGTGATCCTCACCCCTGGCCCCGAAGAGGAACGGGAGGTCGTGCGGTGGGTGTACGAGCAATTCACGCGCGCGGGGAAGCGCGAGGCCGAGATCGCCGCCGCGCTCAACGACCGCACCCTCCGCACCGACCTGGGCCGGTTGTGGACCCGCGCCGCCGTCCGACAACTCTTGACCAACGAGAAGTACATCGGCCACAACGTGTACAACCGCACGTCGTTCAAACTGAAGAAGCGGCGGGTGCGGAACACACCGGACATGTGGGTCCGGGCCGCGGACGCCTTCGAGCCGGTAGTCTGCGCCGAGGACTTCTTCGTCGCCCGCGGGATCTTCGCCGAGCGCGCCCGGCGGGTGTCGAGCGAGGACATGATCGCCCACCTGCGGCGCCTCGGAGAGTCGGTCGCCACGGTTTCGGCCGGTGTGATTGACGCCGACGAGAGCATGCCGTCGAGCGCCGCGTACCGGTCGCGGTTCGGGAGTCTGCTCTCGGCGTACCGACTGGCCGGGATCGAGCCGGCTCGCAACTACGAGTACGTCGCGGTCAACCGCGCGATCCGCGCCCTGCACCCGTCGCTCGTCGAGGACCTGACCCGGCGGCTGGCCGAGGTCGGCGCCACCGTCGCGCACGATGCGGCCACCGACCGGCTGGTTATCAACGGCGAGTACACCGCTGGCGTCGTGTTGTCCCGGTGCCGGAGGACCGGGGCCGGGGCACTGCGGTGGGTCGTCAGCATCGACCAGCGCGTGGCGCCGGACATCACCGTGCTCGTGCGCATGGACGCCGACAACACCCGTCCGGCCGACTACCTCTTGCCCGTCATGGATCTGATTGCGCCGCGCATCATCCTGTGCGAGTGCAACGGGGCGCACCTGGACACGTACCAGTTCGACACCCTGGACCACTTCGCCGCGCTGGCCGCGCGGCGCAAAATCGAGGAGGCCGCATGAGCGTGCGACACGACCCGCGGGTGCGGATGATCCCGCTCGCGCAGATCAACGTGCTCAACCCCCGCTACCGGGGCAAGAAGAAGTTCGCCCAGATCGTGGGCAACATCGCCAAACTCGGGCTCAAGCGCCCGGTGACCGTGGCCGTCGGCGAGCCGAAGGACGGCGAGCCGCGGTACGACCTGGTGTGCGGGCAGGGACGGTTGGAGGCGTACCGCGCGCTCGGGCAGACCGAGATCCCGGCGATCTTCGTCGAGGGCTCGCGGGAGGAGTTGCTCCTGATGAGCCTGGCCGAGAACCTGGCCCGGCGCCAGCACTCGGCGGTCGAACTCGTGCGCGAGATCCGTGGGCTGAAGGACCGCGGGTACGCGCCGCCGGAGATCGCCCGCAAGACCGACCTCGACGTGGCGTACGTGCGCGGCATCCTCCAGCTCCTGGACCGCGGTGAGGAGCGATTACTTCAGGCGGTCGAGAAGGAACTCTTGCCGGTGAACGTCGCGATCATCATCGCCACCTCCGACGACAAGGCGGTGCAGCGGGCGCTGCAGGAGGCGTACGAGCGGCACGACCTGCGCGGCAAGGCCCTGATCCGCGCCCGCCGGCTCGTCGAGCAGCGCCGGGCGCGGGGCAAGCGCACGCGGCGCGGTGGGCGGCCGGCAGGCGAGCGGCCGGTGTCGGCGGAAGTCGTGCTGCGAACCTTCCAGCAGGAGACGCTGCGGCAGAAGCTCGTCGTGCAGAAGGCCAAGATCTGTGAGACGCGGCTACTGTTCGCGGTTGCGGCGCTCAAGCAACTCTTTCGGGACGAGCACTTCGTTACCTTGCTTCGCGCCGAGGGGCTCGACACACTGCCCGAGTTCCTCGCCGAGCAGATCCAGAAGAAAGCGGGTGCGCCGTGAGCGCCAACACGAACCCGAACGTGCGCCTGGCCTGCCAGTCGGAGGTCATCGAGGTGTCGCTCGACCACATTCTGCCGACCCGGCGGCTGGAGGACGCGGTCCGGAAGACGGTGAAATTCAAGTGCATCGAGGCGTCGGTGCGCGAGCTGGGGCTGATCGAGCCCTTGGTGGTGTTCCCGGCACCGAAGGTCGAGGGCCAGTACCTGCTACTCGATGGTCACGTCCGGCACATGATCCTCAAGACGCTGGGCGCCGCGACCGCCGGGTGCCTGGTGGCCGCGGACGACGAGGGGTTCACGTACAACCACAAGGTGAGCCGGCTGTCGGCCATCCAGGAGCACTTCATGATCCTCCGCGCCACCAAGAACGGGGTGAGCGAGGAGCGGATCGCCCGATCGCTCAACGTGGACGTGGCCAGCATCCGGCAGAAGCGCGAGCTGCTCGACGGGATCTGTCCGGAGGCCGTGGAGATCCTGCGGGACCAGCGGGCGACCGGGGACGCGCTGCGCGAGCTGCGGAAGGTGCGGCCGATGCGGCAGATCGAGATCGCCGAACTGATGTGCGCGGCGGGCAACTTCACCGTCGGCTACGCGAAGTGCCTGGTGACGACGACGCCGGCAGACCAACTGATCGACGGGGAGCGCGCGAAGGAGGTGCGGGGGCTGTCGCCGGAGGACGTGGCGCGGATGGAGCGGGAGATGGAGAGCCACGCCGCGGAGTTCAAGCTGATCGAGGAGTCGCACGGGCAAAACACGCTGCACTTGGTCATGGTCGTCGGCTACCTGAAGCGACTCACCGATAACGCTCGCGTGGCGCGGTATCTGACCCAGCGCTACCCCGAGCTCCAGGCCGAGTTCCAGAAACTGGTCGAGTCCCGGTTGCTCGCGGAAGCGGTCACAGGCAAAACGAGCCCGGAGTGAACGGGCGCTGCTCCAAGCGGCGTGATCGCGGCGATGTGTGCGCGGTATCCCCCATCGAGCGGCAGATGGCGCGCTCTTTTTGGGTAGACCGGTGGCGATTTCTCTTGAACGATCAGGGGACGGGCGCGGGCGTCGAACCGTTCTTGTTGCGGTCCGCTTGGATCGTCCGGTTTAGCGCGTCGAGTTCCGACTGGGCCCGCCGGAGGTCGCCGCGGGCGATCTCGGTTAGCCCCGTGTCGGACTCGATCTTCAAGACGGTGGTCTCTGTGGTCAGCGTGAACGCGAACGTCGTGTGGTGACTCGCGCCGAACGCGCCCGTCCAGGACGCCGTCACCCGGCCGGTCAGCGCACGGCGGTCGGCGGTCGGGGTCAGTGTCGGAGGGGCAGAATACGTGTACCGCGCTCCCGGGCGCGCAGCCTTGAGGAGCACCTGCCCGACCTCGCGACGGTACAGTTCCCGGCGTACGAACTCCCCATCCGCGGCGGTGAACTCGGTCTCTTTCGTGGGCGCGGCGGATTTCGGCGCGGCTTCGGCCGACGCCGTCGGGACCGCGGTGGTTGGCCGCCGGAAGGCGTCGGGGGCCAAGATCGCGTACGGCACGACGACGAGAAACCACGCCAACAGGATCGCCGCAACGGTGGCGGCCAGCGCGTAAACCTCCCGCGCGGACAGCCCGGGTGTGGCGGTTTGATTAGCCGGATCAACCGGAGCGGCCGACGGCTCGACTGCCTCCCGTACGGTCCACTCGGCAGCAGCCGTCGCCGCGACCGTCGCGACGAGTGCGGCCGTCCAGCCGAGCACCGGCCAGAACTCACCGATCAAGCCCACGAACCCGATCAGGGCGGCGTTCGCGGCCCCGACGAGCATACACGCGAGCAGCACCGTGGCCGCGTACCCCGGCGCGAGCGCGTCGCCGAGTAACTTGCGGGCCACCACCCGGACCTCGTCCCACGGACCGTGGGTGAACGAGGCCAGCACGAAGCGAACGTTCTCCCCGGTCGTGGCCGGCGGCGTTTTCGGGTCGTTCGCCGCGCGGATCACCAGCCCGACAACTCCCAGCAGCCCGCCGATCATTGCGCCGAACAGGGGCGCGCAAACGACTCGCCATACGGCCGACGTGTACCATTCCCCGGCCAGATACCAGCCGCACCCGCCGGCCACGACGGCCGCCACTCCCAGAAGCGCCACGGCTGCGGCCGCGAACGGCAAGGCCAAGTTGGCGGCCAAGACCGGTTGCGTCGTCCCGACGCCGCGACAGACCGCCCGGCCGGCGGCGTACCCGCCGCCCACGGCGGCCATCGCGGGGACGATCAACTGCCACACGAACGGGACGTCGGGGAACCACTGAGCGTGCGCGCCGAGCGCGCGGGCACCCCAGACCAGCAGGGCCCACGCACCGACCGAGACCGCGACGCCGACGGCGACAGCCCCCGCGACCTTCCCCACATCGGCTTGTCCCTGAGGCGCATAACCCGGCCGGGCCGCGGGGGCCGGTTCGGCAGGTGCGGCAGTTCCCGACATCGACTCGGGGGGAGTCTCGCTCCCCGGCCCCGCTCGCGTCGCGGGTAGGTCGGTGCATTCTCGGCAGAGCGCGGCCGCGACCGTCAATCGTGCCCCACACCCCACGCACAAGACGGACCCGCGCGCCGCGGCCGGCAGCGGTGACGGCGAGGCGAATAGCCCGGGAACGGTCCGCGCGGCGACCCAGTCGGGAGTGCCCTCCTGCCACACGAGGTCGGCCGGACCGACCGTGCCGGTCGCGACCATCTGCCGGAGCCGCGGGAGGTCGAACGGGCCGAGCGTCGCGCCGTCCTTCGCGCAGTACCACGTCGCGCCGGGCATCGGACACCTCCGCAGAGCAGTTTCCCATTTTGGGAAATTGTACTTCCCAATTTAGGTTGCCGCCATCGCTCCCTTGGTGGCGGATGGAGAAGTCCCAACACAGCTCGGGGTACAAGAAGCTCACGGCGGCCCTGCGCAAGGCCCGCGAGGCGGCCGAGTTGACGCAGGCCGAGGTCGCCGAGAAGTTGGGCCTGTACGCGAGTTTCGTGTCGAAGGTGGAAGCCGGTGAGCGGCGGATCGACGTGATCGAGTTGAAGCAGTTCTGCAAGGTCTACGGCGTCGAGTTCGTGGACTTTCTCCGCAAGGCCGGTCTCTGCGATTAACTCACCGGCTCGGCCGAAGCACGTATCTTGGGACAACGGGCTCCGAGCAAACGCGGCCGGCGGGTCGAAAAGCCTTTTTCGACTCCCAATGATCCATCGCCCCGGCGTGAGAAGCGAATCGCTTTGTCGCGCGGTCCGCGAGCGCGGCATCCGAGCAACAGAGCCGGGCACGGCTGACGTGACCCGGACGCGCCAACTCATCGCCTGGGTCGGGACCGTTCGTGGGGCTTGACGTAAACGCCGTTCCGCCAGTAACCGTCCACCTGAACCTTCGGAGGTTGGTGTTGAGAAGCGTTCCAGACCGCGAAGGCGACCTCGGCGGCCAACACCAGGTTGTCGGGGGTAAATAGTCGTTCCGCGAGTCTGTCGAGAGTCCCCTTTTGGCTGACCCCTCCGGGGGTCGGGAACTGCCCCGCGCGGGGAGTCCAAGCGTGGTCGGCTGCGACGGATGGAGCTGGAGTTGGAGTCGCTGGCGTCGCGGGTTCGCCTCGTTCGCGCAACTTGCCCTCTGCCCAAGTCTTCGCTTCCTGAAGTTCCTTTTGCTGTTCCGCTGTCAGGTGCTTGTTGATCCGACCGGCCACGTCGATGTGGCGAACTGCGTCCGCGTACTGTCCCAGATCGAGGTAGATCTTGGCGAGGTTGGCGTGACTCAGGTCGGCGTCGGGATAGAGGCGGATGCACTCCTGCAGATCGGCCTTCGCGGCCTCTAACTCCCCCTTCTGCATGTGGCCGCAGCCCCTGGAGTTGTAGGCGTAGGACAGGTGCTGTACGCCGACTGCGGAGACCGTTGCCTCCGCATTCTGGTACGAGAGCCCCGTCGCAATTTCCGTTACCGCCGTATCGTTGTCACCGGCTTGCCAGGCCGCGAGCCCGAGTGCGATCCGGGCATCTCCGCACCGCGGATGGAGTGACAGAGCCTCGCGCCAGTCCGCCTTCGCCTTTTCGTTTTCTCCCCGGAGCGCGTACAGCAGGCCGCGCTGGAAGTACGTCGGGATGAGGAGCCGGTCGAGCCGGATCGTTGAAATCGGCCATCGCCCGGTCGCGGTTCGTTTTCCGCTGAACGACCCCACGAGCCAGGTACGCCCTTGCGGAAAGGGGATTCAACAGGATCGCCTGGTTGCAATCCTCCAGAGCCTTCGGTTGGTCGTTCGCCGCGAGGAGCACGGCGGCACGGGCCAGATACGCCTCCGCGCACTTCGGGTCGAGTCGAAGCGCCTCGTCACAGTCCTTCCGGGCGTTGCCGATGTCGCCCTGTACCAGCAGACATCCGGACCGTCTCGCGTGCGCCAGAGCGAGGTTCGGCCGAAGTTCGATTGCTTTGTTCAAATCGGCCAGCGCCTCCGGCAGGCGACCGTTCCGGAGATGAGCCCTACCACGGTCGGCGAGTGCCTCGCCGGAACCGGGCGCGCGCTCGACTGCGGCGTTGGCAGCGATGAAGTCGTCCTCGATTACCTTCTCGTAGGGACTCGCCGCAGGTTGCTCCTCTTTGGGGGGCGCGCCGGGATCTGTACCGGAGCGTCCTCCGCACCCGACAGTGAACAACCCGAGAAGGACCGCGGCGAACGCACCGGAGGTTACCCTGTTCGGTAATGTTCGCATGGGATGTTCCTGGCGAGGTCTCATCGAGTTTGCAGAGCGCGGCGGTGACGTAATTGTTGTGGGATGAAGTTACACCCCTGTCTCTGTCGTCGCCATCACCTTTGTCCGATTCCCCGTGTCCGGCTCGGTCTCCTCGCTTACTTTCGACCGAAAACCTGTCACTCTTCCTCGACCCCCCGCATAGCTCTCGGGCCGGAGGTTCCGCCGCTGCGCGTCCCGCGCGGATGGGGCGGCGTTTAGCTGCCGGCGCCCCGCTTCGGGGTGTGCCCGAGCGGCGTTGTGTGACATCACTACCGGAGGACCGTGCATGAAGTTGGTTCACCCCCCGTCCCGCACGCCCGTGCAGGACAAGTTCGCAACCGCCCGCGCTGAGCTGTCTGCCGCGCTGATCGAGCGCGACGAAGAGATCGACCTGACCCTGACCGCGCTGTTGGCGAACGAGCACGTGCTGTTGGTCGGCCCGCCCGGGTGCGGGAAGTCGCTGTTGCTCGACTCGGTGCTGTCGTGGACCGGCGGCACCCGGTTCACCGTCCTGCTGACGAAGTTTACGACAATCGACGAATTGATGGGGCCGGTGAGCATCGCGGGCCTGAAGGAGGACAAGTACCTGCGCGTCATCACGGGCAAGTTGCCGGAGGCCGACTTTGCCTTCATCGACGAAGTCTTCAAGGGCTCGTCGGCGATCTTGAACTGCTT
Organism: uncultured Frigoriglobus sp.; assembly: GCA_964495365.1. Classification (GTDB taxonomy): domain Bacteria; phylum Planctomycetota; class Planctomycetia; order Gemmatales; family Gemmataceae; genus Gemmata. The sequence goes on along the minus strand of CAZBXY010000002.1, from coordinate 42,965 downwards.
GTTGAAGATCCTCAACGAGCGCACCTTCGACGCCGGCGACGGGGTGGTCCGCAAGGTGCCACTCAAGCTGTGCCTCGGTGCCTCGAACGAGTGGCCCAGTCCCGATACCGGCAAGGAGCTGTCGGCACTGTTCGACCGGTTCCTCCTGCGGCGCGCGGTGTTGCCGATCCGCTCGCAGGCCGGCCGGCAGCGGCTCCTGTGGACCCGCGACCACACGCCCAAGCTCTCCACCACGATCACGACCGCCGAGGTCGAAGAGGCGCGACGCGCAGCCGGCGCCGTGCCGTGGTCGAGCGGAGCGAAGGAGGCGCTGGAGACGGTGCTGCGTGAGCTGGGGCGCGAGGGCGTTCAGCCGGGCGACCGGCGGCAGTTCAAGACGGTCGGCGTGGTGCGCGCGTTCGCCTACCTGTGCGGGGCCGACGAGGTGCTCCCCGAACACCTCGAAGTGGCGCAACATACCCTGTGGGACGACCCCGGCGAGCAGCCACTCAAAGTGGCGCAGGTGATCGCGAAGATCGCTAACCCCACGGGGATGCGCGTTACGCAACTATTGGTCGAAGTTGAGTCGGTGTTGGCCGCGACCGACGTGCGCAACCTCGCCGACGCCGCGAAAGCCGCCGCGAAACTCGCTGAGATCGAACGACAACTCGCGGCGCTCTCCGGCAACGGTCGAGTCGAGAAGGCCCGGCTGTACCTCAAGGAGCAACTCAAGAAGCTCAAACTCGCCAGCATCGAAGCGGTCTGATCGCTTTACTCAACAGTGACCGGAACGGCGGCAACCGTGTAGCCGCCGTACCGGTTTTTCTTTTCCCTTCACCACGGAGGTCGCCATGGACCCGCCGCGTCCGCACCCGGACTGGCCACTCGTCGTCGCGTACGGGCTCGGTGTGAACAGCACCGCCATGCTCGTCGAGTTCGCCAAGAGGGGCATCCGCCCGGATATGATCCTGTTCGCCGACACCGGCGGCGAGAAACCGGAAACGTATCGCTACATGCCCGTCATTCAAGCGTACCTGAAGGAGATCGGGTTTCCGCCGGTCGTGACGGTTCGGTACGAGCCGAAGACCGCCCCGTACTCGACCCTCGAAGGTCAGTGCCTACACACCGGCACGCTCCCGTCGCTCGCGTATGGCGGCAAGACGTGCAGCCAGAAGTTCAAGAGGGGTCCCCAGGACAAGATCATCCTTCAGCACTTTCCGCCCACAGCGTTGATGGAACGAAGGCAGCGTGTGGTGAGGGCCATCGGCTTCGACGCCGGCGAGAGGCGCCGCACGTACGCCGGAGTCGTGTTATGTGGCTAACCACATAACACGACTTATGTGGCCCAGGCGGTTATGTGGCGTCCGGCCGGCTTCCTCAGTCCACCAAGGTCGCTGGCCCGACCGGACGCCACATAACGTCCTACAGCGACCGCAGGAACTCCATCAGGCCCTTGTCCTCCCGCCACGGCTTCTGCGGCCCGTGTTCCTTGACCTCGCAGTTGGCCAGGGCCTTCGCTTTCATGTCCATGTCGACCTCGGCGTAGATGTTGGTCGTGGCCAGGGAGACGTGCCCCAGCCACGCGCGAATCGTGTTGATGTCCACCCCGGCACGCAGCAGGTGCGTCGCGGTCGTGTGCCGGATCGTGTGCGGGCTGACCCGCTTCTTCGCCACCAAGGGCATCGTCGCCGCCACTACCCGTGCGTATCGCTCCACCAGCGCGTGGACTCCGAACCGCGTGAGCGGCCGGTGTTGGCGGTTGCGGAAGACGGGTTCCGCCGGTTCCCGGCCGCTCACCAACGGGAGCAACTCCGCGACGGTCCGGGCCCACAACGGGCACCGGCGCAGCTTGTTCCCCTTGCCGTGGATCAGGACCGAAGAGGGGTCACGCGACGGCACCCGGCCCAGGTCCAGGTCCGCCACCCGGACGTGGGCCGCCTCGTCGGCGCGCGCCCCGGTGTTGTAGAGGAACAGGAGCACGGCATGGTCCCGCCGGCCCTGAGCGGTATCCCGCGCCGGCGCGGCCAGCAGCGCATCCATCTCGGCCTTCTCCAGGTAGGTCACCAGGGGCCGAGGCGCTTTCTTGAACACAATGGAACGGATCTCCGCGCACCACGGGACGTGCTCGGGGCCGCGCAGACCGACGAACCGCGCCAGCGAGCGGATGGCGGCCAACCGCTGGTTCCGGGTCGCCGCGCCGCAGCCCCGGTTCTCGGCGAGGTCGGCCAGGAAGGCCCGGACCCGAGCGGCGGACAGATCCTCGACCCGGAGCCGGTCGATCCCTTTGCGCGCGCTGCGGGCCGCAAACGGCAGGAGCAACCGCAGGGTGTCGCGGTAGCTCCGCCGGGTGTTGGGCGCGAGGTTGCGCTCGGCGACGAGGTGTTCGTGCAGGAACCGCCGGACCCACGGCCCGAGCAAGGCGTGCTCAGTCACGGCTCCCCTCCTTCCCCGCGTACCGCTCGAAGCGCCCGTTGGCCTCGGCCAGCAGTTCGGGCGTCATGCTCAGGTACACCTGGGTGGAATCCAGGCACGTGTGACCGAGATAGACGGCCAGTTGCGGGAGCAACCGCTGCACGTCGGCCCCTTGTCGATACCAGGACGTCAGCCGGTTCACGGCGAACGTGTGACGCAGGTCGTGCAGGCGCGGTTGGTAGCGCGCGCCATCGGAGCGGCGGATGCCGGCCCGCTCACAGACGCGACGGAATCGTGCTTCCAGGGTGACCCGGACGAGCCGGGTGCCCGATCGCATGCTGAAGAAGGGAGCCGGTTCTTCCACGTTGCCGGTAACGGCCGGTCGGCGGGCGGAATACTCCATCAAGACCTCTCGCAGTTGTGCCCCGAACGGGACCAGGCGGGACTTGTGGAACTTCGTGTGGCGAACGGTCAGCAGGGAGTTGGCCAGATCCACGTCACGACGGTCGAGCGAAATCACCTCGTGGACCCGCAAGCCGGTGGCGTACAGGGACAGCACAACGGTCCGTGCCGTGACGGGTTCCAGATTGGTGTAGCGCGGGCGGTAGGATTCCGCCGCACGCAACAGGCCGCGCACCTCGTCGTCGGTGTACAGGTAGGGGACGAACGCGGGCGGCCGCTTCGGTAGCACCGTGGGAAGGGGAGCCTCGGCCACGTGCCCGCGACTGACCGCGTAGCGATAGAACCCGAGCAGCGTGGTGTGCTTGACGTGCCAGGCGCTGGTGACCGGCCCATCTCCGGCGAGAAACGCGTCCACCTGCTTCGGACCGACGGCGCTGACCGTGGCGCGAAGCCCGATGGCGCGGGCGAAGCCCCGGAGGCAGCGTGCGGCGCTCAGGAATCGGTCGCCGAGGGTCTGGCGGAAGGCGATGTACCGCTCGATCAGTTCGTGGAGCTTCATAGCACACCTCCCAGATCCACGTCGCCGACCCGGCGCAGCTGGGCGAGGTCCACCTTGGCATAGATGCGGGTGGTATCCGGGTCGAGGTGCCCCAGGTGGTCACCGATCTCCTTCAACGACAGCCCCTGTTCGAGCAGGTGGGTGGCGCACGCGTGGCGCAGGGCGTGAGGGCCGTGGCGCGGCAGGGACGGACAGACGGCCCGCAGGCGGCGGGCAACGATGACGTAGAGGGATGTTCGATCCAGCGCCCGGCGGGGCGCGTTCCGCGACAGGAAGACCTCGCGGAGGGCGGCGCGCGGGCGGACCTCCTTCAAGTAGCGAAGGACCGCCGCGCCGACGAACCCGGCCAGGGGATAGGTCCGCGTCCGCCCGGTTTTGGAGCTCGTCACGGTCACCACCTCGCGCTCCCAGTCGAAGTCACCCAGGCGGAGCTTGAGGAGTTCACCGGCGCGAAGGCCGTAGACGGCGAGGAGCAAGAACAGGGCACGGTCTCGGACGTCGTCCGGTCGATCACCTTCCGTCGACGCGAGCAGCTTGCGCACCTCGTCCCACGAGGGGCCGAACGGAATCGTCGCCTGAGTAAACAGGCGGGGGGTGTGGATCGCCGCCAGGCCGGCGCGGCACCAGCCGCGCTCCCCGGCGAAGCGCAGGAAGGTTCGCAACGCCGTGGCGCAATGGTGCACGGTGTTGCGGGCGTACTTGCCATCCCGGGCTTGCCCGAGGATGGCTTCGTCGATCTGCTCCGCGCCGATCGTGTGCAGGGACGTGGTGCCCGGGCAGAGACGATCGAGTAGCCGCCGCAGGAGCGAACACTGGCCCTCGATCGTGGAGAACGCCAGCCCCTTCTCGGATTTGAGGAACTCCGCGAACGCCGCGATCTCTGCGGCGTATCGGTGCGGGGCGGTAACAGCGGGCTGGAGCCATCCCAGAAACGTCAGCCACGCACGCGCATGGCGGCGGAACGCCTTGCGCGCCCGGGCCGATCCGGTCGGCTTCTGCCGATGAGGTTGCGCCGCCCAGAGGAGGGCTTGTTCCTCGATCTCGCCACGGGAAATGGGCTTCCCCGCTCGATCCGCCAGGCGCAGGTACTGGGCGACGACGGGCAGGTACTGGGCCATCTCGCGCAGGGTCTGGCGAGCCATCCCTTGGTCGGTGCGGTACGCGAGATAGCGCAGTCGCTCGTCCAGCAGCGGGCCGGACTGCATCCGTGCCAGAACATCCCGCCGCACAAAGAGTCGGGAAACCACGGTCGAACCTCCCAGAAGAGTAACGGGCGAGAGGTTCGACTACCAACGAGTACTTATGTGGTCGAGGAATCGTGAAAACGAGAGAAATGTCACCGCCAAAGCACAGAAGCGCCACATAACCGCTTGGCCCACATAAGTGGTGAAGGCGATCGGACTCGATGCCGGCGAAGAGCACCGACTGACGTGGGCCAAACCCCGGCCGGGTGATGAAGACCGCAAGCCGTCGCGTGAGGCGTGGCTCGACGCCAACGTGTTCGCCTATTACTACCCGCTTTACGACTGGGTTATGGACCGGACCGCGTGCGAGCGCTCGATCCGCGACGCCGGACTGCCCGTGCCGGTCAAGAGCGCCTGTTGGTTCTGGTGCGCCTGACGAGGTGTCGATGGTTCCGGTGGCATCGGCCACCCTTACTGGGAGGATGTAAGTAACGCACCGGCTTACCTTCGCCCGAAAGGCGCGAGGGGACAATAGCATGCCGGCAAAAGGCACATGAGGCCGAGCATCAACGGCCGAGACGTGTGTCAGCGAGGCTGCCCAAGGACAAGGCTACACTGCTTGAACCCCAGCCCCTGGAGCTGACAAGCATGGCTACCGGGAATGATGTTGAGACCCGGATGCCCGTCGTCGCGGACCAAGGCAGAAGAGGTCCGCGAACTCCTCGACGGGACCAACCCTCAAGACGAGGGCGTAGGGCGAACGGGGGTCCTAACGGCAGACCGAACCATCGGCGCTACTCAGGGATTGCCTAACGGCGGTAACGCCCACGGCAACAGAGTCCCCGTAGTAGCACCGGCGCTGGCGCCCACGCCAGCGCCGGCGCGAAGGGGGACAGGACGAGAGGCTTCCGACCATTGAAGGTGTCCGTATGGACGATCAAGCTCTGATCCGGCTGGAAGCACTGCGCAAGCGGAACGCGGCCCGCGACTGGGTCAACTCGGACTTGTACCGGCTCCTGTTCAAACCGGAGCTGTACGTCGTCGCCTACGAGAGGATCAAGTCGAGCCCCGGAAACATGACCGCTGGAGTGGACGGCGAGACGCTCGACGGGTTCTCCAATGGTGTCGTGGGTGACATCATCCGAGCCCTTCGGGACGAGAGCTTCCAATTCAAGCCGGCCCGACGGGTGTTCATCCCCAAGGCCAACGGCAAGATGCGGCCGCTCGGCGTCGCGTCGCCCCGTGACAAGGTCGTCCAGGAGGCCATGCGAATGGTCTTCGAGGCGATCTACGACAGCCCGCACGGGGCGTACTTCCACGACAGCAGTCACGGTTTCCGGCGGCAACGGAGCTGCCACACGGCGTTAGAAGAGTTTCGATTCAAGTGGCCGGGGGTCAACTGGATCATCGAAGGGGACATCAAGTCCTGCTTCGACGAGATCGACCACCACGTCCTGATCTCCCTGTTACAGAGGAAGATCGCCGACGGCCGGTTCCTGGGCCTGGTCTGGAAGGCCCTGCGGGCGGGCTACCTGTGGCAAAAAGAAAGGAGAGACACGTTACTCGGCTCGCCACAGGGGAGCATCATCAGCCCGATCCTCGCGAACGTCTACCTCCACGAACTCGACTGTTTCGTCGAGACGTTGCGGCAACGACACGAGCGGGGGGACAAGCGGAAGGTGAGCCCGGATTACATGCGCGTTGCGTGCCGGCGGTGGAGCCTGCGCAACGAATCCGGGGGGATGCGGACGCCGGAAATCAGGGACCTCACCCGACAGATGCGGTCCATGAGTTCGGTTGTACAAGAAGACCCCGACTTCATTCGGATCAAGTACCTCCGCTACGCGGACGACTGGATCCTGGGAGTCATCGGCCCCAAGGAACTGGCCGTCACCCTCAGGAACGAGGTGCAAGGCTTCCTTCAGGACCGGTTGAAACTCCAGCTCAACCTGGAGAAGACCCGCATCACCCACGCCAAGACCGAGGACACGTTCTTCCTCGGCACCGTGTTGCGGGTCGGCAAGGACCGGGGCGCACAGCCCAAGGTCATCAGCAAGGCGACCCGCCGCACCCGTCGATTCCGGCTGCGGGTCAGCTCCTGCAACCCAACCCTGAAGGCCCCGATCAGGAAACTGGTCGCCAAGCTGCACACCAAAGGCTTCTGCGGGAAAGATGGCTACCCGGACTCGCGGAGGAACTGGACGCCACTGGACGTGGACCAGATCGTGAGGCTGTACAACAGCATCCTGCGAGGGCTGCTGAATTACTACAGGTTCGCGGACAACTTCGCGCGGATGGGCCGGATCCAGTACATCCTGCGCTTCTCCTTGGCCAAGACGCTGGCGCATAAGTTGCGGGTCCCGATGACTCGCGTGTTTCGGGAACACGGGCGGAACCTGTTGTTCCGTTGGGAACTGTCCGGCGGTCGCACCCGCGAGGTCAGCTTCGCGGAGAACACCGATTGGACGATCGCCCGGCGGGGGTTCTTCCGTTACCCGATCAACATCGACCTGTTGACTTGGCACGTCGGCCTGCGGACCAAATCGAAACTCGGATATCCCTGTCTCATCTGCGGTAGTCAGAACGGGGTGCAGATGCACCACGTCCGGCACATCCGCAAGATGGGCGGTGCGAGGCCGCAAGGCTTCACGGCGGTGATGGCTCGGCTGAACCGTAAGCAGGTTCCGGTATGTGAGGACTGTCATCGAAAGATACACCGTGGTGACTTCGATGGAATCAGTCCCAAGGAACTGGCGTACGGATTTGCTGCGACGCCCAAGTAGCTCACGTCTGGAGAGCCGGATGCGGTGAAAGCCGCCCGTCCGGTTCGGAAGGGGGCGGTTGGTGTCCCTCGCAAGAGGGCCTGGCCGCCTACCTTATTCCCGCCTCGAAGAAGCGCGAGATCGTCTGGCTCCGCGAGAATCACCCGGACCTGCTCGCACGCGCTCTCGCGATCGAGGAGAACGCGAAGCCCAACCTCACGTCGGTCGTCGGCCTCGGCCGCTCGTTCAGTTGGTCGGACTTCCTCGCCGACCTCGACGACACCCCACTGTTCCCCTGCGGCGGCTGACCCCATCGCCGAACCTCCCCGTCCCGATTTCACGCGAGGTTCCCGTGTCCGAACTGCTCCTGTTCGACCGGTTCGTGGTGGCGCTCTTGCTGCCCCCGGGCGCCGATGAGGCGACGACCGAAGCGGCCCGCGCGGCACTTGATGACCCGTCGTTCCTCGATGCCGTCGGTCGGGCTGTGCAAGCAATCCTGGCTTCGGTCCCGGCACTGACGGTACTGACTGCGCGCGCCGAGTGGTGAGTCCGCACCGCGGGTGTTCTGACTCGGTGCTCGGCCGGCGTATCTCCCTCGTTGAGGTGGGCACGCCGGTTTTCATTCTTCACGCCCCGAAGGAGGTGTTCGTGGGTTCCGACGAATTGCTCAAGTTGCTGGACCTGGGTGCGAAGCCCGCCCGCCGGCTGGACGATGCGGCCCGCGCTTCCGAGGGCGCATCACCCGAATCGACCGTGGCGGGCAGCCCGACGGCGCTCGTGCTCGACGTGTGGGGGCTGCGGCGCGGGCGCGACCTCGTCGCCGAGAGCGATCGCCTGCGGAAGGCTGGCGCCGACGAGTTCGCCGCCGCGGACTTTTTCGGCGCCGCGTTCGAGCCCGACCCCAAACTCTGCGACTCGTGCGCCGACCCGCGCCGGCACCGGTTCCTCGCGCAGCTCCTGGACACGCCCGAGTACCGGGCGCTGCACGCCGACACCCGCCTGGACGACACGGCCGCTTCGATCGCTGCGGCCCATTTCGCCGAAGAGTTCGCCAAGCTGAAGACGGACGACACCGGCGGGTCGGCGCCGTCGGCGCCCGACGCGGCGGACGACCTCGCGGGCGAGATGGCGGCGCTCCGCGCGGTTGGGAAGGCCGTCGCTGAGGCGCGAAAAGAGGTGGACGAACTGAGGGACGCCGCGGCCGCGCTCGGGCTGGGGCCGGGCCAGCCGGGCTCGACCGACCCGCGGGCCGTCGCGGAAGTCTTCAAGCGGGTGCGCAACGATCCCGGGTTGCGGAAGATCAGCGAGCTAGCCGGTCGGTTCCGCCGGGTGGCCCAGTCGAAGCAGCGGCGCAAGGTCGCGCACGGGCTGGACGACGTGGTCGGGGTCGAGCCCGCCGGCGACGTCGGCCGGCTGTTGCCCTCCGAGCTGGCGAAGCTCGCCGTCCCCGAGCTCGAACTCGACACCCTGCGCCGCATCGTCGAGCGGCAGGCCCTCTGCCGCGAGCACCACGCCGTCGAGCCCGCGGGCAAGGGGCCGATCCTGGTGGTGGCCGACGAGAGCGGGTCGATGGAGGGGGCGAAGGCGCACACCGCCAAGGCGCTGGCCCTGGCCCTGGCCTGGGTGGCCAGGCAGCAGCGGCGCTGGGCGGGCCTCATCGCCTACTCCGGCGGGTCCGGCGAGCGGCTGCTGGCGCTGCCGCCGGGCCGGTGGGACGAGTCGGCCCTGTGCGACTGGCTGTCGGCGTTCATCGGCGGCGGGTCCGACCTGGACGTGCCCGTCGAGGAGCTGCCGCGGATGTACAAGGAGGTCGGCGCGCCGGCGGGCGACACCGACCTGGTCATGGTGACTGATGCCAGGTGCCGTATCCCGGCGGCCCTGCGGGAGCGGTTCCTGGCCTGGCGCCATGCGGCCCGCGTGCGGGCGGTGGCGCTGGTGGTGGGCGGCGCGCCCGGCGACCTGGCGGCGGTGTGCGACGAGTGCCACACCGTCCCCGCCCTCGACCCGGCCGGCGAGGCCGTCGGGCGCGTCCTCGGCTTATGAGTTAGTCCTCGTCAAGCCAGTCGATCCTGCACTTCGGGAACCGGTCGCGCAGCGCAGCGACCCCCTTGGCGGTGACCCGAGTCTGCCTGAGACCGAGGTATCGCAGATCCCACCCGGCCGGCGCGCCGGCCAAAGTCGCGGCCCCTCGGTCCGTCACCTCCCACCCGAACAGCCGCAGCCCGCGCGGGGCCGACAGGTAGGGGCTGCTGACCAGGGCCTCGATCCCGTCGTCGCCGGGCCCCTCGCCCCGCATGGACGCGACGGAGAGGTATTCCAGGTAGCGGGCACCGGGCCAGCGGGCGAGCGCGCGGAGCTCGCCGTCGCCGAGCCGGGCGAAGTCCGCCGCCAGCCACCGCAGGCCGTGGCCGTCGGTGTGCGGCGGGGCGGTCAGGCCCCGGATGACCCGGCCGCCCTCCTGGACACAGAAGAGGCTCAGAAGCCCGGCCCGCATGCCCCGCGCCAGCTCGATCACGTCCTCGACCCCGGTCGCGTGCCGTTGCGCCCCACTCCACGCCACGCGGAGACCGAGTTCCTTCACGACCTGGGGCCCCCTCCGGGCGGCATCCCGCAGGGGCACCAGGTCGTGGCGGCCGAGGCGCCCGTCGAGCCACCAGCCGCTGACCCGGGAGACGTCGGCGTCCGCGAACAGCGTCGGGAGTTCGCCCGGTTCCACGCCCAGTTGGAGCCGGGAGACGGGGAACTCCGGGAGCCGCCAGGCCAGCGCCCGCGCGGGGGTCGCCCGCTCGACGATCAGCGTGTCCACGGTGCCGAGGGCCAGCGCCGGCCTCGCCCCGGCCTGATGGAGGGGATCCGGGTCGGCCACCTGAATGGCCGTTGGCAGGCCGCGAACGAACCGGTCGTAGTACACGCCCGGTTGCCCAGGCCAGCTTGTGAGCCGGTCGTTTTCCTTGAGGAGGCGGCGCTCCTCATCGTCCGGTTCGAAGATCTCGCGGACGTCGGTGGACGACCCGTCACCGTCCAGTTCGCACTGGCGCCGGATCAGGGCGGCGTGCCCTTCGTCCCCGCGGTCGGCGTCGCCACGCTTCTGGAGGAAGTCGGCGAGCGCCAGACGCGGAGCGTCTTCGTCGGGCTGGTTCCGGATCGCGTCGAGGAAGGGGCGGACGTTGGGGAGTGGGCGCCCGTCCGGGCCGAACAGAGTGAGCATAGTCGGCTGTCTCCAAACAACCACGACCACCGGCGGAGCCGGTGTCGTGACGCCTGGAAGAGGTCCCGTGGGGACCCGTACAGCCGGGCCAAACGTTGAAAATGAGAGGAGGTGAGTTCCAGAAGAACTCGAACCGCCGATCCCAGAGCCCCGTTCGACCGCGTCGGCCGGTACGGGGTTGAGATTCTGCTTTACATCATACGGAGGTTATCGCATGACCGCAACCCCCTTTTCAGCGATGCCCGTCGCCGCCGGCGTTCGATTGCTGGGCGAGGTGCTGGCCTGGACGTGTTCGGGCGTGTCCGTCACGCACCCGGCCCTGGTCGCCGCACTCGAAGCTGCCGGACTCGATTCCGGTGTCGCCCGCGAGTTGGCCCCGCGGCACGCATTCAGCCGTGCGTGCAAGCGCCTCTCGGACCAGCGCATCATCCGCGCCGTCTCCGAGGACGCCGCCACCGTGAAGTTCCAGTTCACACAGGAGAGCCGCGAGGGCGACCGGTACGAGTACCGGCTCGAAACCACCCTCACGCTCGACAAGCAAACGGGTGCCGTGTCATGCGAGCTGCCGGGACTCGCGACGCTGGCGCAGGAGGAACTGGACCGGTGCATCGCGGCGCGGACCGGGGGCGACGTGACGAAGGTGATCCAGAAGCTGTTCGAGCGCCGGGCGGACCTCTTTCCCATTCGACCGCAGGGCGGGTGCTACTTCTGCCCGGCCTGTCACGTCGGGTTCGTGGACCAGATCCAGGATCTCGTGAACCGCGTGGGCGGACGGCTCTTGCGATTCCCGGTGCCCGCCGGCACCGAGGAAGGCGACCGCTCGGTGACCCAGGCCGTGGCCGACGGGCTGGCGGCGGTGGTCGCCGAGCACCGCGCCGCCGTGGCGCAGTTCGGGACCGACACCCGCAGCGACACGCTCCAGCGCGCCGCCGAGAAGATCCGCACGACCAAGTTCAAGTTGACCGCCTACGCCGAGTACCTCGCGGGCGAGCGCGAGCGCCTGGATCGAGCCGTGGCCGACGCCGAGTTCGAGCTGCGCGAGAAGGTCGAGAAGATCGCCACCCCCGCCGAGCCGGTCACCGCCTGAGCACGTCGCGCTCGAAGCACCGCGTTCCGAGGGGCCGGTCCGGTGGGCCGGCCTCATCGTTTTCGTTCTCCTTCCCTTTCCCCCTTGATCCCGGAGGTCGTCATGGCGAGTTGTCGGCGCACGCGCGGCCGGACGGTGCTGTTCCTGACCACGCCGGCGCTGTGGGCGCACTGGCCGTTCTTGCCCCTGGTCCGGCGCGCCGGCGGGCGCGAGGAGTTGGGTGTCGTATTCGACGCACGGGCCGCTGGGCTGACCGGTTACTCGTCCACGGTGTGGCTCACGTAATGCGGAGTTCCGCATTAGGTCAGTTATGCGGACTGGTTGATTGGGCAGACTTTGCTCGACGTGCTGTCGCGATCTCTTGGTTTTTCCGGCCGTTCCCTCGGCCCGTTGGATCTCTGGACTCCGCACAATCAACAATGCCCCCGCAGGCGGACGACCTGCGGGAGGGCATGATGATTGAGCGGGTTTTCACGTGCTCGCGAGTTCGCGCACGGTTGCGCGAGAGCACGTTCGGTGGCGTTCTCGACGAGTACGTGGCGCAACTGCAAACGCGCGGCTACGCCCGCAACACCATCCGCAACTGCCTCGGGGCCGTCGAGCACTTCGGCTCATGGCTCCGCGACCAACGGCTCACGCCGGCGGCGGTGAGTCGCGATCTGGTTCACTCCTTTCTCCGCCGCCACCTGCCCCAGTGCCGATGCGCACCGCCGTCGCCCACGCAGATCCGGATCGTCCGCCCGGCACTGAACTACCTCTTGTGGGTGATGCGTGAACCACAGCACTCGCCGGCGCGGGCCGGGGTCCGATTACGCTCGGACGACAGGCCCGCCCCGCTCGACTGTCCGGAGCCGATCGCGGCCGTCCTCGATGCCTACCGCTGCCACCTCCGTGAGGCACGCGGACTGGCGGATGCCACGATTCGTGCCCGCGCGTACTTCGCCCGCAAGTTCCTGGAGCGCAAGTTCGGTCACCGGTCGTTGCGCTGGAGCACCCTTGCGCCCCGTGATGTCACAGCGTTTATCACGGACTACACGAAGCGCTGGAAGCCCAAGTCCGCAAGGGCCGTTGTTGATTCCCTGCGGAGCTTCCTCCGCTACCTCCAGATGCGGGGCTGGTGCGATCCGGTGCTCATCGCAGCGGTGCCGCGCTTACCCCAGTGGCGGCTCGCCCGGGTGCCACGGGTCCTGAGCGAGGAACAGCTCGACGCCTTCCTGGCCGCGTTCGACCGCTCGACCGCGATCGGGCGCCGGGACTACGCGATGGCCCTGTGCCAGGCCGAGTTGGGCCTACGGGCGGGCGAAGTCGCCGCGCTCCGACTGGAGGACCTCGACTGGCGCTCGGCGGTCCTGCGCGTCCCCGCATGCAAGGTCGGTCGCGAGCGGGAGCTGCCGCTGGCCGCACGGGCCGGACGGGCCATCGCTGACTACCTGCGCCACGGCCGACCGGCGACGCCCGACCGGCACGTGTTCGTCCGACACCGACCGCTGTGCGGCACGCCCGTGAACACCGCCGTGATCCAGACGGCCGTGCAACGGGCATACGCCCAGGTGCCCGGGTGCGAGGGCTGGGCCGGGACGCACGCCCTGCGGCACACCGCAGCGACGCGCCTGCACCGCCGTGGTGCCAAGCTCAAGGAGGTGGCGGATCTGCTCGGCCACCGCTCGCTCGACACCACGGTCATCTACACCAAGGTGGACCTCCCCCGCCTGTCCGCCGTCGCGCTCCCCTGGCCGGAGGCCCGGTCATGAACACGGCATCTCGCATGGTCGGGCTGGCCGAGGAGTACCTGGCCTACCGCAAGAGCCTCGGGTTCCAACTCGCCAGCACCGAACCCCTGCTGTTGCAGTTCGCGGAGTACGCCGACCGGAGCGGCCACCGTGGCCCACTGACGACGGAGCTGATCGTCCGTTGGGTCAAGCTCCCGAAGGCGGGCTCGCCGGGTTACCTCGCCCGGCGCCTCGACGTGGTTCGCGGCTTCGCGCGGCACCGGGCCGTCGCCGATCCCCGGACCGAGATCCCGCCGCCGAGGCTGCTCGGCGCGACCTACCGGCGGCGGACCCCGCACATCTACTCGGAGGCCGAACTATCGGCGCTGGTGGACGCGGCGCGCGGCCTCTCCCCAGGTACGGCCCTCCGGTCGCACACGTACGCCACGCTCTTCGGGCTGCTCGCCTGCACCGGGCTGCGTGTCTCGGAGGCCGTGAAGCTCACCCGCGACGCCATCGACTGGCGACAGGGGCTGCTCACCGTCCGCCAGACGAAGTTCCGCAAGTCGCGGCTGGTCCCGCTGCACCCGACGACCCTCGCGGCGCTGCGCGACTACGCCACTCGACGGGACCGGCTCCATCCGAGCCCAACGACCGGGGCGTTCTTCCTCACCAGTCGCGGCACGGCGCTGGCCCTGTCGAGCGTCGGAGTCACGTTCTGGAAGCTGCGCAAGCAACTGCGGTGGACGGCCGGGCGCGGCACCGGCAAGCCGCGGATTCACGACCTGCGGCACACGTTCGCCTGTCGGCGATTGCAGCGCTGGTACGCGGAGGGCGTGGACGTCGATCACGCGGTCGCGGCCCTGTCCACGTACCTGGGCCACGCCACCGTCCGCGACACCTACTGGTATCTCACCGGCACGCCCGAACTGCTGGCGCTGGCCACGACCCGGTTCGAGCGGTTCGCGGCACTGGCGTCGGGAGGTCGGCGATGAAATCCCGTGCCCTCGGCCCCGACTTCGCCACGCTGGTCCAGGAGTTCTTCTGCGTGCGCCTGATCCAGCAACAGGACGCCAGCGCCCGGACGGTCGAGTCGTACCGCGACACCATGTGCCTGCTTTTGGACTACCTCCAGCGGGTCCGCAAGAAGGCGCCGACCCGTGTGGCCATGAGCGACCTGGACGCCCCGACGGTCACGGCGTTCCTGGACCACCTGGAGAAGGGTCGTCACAACAGCGCTCGCACCCGCAACGTCCGGTTCGCCGCGATCCGCTCGTTCATGCGGTATGTGTCGTCGCGCGACCCCGTATCGCTGCCGATCGCCCAGCGCGTCTTGGCGATCCCGTTGAAGCGGTTCACCCGACCGGCGCTGACGTTCCTGTCGCGCGAGGAGGTGGCGGCCGTGCTCGACGCGCCGGACCGCTCGACCTGGAGCGGGCACCGCGACCGGGTACTGTTCACGCTGATGTACAACACCGGCGCGCGGGTCTCGGAAGCCATCGCGATCCGGCGGTCGGACGTCTCGCTCGACGGCGTGCGGAGCGTCCGACTGCTGGGCAAGGGGCGCAAGCAGCGGACGGTCCCGCTGTGGAAGAGCACCGCCGAGCAACTGCGGAGCTGGGAGGCGCGAATCGGTCCAGAACCGAACGGCTACCTGTTCCCCAACCGACGTGGCGAGCGGCTGTCGCGGTCGGGCGTGGAGAAGCGGTTGCGGGACGCGGTCGCGGAGGCGGCCGAACGGTGCCGGAGCCTGCGGGGCAAGAAGGTGTCGCCGCACACGATGCGGCACACGACGGCGATGCACCTGTTGCAATCGGGCGTGGACATCACCGTGATCGCGTTGTGGTTGGGTCACGAGAGCACGGGCACGACCCACCACTACGTCGAGGCCGACTTGGCAATGAAGGACACAGCTCTGGCCCGACTGTCCGAGATCCCCACGAAAGACGTTCGGTTCCGCCCGAAGGACGACCTGCTCCGGTTCCTGGAGGAACTGTGAGCCCAAAGATTATGCTCCCCCCGCCCGCACGTCTCTGCCCCTGTTCCCAAGCTCGCGTCCGCCAACTCCGCATAATCGCGAAGTCCGCATAACGGACGAATTTGTTCCTGCTGCCCGAGGACTTCACGCAGTTCCTGGCTCTGCCCCACGAGACGTTTGACACGGCCGAGGAGGTCGTGAGTGCAGGCTGGAGCGTCGATTGACGGATCTTTGCCGTACCCCCAACCGAGGCTTCCCATGATTGCATTTCCCCGCCGGCTCGCCCGGCGGTTCCGCACCGCCTGCGCCAAGTGCGTCGCCGGGCGGCCGCGCGGCCCGGGTCCGTGTGCGGTGCTGCGTCGGTCGAAGGGCTGCGTCACGCTCACCGCGACGTTCCCGGAGATGACCCTCGAACTGACCGCGCCCGCACCCACGGGCGACGAGATCTTGATCGTGCCGCTGGCCGCTCTGGAAGCGGTCGAAGGCAACTCCGACGAGCCGGTCGAGTTCGAGGCCGGCGAGAAGCTCGCGGGCGCGGCCCGCTGGACCGCCCACGGCGTGTCCCGGTCGGTTCCGGTGACGTTCGTTCTGCCCGGCAAGCACCACGACCCGCTCCCGCGCCCGGAGACCAAGTCGGTCGCGGCTCGACTGCTGTCGGCACTGCACGAGGCCGGTCGCACAGCCAGTCGGGAGGACGGACGGTTCGCACTCAGCCGTGTGCAGGTGCGCGGGAGCAAGGGCCAGGTGATCGGAACCGACGGCAAGGTCGCCGTGCTGTACTCCCGGTTCGTGTTCCCGTTTGTCGAGGACGTGCTGGTGCCGGCCCTCCCGCTGTTCGGGTGCCCGGAGCTGCGCGACGAGACCGAGGTGAGTGTGGGCCGCACCAAGGAACATCTGGTCGTGGGTGCCGGGAACTGGACCGCGTGGCTCGCGGTGGCGCCGACGGGCAAGTTCCCCGACGTGGCCGGCGCGATCCCGCGCGGCCCGACCTCGATCGGGCTCAATCGGCTCGACGCGGCCGACCTACTCGTGCGCCTGCCGGGGCTGCCGGGTCAGGATCTCGAACACCGTCCGGTCACGCTCGACGCCGATGGCGTTCTCACGGTCCGCGCCGGCGCCGACCCGAACGGCAGCGTGAAGCTGTTCCGGTCGTCGGTGGCCGGGCCGGCGCAGCGCGTGGTGCTTGACCGTCGGGCACTGGCGCGGGTGCTGACGCTGGGCTGCCACGCACTGCGACTGACACCCGGCAAGGCGGTGGTTGGGGAAGGCGACGGGGTGACCGTCCTCGTCGCCCCGCTCGACCCCACCTTGGGTGCCGACACCGATCAACCCGTCCCGACACCTCCTCCCGAACTCGAAAGGAGCGACGCGATGAAACCGCACGAGACCAACGGCCACGCCGCCAACGGGCGACACGACCCGCCGACCGAGACCATCGACCCGTTGACCGCCGCCGAGGAACTGCGAGCGGCACTGGGCGAGGCGCTGACGAAGGCCGGGCGCCTGGTGACCGCGCTGAAGGCTGGAAGGAAAGAGCGCAAAGCCCTGGCGCATGTGTACGCCGGGCTCAAGCAGTTGAACCTCGAACAACCCTGAACCCGCACCAACCATCCCCGAATGAAGGAGATCGCCGTGTTGAACGTGAACCTGATCCAAAAGGTTGCCCAGGTGGGGCGCCGTCTGGCCGAAGCCGGACGCGAGGCCCGGGAGGCGTCGAAGTCGGTCGCCGGACCGGCCGCCGAGCAGGTCGTGGAGGTGGTGGCTGGCGCCGTGGGAGAGGTGGTCCGCGCGGCCGTCATCGGCGCCGTCGCGGTCGCCGTGAGGGGCGCTGCTCCGATCCCCCGCACGACCGTCGCGCCCGCGCTCGACCCGTGGGACGATGACGAGTTCCCGCCGGCCGAGAGCGAAATACCCGAGAGCCCGCTGCCGATCGCGAAGCCGGCCTGGGCCAAGGCCACCCGCGCCGTCGGCTCGGCGCTGGGCGTTGCGGCGGGCGCGGCCGCGGCGGTCCCCGGCGGGAAACTGGTGGCTGCCGGTCTGGGCGGATTGGCCGCCGTCGCCGGGTTGGCCGCCCGCGCCGCCGAACCGACCGCATAACGATTGTCGTCACGCTCGCGAACGAACACGTCCGACCCGTCCTCGCCCGCCCGTTCAGCCGGGGCGCGGGAACGGGTCGTTGTGCGCGCCCGTACCCGCCCATGAGGGCGACAGCCGGAGCGAAGACGACCGCGAGCGGCAGACTCGACCAACCGACGGCCGTAACGACCTAACCAACACGAACCGGAGGAGTGCGATGAGCGAGACCAACGGGGCCGTGCGGGCGCGGCGCCCGCAACTGGCCGACAGCATCGAGAAGCTGGACGAGATGATCACCGACCTGTCGGTGGCGATCCCCGGCGCGGTGGCCGAGAGCGTCCGCGAGGCGCTCGGGCCGGCGTTCGCGGCGGCGATCAAGGACGCCGTCACGGTGGCCGTGGCCGAAGCGCTGAAGGCGGTCGGGTCGGCGCGACCGCCGGTTCCGGCTCCGCAAGTTCCGCCCCCGGCACCGCGCAAGTCGGCCGCGGGTGCGTGGGCGCGGGTGAAGTCCGCGATCGGGCGCCTGCGCCGGTGGGCGGGGCGTGCGGTGGCGCCGGTCGTCGCCCACGTGATCCTGGGCTGGGCGGTGGCGAAGCTGATCGGGGCCGCGACGGTCCGCTCGCGGGTCGCAACGGTCGCGACCGCGCTCTGCGGCACGGCGGCCGGGCTGCTCGGGTTCGCGCTCGGCCCGGTCGGGGCGGCGACCCTGCTCGCGCTCGTCACCGGCGCGGCCACCGCTACCGCGGCGTGGGCGGCGCCCGCGATCCGCCTGTTCGTCTCGCTCGATCAAGACGAGTGACCGGGTCGGGACGGAGCGCGGCTCGCGCATTCGCGGGCCACCTCCGTCCGGCGTTCCCGTCTGGTGCGGGAGGCAGGTGACCGTGGGGTAGTCGGTTGAGGTGATCGCGGTTCGAGATCGGAAGGTCCGCCGGCGCTCCGCGAGCTTCGCGGACTTCAGGAACGCGACGAGATCCACGCCGTAGACCTTGCAGAACTGGGACAACTCGATCACGTCGATGCGGCGCTCGCCACTCTCGACCTTCGACACGAAGCTGGCGTCGAGCCCCAGCTTCTCGGCGACCTCGACCTGAGTCAGCTGCGCGTCCTCGCGGGCCTTGCGCAGGGCCGCGGTCAGTCGCTTGTACGCGTTCGAGTATTGACCTTCTCTATCCGCCACCGTCGTGGATGGCGGCAACCTAAATTGGGAAGTGCGATTTCCCAAAATGGGAAGATGACCCTGAACCCGAGGTGACACATGGCCGAGGCGAAATGGTATCTGGCGCGGGACGAGAAGGCGCTCGGTCCGTTCACGCTCGCGGAGTTAAAGCGGATGGTGACCGACGGCTCCATGGGCCGGGACGACCTGGTGTGCTCGGAGGAAGGCTCCGGGTGGGTGACCGCGACGACCGTGCCCAGACTGTTCCCCTCGCCGCCGCGGCGACCGAGCGGAGATCGAACCTCCGTCCCGTGCGAGAAGTGCGGGGCGAAGTTATCCGAAGGGGCGCAATCCTGCCCCCGCTGCGGGCCGCCGCGAGCCGTTCAGCAGCAACCCGCTACAGTCGCCGCGGACCCGGTACCGGACAAATACGGATTCACAGGGAAACTGGTTGCCCAGACCCTCGGCGTCTGGTTCGCCGTCGGGTTCTTCTCGGGAATGTGCATCGAAGCGAGTTGCCTGGGGGTTCCTCTGGTACTCGGGGCGCTCGCGGCCGCGCTCGGCGCCGGAGTCATCGGCCTGCTCTCGCTCGCGCAGGTGGCGGACCGGTGGTACTTGCTCCGATGGGTCAACCACGTCCTGGAGCGGGTGGCCGCGGGTGCCTTTATTGGCGGGTTTGTCATCTTCGTGCTCTTGGTCGTCGCCGGCGCATGCCGGTGTCCGGGTCGGGGGACCACCGCACCGAGCAGGCCAAGGCGCTACAGAGCATCATCCTTCGCTCGTCCGTATTGTTGGGCCAGTTGGCCGCGCTGGTGGTCTGCCTCGTTCGGACGTGGAGCCGTGTGCGTCACGTCGATTTGCCCACCGATCTCAAGGAGTTCTGATCACGGCCCTTTTGGCGGCGCGGTCTGGCGATTGGCGGTACTCGAAGAGTCGCGGACGTCCTCGCCCGCGACTGGGAGGGCTGGCCTCACCACCCCTGTATCCCGGATTGTCGTGTGTTGACCGTCGCGTGGTCGCAACAAACTGAAGTTCGGCGGCCCGCCGGACGGCGGGCCGCCCCACGATTTTCTTTTAGCCCTCCGCGACTTGGGGCGCCGGGATGCCGACCCCGAATCGCGTCCTTTGCGGTGCGCGGAGCGAAGCGCCGTGGTTACGGCGCGGGAGGAGACGGGAGCGCGAGGCCGCTCGCCGCGTAGACAGCGACGACGTGATCGTTCGACTCGGCGACTGGGTAAAACGCGCCGTAGAGCCCGGTCCGGTCCAACATCATCTCGTACCACCGCTCGTACTCCGGGTCCACCCCCAGCCGACAAAACAGAGGTCGCGGAACCGGGCGAAGAACTTGTCGGCCAGTTGCGGGGGACTGTCGAACGCAGCATCCTCCCAGCGGAACGGCGCCTGCGTCCCCAGCGTCTCGAAAGGGTCGTGGTGGGAGTCGATGTTCAGTGCCGCCCGAAGGCGCTGGACCGCCTCGGCACTGGTGGTCGCCGGGTTTCGGCGGCAGACGACGGCGGCCGGCACCACGGCACACTGCCACCGGCACGGCGGCTCGATGTACCCGTTCTGGTGGCACCACGTGGTCGCCCGCAATCGGCCGAACCCGCGACGGTGGAGTTCGCGGACTATGAGCAGCACGCGCCGGAACGGCGACGGGATGATACTCGCCGCCGACGCCAGCGCGGCCAAGTCGCGATTCCGGCTCCCCGAGTTCTTCGACGCCCGCAACACTGCCTCCGCCTCGTCGGCGGGCAACTACCTCGCGTTCCCCAGCGTCCCCCGAGGCGGCCTGTCCTCTGTGATCGCCATGCCGACGAAGTAGAAGGTCCTACTGTTCTCGGTTACGAACAACTGGGAACGGGGTACGCGCTCGCCCCGAACTCGCCGGCTTTCTCCTTGAGGCACCGATCCAGCGCCGCTGCGGGCGACTCGTCGCATCGGATGCGCACGCGGGGGAACGTGGCCGTTACCCCATACGGCTTGTCCTCGGGCGCGATCACCAGCCGACGCCCCTTCACGTCGTGTAGTACGACCCCGACGTGCGTGGCCCCGCCCGGGACCGCGGCGTTGATCGCGGGGCGGACGTCCCACCAGGGATGAGTCGGCATCGTGTTCCTCAAGTCGCGAACCAAGGGGCACGGCCGTCAGGTCAAGCGGTCCGCTTCGCCCCGGCGGGTTGGAGCGCGGGATCGCTCCGAACGTCCAGCGCCTCGAAAACCGCGAAGACTAAACGTTGTCAAAACGCGCCCGCAGCTCCTTGGATGGATCGACGCCGGCTTCGATCAACTCGACAAACGCGTCGAACCCCGTCAGCCGCTTCTGGACCTTCGCGTCGATGTCACGGACGATGGCCTTTACGTCCTCGTCCCGAAGGTCGCGGGTCTGGAAGAGCAACGTCTTGTCGGGACTCAGCGTGAGTTTAATCGCCCCGCGGTGGTAGAGGTCGAACAGCTCGTTCATCGTCTTGTCGGGGTCGAGGCCGAGAGAGCGGATCGCCGCGGTGGTGTTCCCGGTCTTTGTCGCGGCGCTCAGCCGGTTCAAAAGGGCCGCGCCCTCGCCGTCACGGGCCTCGAAGCAGCGCAACCGGCCGGGGCCGCGGGCGACTACGGTCAGGGCACCGTGCCGTTGGAACGCGTAGAAGAGGGCGTGCTCGTCGTCCTTCCCCTGAAACTCGGTCCAGGGGCTAATGGTCCGGAGGGAACTCTGCCCGACCTGACAGACGTTGTCCCAGACCTCGCGCACCTCTGCTTCGGTTCGACACGCCTGACGAATCAGGTCGCGCCTCACCTTCGCGTTGATCGCGGTGTGTAGCAGGACGCCGAACCCGGACTTGCCGTCGCGGCCGGCACGGCCCACCTCCTGGTAGTATTGCTCCAGCGACTCCGGCAGCAGGAAGTGGATCACGCCGCGGATGTCCGGGATATCGACGCCCATGCCGAACGCCCCGGTCGCGAATACCAACTCGACCTCGCCGGAGGCGAACTTGAGGAGGGTTTCCTCCTTCTGGGCCATTGGCAGGTCGGCGTCGAAGTGAGCGCACCGGAACCCGCGCCCGCGGAACCGCTCGGCCAGCGCGCCCGTCCCCTGCGTCTTGTTCTGCTTCAGGTGCGTGTAGACGATGACCTTCTCTCCGCGGTGAGCTTCGAGCAACGCCTCCAAACCCTTCAATTTCTCGTCCCTGTTCTCGAACACACGGAACGAGAGGTCGAGGTTGGTCCGGAGCATGTTGCGACTTCGGATCACGTCCTCCTCCCCGAGGCGAAAATCGGTCAGCACCTCGGCCTGGTTGTGGGCGTCGAGCGTCGCAGTCAGACACAGAACCACCGGCCACGAGCCGCGCCCGAAGGCCCGGTCGAGGAAGCCCGGAATGGCCTTGTACTCCGGGCGGAAGTCGTGCCCCCACTGCGAAATACAGTGGGCCTCATCGACGGCGACGAGCACGATGTTGTCGCGGTGCCGCCGCAGGACGTGCTCCAGGTAGCCGTCGGTCTCGGCACGCTCGGGCGACACGAACAGGAACCCCGGCCCGGTCGTCCAGGGGAACTTGCGTAGACTCTCCTGCGCCTCGCGTGCGTCGGCCCCGCCCAACGAGAGCACTTGCGCCCCTTGGTCTTGGAGAGTCCTGGCCTGCTGCTGCATCAGCGCAATCAGGGGCGAAATGACGATCCCAACGCCGCCGGATGCGAGGACGGGGAGTTGGTAGACGAGCGACTTGCCCGTTCCCGTCGGCATCAGCACGAGTGACGAACGTCCCTCCCAGACGCGCTCCACCGCCTCCCGCTGGCGGTCGCGGAACGTGTGTCCTTTCGGGAGCAGCTTCGCCAGCGCCTCGTCGGGCGTTACCTTGAAGCGAGACTTCATCCGGGCACCTCGAACCGCTCGTGGTTGCGCATCGTCTTCAAGTCTTCCGCGTGTTGGGCGCAGACGGCCTCAAAGAACCGCTGCACGTAGACGTAACGATGCGTCCGGTCGAGAGTGACATTCCCGGCCGACATGTGAGCGTCGATCCACCGGAACACCCGCAGGGCGTACAGCGAGAACAGCCCGTACGGGTACCAGTAGTTCTGGTCCATGATGATGCTGTCGTCTGTCGTGTGCGCGGGGTCGTTAATCATCAGGAACTCGGACGTGTCGCTCGGCAGGCCGAACGGGGACCGGCCGGACAGGAAGTACAGACCGTAGAGCGCTCTCTGCCCGCGGGCGGGCAGGCGCTGCGGGTCGAGGTGGTAGAGCACGTTGCTCTTGATGCCCATCCCGATAACGTTCTGCATGTTCATGGCCTCGTCGTTGTCGAGCGGATCGAGCTCGAACGCCTCAAGGGCGTCGTACCCGGCGTACTCGTCGGGCGGGTGCGATTCCGACCACTCCTCCCGGAAGTCCAGAACGTTGGAGAAGACTGCGAGGAGGTCGTTCGCCCGGGCCGCGCGGAAGTGCATCTGCCACTCCTTCAGTTCCGCATTTCGCTGGCGCAGCGTGTTGGCGATGACGGGCACGTCCCGCGAGAGCCCCTGCTTGAAGGCGTTCGGGTCGTCGCGGTACTCCTCCATCGCCGCCGGGTCGAAGAAGTTCCGGTAGCGGTCGGCCTCCTTCTCGTACTCCTTGATGGCTTTCTCGAACACCGGCGCGATGACCGTTTGGCCGGGTTTGGCCGGCGGCGCCTTCTTGCCGTGCTTGGCCAAGAGTTCGGACATCGCGTCGGACTTCCGCTCGCTCTCGACGAACTTGTCCCAGTACGACGGCAGCGCCGCCTCGATGGCGGCCCACACCTTGGCGACGTGTTTCGGTTGACGGATCAGCGCGTACTCGTCAAGTTCCCGGTTCGTGGAACGGATCATCGTTCGGCCCTCCCAGACGTGCGCTCAGGTGTCGCGACAAGGCCCGCCAGCTCGCCCGCACTTTGTCGCTCCCGGCGAGGACGCGCATCGCGTCGCCGAGAGCTGACTCGGGGGTCGTCGTGACGATGTGTACCGCGTGCCGCGCACGCGAGCACGCGACGTACAACAGCCGCCGCCACTCCTCATTCGTCGCCTGGGCGAAATCGACATCGACGACCACGACCAGCGCGGCCTCCAGTCCTTTGAATCGCCGCGCCGTCGTGACGGTCACGTGGCTCGCCTGCGGCTTCTCCGAGGTTCGCTGGCCGCCGAGCCGCTCGACCCGCCACGGGCTTCCCTCGTCAATAGTCTTCAAGCTCAAGACCGCGATGTCGTGTGGGGGCGTGTGGTGGAGCGCGCACGCCTTCTCGACGAGTGCGGTCGTCAGCGCGACCGACCCGGCGTGATCGGCCACCGTGTGGATCGCGGGCGGTGGGCCGGTGACGCCCAGGTTGGGGGTGAGTTTGAGACCGCCCGCCCGGTAGGCGACTTTGGCGATCGGGTCCGTGTTGCGGCAGTTCTTCGTCAGGATGAGCCGGCAAGGAACTTCGGCAAGCCAGCTCGTGTCCTTCTCACCCTGAACGGCCTGGTACCGGTCGTAGAAGACGTAAAACGCCTTGTCGCGAAACCGGTAGCGCAGACACTCCAACCAGTCGCGCTGAAAATCCTGTCCCTCGTCAATGACGAGGTGGTCGTAGGGCACCGGCCCGTCGTCGGTCAGGCGCGCGATCAAGGCGGCGGTCGCGTCGTCCAGAGTTCCTCCCGGCCCCATCAGTTCCCGCACGAGCCCGTGAAACGTATGGTAGCGGACGTTCGGCTGGGCGTGGTGGCGTTCGAGGTGGTCGCGCAGGGCCGAGTTGTAGCAGAGGAACAGAACCGGTTGCGTCGGCGACGCCAGGCGCCGCGCCTTCTCGACGGCCAACAGGGTTTTACCCGTCCCGGCGGCCCCGAGGACGGCGGCGTGGAGTTGCTCATCGAGGAAGTCGAGGACGCGCGACTGCTCCCGCGTGAGTTGAACGAACAGCTCCTCACGTTCGTCCACTCTCTGGCGGACGGACGGCACGACCGAGAGCGTGGGCGCGAGGACGGCGAGGACGCGTTTCACGAGTTCGGGTTCGGCCCCACGCCGGCCGGGAAACATCGTGTGCCAGTACCGGAACGCGCGCTGAAGGGCCAAGTGCGGGCGGGCCACGTCCTCGCCGTCGAAGGTCACGTCGGGGTGACAGTTCATGGGGAGCTGGCTGCGGTCCACGGTGCCGTCGGGGAACCAGACGGCGTGGCAGAAGAGCAGTTTGCCGGCGTCGGGGATCTTCTCGGTCACCTCCAGCCGGATGCGGTGCGCGGTGTCGCTGGCCTGAACCTCCGGCCAGATGGTCCCGACGTGGTTGGTCTTGCGGTTCCGCTGGCGCCACTCGCCGTCCTCGCACCACACGTCTCCGCCTTTCACCTCCACGACCATGATCCCCTGGGCGGGGTCGAACAGGACGAAGTCGCCTTCACCCTGCGCGCCCAATTGGCCGGCGAGGGCGCGGATGTTGCCCGGGTGGAGCCACCGCAGCGAGTGGACGACGACCACCTCGTCGGGCAGCGCTCGCAGGGCGCGGAAGATCCGCTCCTCGCCCTGGCTGCCGTGGAAGGTCGGCGGCGTCTTCGGGATCATGCGTGCCATGGGCGCCCACCGAAATAATGCTGTCGCGACTGGAAGGACATCCGAATCGCTGCCGAGTTCGGGTCGATTCGGCACGACGCGGGAGCGAGAAACCCACGAGTTCCCCGCGTGCCTCGGCGGGATCAACG
This sequence comes from uncultured Frigoriglobus sp., assembly GCA_964495365.1. GTDB lineage: Bacteria > Planctomycetota > Planctomycetia > Gemmatales > Gemmataceae > Gemmata. The sequence continues at coordinate 17,782 of CAZBXY010000002.1, read as the reverse complement.
GAGCTATTTGATGGTAAACCCGAATACTGATTGGGGCAATTACAGGAACTTCTGACCGGCCCTCGGACAGGCGCGGTCACAGGAGCTGCTCGCACTGCTCCAGACGCATGAACTGCGACACGTCCGTCTGCGTGGCGCGGAGCGCGGCCGCCGGCGCGACGCGCGTCGGTTTCGTGGGCGTGGGTACGGAGCCCTGGGCTGTCGGGACTTCAGAGCGGAGACGCTGTTACTCCCAGTCCTTCGTCTTGAACCCCAGTTGGCCGGCGTTTTCGCTCACCCCGCGGCGGATGGTGTCGCTCGCCCCCTGCGGGAACTCGGCGTCGATCTCCAGCGTGATGCGGATCTTGGCGTCCTTATCCGACCCCAGCAGATTGATGATCTCTTCGGCGATGGTGACGAGTCGGGACTTCGCGGTCGCCGCGGGCACCTCCACCGTCCCGCGGAACGACTTGGGCTTCTGTACGGCGACCGTGCCGGAGCCGGACTTGCCCGCCTTACCGGCATCGGCGGTTTTGGCGCCGGTGTCCGTGACCAAGGCCGGACCCGAGCCGCCGCCCGTGTCGGCCGGCTTCTCCTCGGCCGCGCTCTTCTGCTCCAGCGCGTACTGCTTCGCGGCCTCCGGCTCGATCAGGAGGAGCGTGTCGTTGAGCGAGACGTTGCCGTCGCCGAACTGAAACCCCTCGTACTTTCCGCCGGACTGGCCGAAAGCGGTGCCGAAGAAGTCCGTGCCCGCCGTGCCGCTGCGGACCACCGCCGCCAGCACGTCGCGCGACTTTAGCCGCGGGAGGTACAGGTAGCGGAGCGTGTCTTCCCAGAACGCCAGCGCACCGACCGCAGGCTTGTCCGCCTTCCAGTAGTGAGACTTCAGCTCCGTCCGCAGGTGGATCGGTGACCACGTCTCGATCACGAGCGCGTTCTCCCGGCACACCCGCTCCAGTTCGCCCGCGGCCGTGCCGCTCGTGGTGTTGAGCGGGTGCAGCTCGACCTTCGGGGAAGTCGCCTTCGGGTCGTCCTGCACCGGGCAGAGCAGCCACTTGAAGCACTCGCGGGCGGCCCGCGGGAGCACGTCGGCCGCGGCCTTTGCCTCCTTCTCGGCCTGCTTGCGCTGGTTCTGGTCGATGTTCAGCCGCCCCTCGTCCACGTCCTCGACGATGCTCTCCCACGCCATCGCCGTGCGGGCGGCGTCGCGCAGGCGGCCCAGTACCCCGGCGTCGGCGGCGACGAACAGGAGGCGGTTCGCCCGGTGCCGGGGCTGGGCGCCGTGGCCCCGCAGGTACTCCAGCACGAGGTCGGTCACCTGCCGGTTTTCCTCCCGCGAGTACGCCGCCTCCGGCGGGAGCACGACGAGCCGCAGCGCGCTGTCGTCGGGCACGTCGGCGTGCGGGGTGAACGTGTGGACGCCGTCGAAGAGCGACGCCCCGGCGAACACCTTCTTCGCCACCTCCTGCAGGCGGTTGCGGACGTCGGTGTTGGCGTCAAACCGGCGCTTGCGGTCCTCCATCTCCCGCCGCAGGTTGGCCCGGGTGTCGAACCAATACCGGGTCGTGTCGTCCTTCTTGTCGCCAGTGCTGTTCAGGTAGTGCAGCCGGTCGGCGAGTCGATCGAGAGCGTCGGCGTAGACGGCTGACGTCTGGGCCGGTTGCAGGCAGCCCAGCAACACCCGCGCGCGGTCGAGTCCGCGGATGCCCGGCTTGGTCGCCACACAGGAAGGTGCGGTGCCGAGAAACAGCGTCCGGGCCACCCGGCGGGCGGCCTGGACCTGGCCGAGCCGCGACTCCTTCTGCTCCAGTTCCGTCGTCTCGGCGCGGTCGCCGTCGATGTCGCCCTCGATCACCGGGTCCCAGCCGGGCGGCAAGAGGTACGTCATCTCGTTCCGCACGTCGCCGCTGTCGAGCGGCAGACTCCCCGGCAGGATCATCAGGTCCTTGTTGCCCGCCTTCCAGAGCCGCGAGATCACCTTGGCCATCAGCTTGAGGACGCCGCGGGTGCGCTGGAACCCGTCGATGGTGGACCAGTCCTCGTACAGCCGGTCGAACACCTCCGGGTGGATCGGGTACGCCTGGCACAGCCGGTTGAAGTATTTCCCCTCCTGCGTCTCGCCCGGCAGCTTCGCCCCCTCGGCGACGTACGCGTCGGCAAACGCCCGACAGACGGTGTCGCGGGCCTTGGTGTCTTTCACCGGCTCGAACAGCCGCCGGCGCACGATCTCGAACGCCTCCTCGGTGCCGACCGGCTTCCAGAGCGCCTGCACTCGGCCGAACACGTTCTCCAGCGCGCGGAGGGCGAGCAGCCCGCGTTCGCCACCGACCTGGACGTTGTTCTTGTCCTTGGTCGGGTCGCTCTCGGGGAGTGAGGCGAGGATGATAGCGGTCGGAACGAGCTTGACCGCTTCGGTGAGCGCCTGCACGAACGAGATGTTGCTCTCGAACGTCCCGCCGCTCAGCGCCTGGCCCGCGGGGAACTGGCGGATGTACGCCACCAACTAGTCCATCAGCACGACACACGGTGCGAACGCCTCCAGGAGGGCCCGCAGGACGTCCTTGCCGGGTGACGTGCCGTTCGCGTCGGCCTCCTTCACCATCCCGAACCCGTCGCCGCCGCCGAGCTGCCACGCCAGCTCGCCCCAGAGCGTCTTCACCGTCGTGCGCCCGTGCTTCCACGGCTGACCGGGCGCGTGCGCCGTCCCGTCGATCACCGCGACGCGGGCCTGCGGCACGTCCATCAGCCCGGCCTTCTCGATCAAGGTCGGGACGCCCGGTAGGTCCGACAGCGGCGCCTTCCGCGTCGCCAAATGCAGCACCGCGAGCATCGTGTGGGTTTTGCCCCCGCCGAACGCCGTCTGAAGCTGGATGACCGGCTCGCCGCCCTTGCCGCTGAGACGCTGCGCGACCTGGGTGAGCAGTAGCCGCATCCCCTCGGTGATGTACGTGCGGTCGAAGAACGCCGCGGCGTCCTGGTACTCGTGCGGCGCCTTGCCCGAGTGGACCGCGGTGATGTCGGCGGCGAACTCGGCCTGCTGGAACGTACCCTTCAGCACGTCCGCGTGCGGGACGGCGATTTCACGCCAGGGTTTGTGTGACATGGGCTCGTCTCGATTACGTTTGGTGTTCCGAAGATCCCTGTGGCGTGAATCCGCACGCCAAGTTCACGTCCACGAAAACCTCGTGAACCCGACTTTCCAGTTCGCTACTCCCGCAGAGGCCGAGGGCGTTTTTGATCGGCGTGAGGTACGGCTGCCACTCTGCGCGGGAGGCCGGCCGTGACCCGGTGCTGGGGTGTTCGTCACCACAAAAGTAGAGCATGACCAACCGAGCAGGGATCGGTTGTTTCCGTGATCTGAGGAAGTAGAGCGTGGCAAGTCGGTTCGCGTACTGGTAGTAGCCGGTCAGCCACACTTCCGCCCGGACGGCCGCTTCGTCCGGCGGGTAGCCGAGCGCTCCGAGCGCGGCGCGGAATGCGTCACGGATTTTCGGACGACCGCCGTCTTCGCTCGCCCCCGTTCCACTGCCGCTGATCTCGCCGGGGTGGGCCTTGGCCTCCACGAGCAACCACTCCGCGCCGGCGCCGAAGTCCGCCCGACCGATCGCGTCCCAGTTCTGCTGGTTCCCCCGACCCGGCCAGAACCCGCCGTACTCGCGGCGAATCTCTTCGTCCTCGATGAAGTCGATCCGCCGCCACTCGTCGTCTCGGATCGGCGCGCCCGTGGGGTAGAGCCTGCTCCCGGCGCTTGCCGGGAAGTCGAGCCAAGTCACGTTCGTCACGCCGAGTTGCTCGGCAACGGTGCAGCTAAACAGATCACGTCGCCAGCCGAGGCAGCGCAGCAGGTGCCACGCGCTGCCGTAGCCGAGGGCGAGGCGGTTGTCACACGGATCGGGCGACACGGGCGCTACTCCACGTCGAACAGGGTGCCTTGTTTCAGCTGTGGAACCTTGGCGGCGGCGCTCTCGATGCCGCTCCAGCCGGTGACGATTTCGTTGTAGGCCCGCGCGTCTTCGGCCCACCCCTTGCGCTCGCAGAGCGTGTAGAGCCGGTAGGCAAGTTGACGGGCGGACTCGGCTTGGGCGGTGACCTTCGGGTGGGCGTAGATCTTCGCCGCGCCGCTGTCGCCCTCGGTGTCGAACGTGAGGATCAGTTGGTGCAGCACCTGCCACACGGGGATGCGCGGGTCCGTGGCCGGGTCCCACTCGGAGTCGAGTTCGCGCCAGCGGAGGAGTCGCACCTTGCCGCCGCCGGACTCGATCACTCCGGCGAACTTCACGCCCTCCACCGCAGTGCCTTTGGCCTGGGCCAACGTGTTCGCGTCGCCGAACTTGCCACTCTCCCACCCGCACTGCTCGAACCAGTGGAGACAGAACTGCGTGTCCTTGTCGAAGTCGTCCTCAGCGAGGAAGCGGTTGATGAGCTGCAGCGCCGTGCGGACGGTCATCGGTTCGCCGTTGGCTTCCAGTACGGCATCGTAGCGGCTGAAGATCGCCATGCCGGGGCCGATGATTGCCTGCGACAAATCGACAGGCGCGACCGGCGAGTGCAGCCCCTCGCTCTCGCGGGTCATCGCATCGAGGGCCAGCGGCAGCGCCTCGTTGAGCAGACGCTGGAATTTGCGGCGGTCAATCGTGCCGGCGTTTGCGGGGCGCTGTCGGCAAACGAGGATGACGGACGACGCGAGTGAGTTCATCTTGTTCTTTAGCCCGACCGATGACTCTGTGCGCATCGGCCAAGTGCCAGTCAACAACAATCCTGCCCTCAACACAGCCTCAAGGAAGGTTTCCCAGCCGGTCGAAGAGGTTCCTGTCTCGTTCTCAGTTTCGGACTGCTTGAACGCATAGTAAATCGTGATTGGACCAGCGGGATGAGCTTGCAACGCGAGCCGTTGCATCGCGTTGGTCATGCCTTCGTGGAAAAAGGCTTCTGCGTCCTCTTTGTTGCCGTGTCGGTAGGGGGTTGCCACGAGTTCTTCAGACTTCGGGACAGCAATCGTCGATAGCAATCCCGGAAAAATCGCACGAAGCGATTGACGAAGCCACACGTAATAGAAATCCGAGAGATCGGCGTAGCCGACGTTGTCGTAGTAGGGGGGATCGGTTGAAATGTATTTCCCTTGGCTCACTACCTGCGAATCGGTTTGCGCTGCAATTTGCGTCACCTGACCGAGTGTGTGAGTTGGCAAGGTGTTCAGGACCGTCGCACAATCGTTTATCGCGCCGCGGATCTCTCCACCAGCCTCAGCGAATGGATTGCACTCCGCGTAGTCCCAGGTGATCGGGATCGCTTGGCGGCCAAACGCTCTCGCGCTCTTTCCCTCAGTGGCTCGCCAAGTTGCGATTGAGCAGTGGTACGCGCTCAATTTTGAGACACACATTCCCAAATATAACCCCACAGCATCTGCGTATCCGGACGCGCCAGTTCCATCCGCGGCAAGGCCAAGGGCGTCGTCTCGCAAGCCGGCTGCGACCGCGTCTTTGCGAATCCGCTCCCGCACCTCGCCTACGAGGTCGCAGAGCGTCGTGAGTGTCATCATTTGGCGTGCGGTGAAGAGATGACCGTACGTTGTCAGTCCGTAGATCTGAGTTTTGATGTCACGAGGGTGATAGTTGATGGCAAGGTCGGGGCACCACGTCGGCTGCGCTTGCGCCGCCGCTATTTCAGAATCCACTGTTGGTGTCAAATAAACACGACCTTTTGGGCCTTCGGCGACTACCGCCATCAGCTTGCTACCCATCCGTCCTGACTGCCCCTCTTTGCGGAGGTAGTTGTAGTCCATCGGTGCCTTCGACATCAGACAGATAAACCCCGCGCGCTTCCCCGCTGTCGTGCCCGCTTTGGCGATCTCCGGCAACTTGCCGACCTTCACCGTGAAGTGATAACCATCGCCATCCTTGACCGGTTGCACATATGCTTCCTTCCCCGCCTTGCTGCTCAGGATGAACGTGCTCGCCAGTGGGACATCAACGTGCGAGAACGCCGGGTTCGGACTTTTCACCGTCCGCGCCCACAGCCACGCGATGACGGTCAACTCCTCGCCGACGTACGGCTTCAGGTCCGGTCGCTCCTTCGCCATCTCCTTCGTGATCTCAACCAACGGGTACAAATGCCCAATCCGCTTGGATGCCTCGTCACGCATCCAGTGGCCATAGAACTGCACGTCCTCCGCGAGCCCTGCTGCGCCGTCCCAAACCTCCATGAGGTTCTCGTCGCGCGGATGCACCGGCGGTTTGCCCGCGAACTTGGGCGGTATCTCGATCATCGCCTTGTTGATGAGCACCGCGACGGGGTTGAGATCACTGGCATACGCTTTCAACCCGAGCCGCTGGGCTTCAAGCGGGATAGCGCCACCGCCAGCGAACGGGTCGTGCAACCCAGGCATTTTCAACGGATCGAACAACTCCTTCGCCTGTGGGTGATTCTTGTTCAGTTCACATGTCTCGCGCCACGATTTCCGAATCTCCTCGCGGGCCGCGTTCAGCACCGTCTCGTTGGTGATGTTCTCCCACAGCACCAGATCTTCGATGATCTTGAACAGCTTGGCGCGGGCCTTCGTCCAGTGGCCCTTCTCCTGGTTGTTCGGCTCCTGACCGGGGTTCTTGCACCGCCACAGGTCTTCGGGGTCGTGGACGAGTTGCGAGAAGATGACGGCGCGCGCCGCTGCCAGCGGACGCCGCGCCCACCAGAGGTGCAGCGTGGACGGGTGTCCGTGGCGGATCGACTTCTCCTTCGCGGCGGCCTTGTTGATGGCGTCCAGCGGAAGGGCGACTTCGATCAGCTTTTTGGGAGAGATAACGGGCTGGGTCGGCGTCATGGTATCCGGGCGGGTTCAGGTGAAGTTGCGGGCTCGACCGCGACGGGATGAAACCTCGCGCCGCGGTGGATCGGCACGACGATCTCGCCGGGATGAAGCTCTTCCGTCTTCTGTTGGGTCCACAGGTAGGCGGTGAAACAGCAGATCGCCGCGTCGTTGGTTTCGCTCTTGGTCCGCATGAAGTCCGAGTAGTCCTCGGCCACACCTCCCCAAGCCACAAAGTCTTGAAGCAGATCGTCCGCGAACGAGGAGGTGGCGATGTGTCGGCACACCGCGCGGAGGGCCGCTGGGAATACCTCAATGGTTCGGATTCCGACCTTCCGGAACACCTCGTGCAGCCAGAAGCCGACCATCATCCAAAGAGACTGACCCAAGGTGGTCAACTGCTCGGTCGCGAGCTGGCAGCGATCCTCACCGGAAAAGTACAGCGAGAACAGAGCGTCCATATCGCTTTGTCGGGGCGTCCAAAAAATCCCTCCCTCGCTGGGTTTGATCTTCTCGATGATGTGATTGTGCCATCTGGTTTCACACGTTCTTCGTTCGCCAGTCGCAAAGGCCGCCGGAGCATCAATCGCGACACACTTCGACTGTGCAAGTACTCGCGACAGCGACGTCGCCACGCCCGGTGCGATGTCGAAAGTCGAACGGAGAAAAGCCGCGGTCACCCCACCGGTCGGGAGTGGAATATCAACATGCGGGTACTCTCGGCTCAGCCGCACCGGCTCCTTCAGCTTCAGGGTCGTCTCCCAAACGTCGCGTTGGGTCCGGATCGAACACCGGAGCCCTTTCTTCCTGTTGACCGCTACGTCGAGACCAACGACCGTGGGTTCGGCCGTGAGCTGGTCCTCCGGTATCCCCGCGGGTGGTATTTTTCGCATCACTTCCCACCCGCGCGCTTGAGCAGTTCGGCGATCAGGTAGTTCACGCTGGCCGCGCCCCAGTCCGGCTCCTTTTGGAACGGGTTCCGCAGGTAGTATGGGCCTTCGACCGAATCATCCGGCTTCACGAACACGATGGCGAGCACGAACTTGTCGCCCTGATTGAAGGCGTACAGGATCTCATTGCGCGTAACGGTTATCGTGGTCGCGCCTTTGACGCGGCCCTTCACCTCGATGTGCAGCGGGTCGGGGGTGCCGCCGCCGGCGCTCGGCGGGTACGACGTGACGTCCCACCCGCACTTTTCGGCCGACACATCGACGACGTGGTGTCCCTTCGCCTTCTCGGCGTCCATGACCGCCTTCATCGCAATGGTCTCGATCCGCTTGCGGGCCGCGGCGTCGGCAACGTCAGCGGCCGACGGGGCCGGCGCCTCGCCCCGGAGCTGTCGCGACAGCCCGACCGGAACCACGAGAGCACCGCCGAGAACGACCGGCGTTCCGTTCTGGACGTGCCGCATCGCCTGCAGTTCCGTTCGGCGAGTTTCGAGTCGCCCCTGCAGGTCGTCGAGCGTCCGCTTGGCGTTGTCTAGGTTCAGCCGCACGTCCTTCTCGGCGGACTTCTCTTCCTTGAGTTTGAGCCACCGGTCCTCCCAAAACTTGATCTCCTTCGTGAGTCGCTCGTGGACCGCGGTGAGTGTCTTTTCGACGTGTTCGATCCGGCGGTCGGCCACCTCCTTGAAGTGCTGCGGCACGAGCGTGGCCGCGGCCAGCGCGACGGCCCGCTGCTCCTGGTCGGTGCGCACCCACGGCGCGTCGAGGAGTTGGCGCAGCGGGTGGTCCGGGCGGGTGACCGCGGCGACCCCGTCCACCTCCCAGTCGGGCAGAGGTTCGAGGTCGAGGTGCGGCGCCCACCCGGCGAACGCCGCCGAGCCGTCCGGGTTCACGCGAATGAACTGCATCCGCTTGGAGAGGGTGGTGCCGTCGCCGGACTTCACCTCGTGGGTGAGCAGGAACAAGAGCCACGGCGCCACGCCCTCGTCCGCCGGATCGAGCAAGACCGTCCCGCGGCGCAGGAGGTTGGCGTTCTTTTCGAGCAGCATGTCGGTCACCGCCAGCATCAGTGGGTGACCGGGGTGCATGAGCACGGCACGGGCGAGCCCGGGCTTCTCGACCGGCTGCAGGGCGTCCTTAGTGAACGCGATCCGGTCGTACCGCTTGAGGATCGGCTCCTGCTCGCGCCGGTTGCGCCCGCTCAACCGCCGGTCCCGCTCGCGGATCGTGGCCGGGACGTTGGTGATCTCGTACCGCTCGGCCTCGCGCTTGTGGATCGTGCCGCCGAGTTGGTCGAACGCCTTGAGGAAGTACGACCGCACGAAGTACGGCTGGAGTCGCCGCGCCTCGGCCCGCTCCATCTCCTCCTTCACCCGGAACAGCCGGTCCGCGGACATCGTCTCCTGGGCCAGCGCGTTGCGGTCGAGGAGTGATTTCAGGTGGTCGCGGTCGAGCGCCACGTCGATCCGCTTCGTGAGCCGGGAGCGGACCTCCGGCTGGTCGCCGTACCGAACGGCCTGGATGAGCAGCTCCTTCAGGCTCGTGTCCTCGAACACCTCGCCGAGGATGTCGAACACCCGTCCCTTGAGCGCCTCGCTCTCGGTCTGCAGTTTCTCCAGCAGCCGGTGGTACACGTCGCCCTCGCGCGTCTCCTTGGCGACGAGGTTCCACAGGTGGCACACCTCGGTCTGGCCGATCCGGTGGATGCGCCCGAACCGCTGTTCGAGCCGGTTGGGGTTCCACGGTAGGTCGTAGTTGACCATGAGGTGGGCGCACTGAAGGTTCACGCCCTCGCCGGCGGCGTCGGTGGCGATGAGGACGCGCACGTCCGGGTCGGAGCGGAACAGCGCCTGGGACTTGCGGCGCTCGTCCCGGTGGGTGCCGCCGTGGATGGTGACGATGGCGTCCGGGGTGCCGAGGACGCCGGTGATCTTCTCGTGCAGGTAGTTGAGCGTGTCGCGGTGCTCGGAGAAGATGATGATCTTCCGCTGCCGGTCGGAAGCGTCGCGCATCTCCGGGTTGTTCTGGAGTAGCTTCGACAGCTCGTCCCACTTGCGGTCCTGCCCGGACACGACGACCGCCTTCGCCTGCGCTTCGAGCCCCTGCAGGATCGTGATCTCGGCCTCCAGTTCCGTGATCGTCTTTGCCGCCGTCGCCTGATCGACGAGGCTCTCTTCGAGCGTCTCCTGCTCGTCAGCGTTCAGGTCGTCGTCGTCCTCCGGCACCGCCCCGAGGGCCTCGGCGAGCACCGCCTTCCCGCGCGTGCCGCTCTTCGCGTCGCGCAGCCGCTCGGACAGTCGGTCCTTGCGCCGGCGGAGCGACTGGTAAATCGCTTCCGGGCTGGACGCGAGCCGCCGCTGGAGGGTGGTCAGCGCGAATCCGACCGACCCCTTGCGGGCTCCGGCGAGCTGGTCGGCCTTCCCCATCTCGGTCTGTACGTAGTGCGTGACCGCCTCGTACAGGGCCGATTCGGCATCGGAGAGTTGGTAGTTGACCGTGTACGCCTTGCGCTCCGGGAACAGCGGCGTCCCGTCGAACTTGAGCAGCTCCTCCTTGACCATCCGCCGCATCAGGTCGGACACATCGGACTTATGGACCTTCTCGCGGAACTTGCCGTAGAACCGGTCGCCGTCGAGCAGCGACAGGAACAGTTGGAAGTCCTCCTCCTTGCCGTTGTGCGGGGTGGCGGTCATCAGCAAAAGGTGGCGGGTGTCCCGGCCGAGCCGCTCTGCGAACCGGAACCGCCCAGTTTTCTCCAGCTTGCTACCGAAGAAGTGGGCCGCAAGTTTGTGGGCCTCATCGCAGACGACCAGGTCCCAGCCCGCCGCGCACAACTTGCTCTGGAGCGGACCCGGCACCTTCTCGCTCGGCCCGTCCTCCTCGTCGCGAGACAACTGGTCAAGCCGGACGATGAGTTGGTGGTGGTCCTCGAATGGGTTGCCGCTTGGGGAGGACTCCTCCAGTGCGGTCGAGTAGATGCGGAACTCCAGGCCGAACTTCTCGTACAACTCGTCCCGCCACTGCTCGACGAGACTGCCCGGCGCGACGATCAGGATGCGCCGCGCGTCGGCCCTCATAATGAGTTCGCGGATGTACAGTCCGGCCATCACGGTCTTGCCGGCGCCGGGGTCGTCGGCGAGGACGTACCGCAGCGGCTGGCGGGGGAGCATCGACTCGTAGACGGCGGTGATCTGGTGCGGGAGCGGCTCGACATTCGATGTGTGGACCGCCATCATCGGGTCGAACAGGAACGCGAGGTCGATCCGCTTGGCCTCGCACGCGAGCTGGAACGCGGCCGGGTCGCCGTCGAACGACCACGGGCGTTCGACGGTCGCGAGCGCGATGTTCGGCTCGTCGGCGGCGCTCAGCAGCCGCTCCTTCACCGACCCGTCGGGCGTCTTGTAGAAGAGCTGGACCGCGTCCGCGCTGATGGGGACCACGGCGGCCGCGGTGACGACGAGGCTCGGCTCGACCCCGATGAGCGCCAGACCGGGCTTGATGTCAGCGAGTTTGAGCATGTTCGGCCCCGCGCCTGCGGGCGGGCAGCCCCGGGTTGTGCGACCGGTTGCGCGGTCGCTGCGCCTCCTTACTTCCGTCGCGTCGTCGGTCTTCGACAATTCCGGCCGCATTTCCCGTCCGTTTCCGGAAGACCGGGATCTGCGACGTGCGGAACCACTGCACCCTTCGGTGCCATCACGGACCCGCTCAGTTTGGCCATCGTTCACATTCCAACGATGAGCGGAAGGAGATGGTGAGTGAGTTTACCAGAGTGCTCAACCGAAGCATAGCGCGGTGGTCGAAACATCCGCGCTTCCGGCGCAGTGAACGGCCCGGAGGAGGAACCGGAAATGTCATCGGGCCTTCGGGCGAGGGGACAGGCCAGCACCTGCGCGTCAGTTCCGTGCGGTCGCCCGCGCCGGCTCGAACCGCTGCGCGTCAATCCCACAGTGTTCTGCGCCGGAGGGGGTCGAGGAAACGGGGTCTTGTCCGAAGGGGACGGGCCAGGGGATTCAGTCACACCCCACCCAGCCGGTCGTCACCCCCGGTGACGGACGTTTGCTCCGGCGCCGCTTGGAGAAAGAGGCCAGCCAGGGAACCGCGACGGCCGCCAGCGCGTGGACGGCGCGGACCAAGCGCTCGCGCTCCGGCCCGGCCGGCAGCTCTCCGAGCCCGTTGAAATCCTTGCTCGCGGTCTGGAGAGTGTCGGCCAGGCGGACGGCTCGGTCACGGGCGCCCGAGTCGTCTGTGGTCGTACAGGTGGGCTTTGTGCGAGTGGGCATGTCGTCCTCAGGGGTTCGGATCTTGATCGAGCGAGAGCCGGATGGCGGCGACCGCCCGGTTAATTCCCGCGACGGGCTCGGGGCCTCCCACCGGCCCGGTGAGTGAGCACAGGTGGAAGAGAAGCGCGACCCGCTCACCTCTCGGAAGCGTGGGTCCGACGCGCGCGAGTATCCCGACCAGCGACTCTCGCTGCCAGTCCTTCTTCGCCTTGAGAAGGGCCAGAACGAGACTGTTGACCGCGCCGGGGCCGAGCATGACGAGGGCGTCAGCGAGTCCGGTTCGGGCGACGCTGTTCTGGGAACGCAAGAACGCTCCCAAGACAGCGTCAATGATCGCGACCAGCGCGGGCGGGGCCGACCTGGCCCGAACGCCCGCGACCAGTTCGCGGCGCCGCTCGGGATCTGCCGCAGCGAGTTGTCGGGTGAGCCACTGGAGGGCGTTCCGGGTGTCCGGGTCGAGCCGCGGGGCCGGGCGCCGTTTCGCCCGCGACAGCCCCTTCTTGCGCCTTCCGCGACGAGGTACGTCCGGTTCTTGGATCTCGAATGGGCGTTCCATCTTCGACCTCCGGCGGTCGGTGAACTGACGAGCCTGCTCCAGTTTTCCGTCGCGCCAGAACCTCCGCTAACACGATAAACGATCCATTTCCATCCTGATTACCGCGACGGCGTCGAGCCAGGGTCTGGGCTATTGGTGGGCACCGCGGCCCGCCGCGCCCCGATCATCGCCGCAAGGAAGTCGCGGAGCGCGGCCACTTCACGGCGGGCGGCATTCGCTGATTGGCCGCCCTTGGCCCGACGCAATCCGTTCGCAGCGGATCGCTTTTTCCCCTCCGCGGTCTTTGGACCTGTGGAATGTACCCAGGGGCGGTTGCGGAGCGCGGCCTGTCGGACTCGCTCGGCCCCGTCGGGCGTGAGCGATTTCCGCTTGGCACGGTTCAGGCGTCCGGCAGCCACCCGCTTGGCGTTAGGCGCTTTGTTCGACGGGTTCATCGAAGAGTCCTCGGAGCCGGTTACTTCTCAGTTCGCTTGTCCAGGGGGGAGAGTCCTCGGGCTCAACCACTGGATCGTGGCTTTGCACTTTGGGCAACTCCGGTTCGGGCGGTTTCGCCGAGCCGCTTGCCGATGAAGGCGCCGGTGGCGTGGTACGAAATCCCTTGAACACGACCGCGCTCTGTCGGAATTCGCACAGAAGGCGCGCGGCGGCGCTGAGATAAACTTTTGCCGCGTCAGCATTCCCGCAGCCCATCGCTTTGACAGACAAATGTCCGAAGATATGATGAGACAGGAATAGCTGTTCGCTCAGCATCCGCTCGATCGGACCAGAAGGGGCGATCTCGGTCAGAAAACGATCGAGGAACAACTTGTACGCGAACACTTCAACGCCCGGTCCGAATAAGGGCGCGAGCGAAGCGTAAACAGAAAGCCCCCAGGCCCGCTCGTCGAGCCGTGCGGCCTGCGCTTCCAGTAATTGCCGCGCCGGGCTACCGGGAACGCTGCCATCGGCCTGATCTGCCGGAGGTGGGGCAGTTGCCAGGGGCGCCTGGTTGGCGCCTTCCCTCGGAGGGGCGCACGCAGTGGCCATCATGTCGGGCGTAATCGCGTCGAGGGGTTCGACCTCGCGGGTTTTGCCACGCTCTTTTGAAGTTCGGGCGGGCATCCTAGCCCCCTTCATGTCAGTGGTCGATGTGGTGCGGAATAAGGGATGTTCGGCGCGGGCAAGAGGGTACTCGAATCGCCCCGCACTGTCACGACTGATCGGGAGAAAAGGGCGCCACTCGGTCGGTGATTACGGCGGTCGTTGCGAGTGCTCTGCGTCAGGGCTAATGGGATACTCGGTGACAACGTATTGCGGGGTGGAGCGGGGATAAACGCGGGCGCATTCGGTGTGGCGCGGTCGTGTCGCAGAGCGGGATGCGACACAGTAACGCCAGTGCCATCACGGAGATACGTGTTGTGGCGCACCGTCGCGGGCGTGACGACGAGACAAGAATAAGGCTGGCCAACTGGCGGCCGAGCCCACATTCACGGCAAACTCGCAATCGCGAACGGCCAGTCACGGCACGTTTCAACCAGTTTTCGACTGCGCACAATGAGCTTCTCTGACCGAGAAAAAGGCCGCACCGGTCGCGCTCGTGAACTTCGGTGAAGCAAGCGGGTGGGTTGGTGGAGGATGGCTACGAAAAACGCACACGTTTTCTGCTTCCGTGACCACCGTGCGACAGTGCGCCACGGAACGGAATCTGGGTGAGAAACGCCTGAAAATGAGGCCTTCGGTGTGGCGCATGGTGTGGCGCATCCGGCGTGCGACGCGCCTGCCCCCCGGCGATAGCTGCCCCGACCGGTGGCCAGAATAGACGAACTCCAGGGAGCAAGTGACACGATGCTGAGGTACACCGTGATCGTTGAACCGTCGCGCCGACGAACCCGACGATCATCGACGCGGCCGTTTTTCTGTTCTCCGAGAACCGGGCGGGGGCGTCGATCACAACCGCGGTGAAGTCGAACTCCGTCGCGATCGGCGCGCCCCGCGACAGCGGCGCGACGCGGATCGCGACCGTGGCCGTGACGTTTGGCGTCAGCGAAGCGCATCCGGAGAAGCCGCACACGGCGCCGAACTACTTCAACGCGGTCGAGGCGCTCGGCGGCACCCCGTTTCGTGGTCCGCAAGAACACGCGAGGCAAGACCGGTGGGCCCTCGAAACATCATGGCGCCCGTATTACCAACCGCGTAGTGACCCTCGCCCGCAAGCACGAACAGAGCGAACGTGGGGTCTACCTTCCGTACTGTGAAGTGAGATTTCGACGAGGTGGCGTGGCACAAAGCCGGTGACGGCGAAGAAGGAGGAAGCGCCGAGCCATTACAACTGCCAAAACAGGTGTCGTCGGCGTGAACACGGCTAAGGGGGCGCGGAACGGTACTGCGTGGCGCACACCGAATAAAAGAGAGTGAGGGTCTGCGGGCGGTCTCTGTGGCGCGTCCGGCGTCACACGGCGGGTGCGACGCCGGCATCAACGGGGCCGGTTAGTGGGCCGAGTGCGGCGAGGCGAAGACGTCCTCGGGGCGGGGAACGGGAGGCGTTTCCTGACAGGCGTCGGCACCGCGCGGCGGGTTGCGCCGCGGGCACGCCCGCCACGTGGCCGGCATATTCCCCTTTCCCGGCTCGGTAACTTCAATCACCCCCGCATCCTGTAGTAAATCGAGCCATCGTTGGGTTGTTGCCTTGTTGACGGATTCACCAGTTCTCGCTTCGGTCGTTGTCCAGTGCCGATTTTCGACTCGGGGCCGGAGCCGTTCCCAGAACCGCTGGACGGAGTCGGGCAACCGGCCCACGGCCCGCGCCATCGAGTCTGCGGCCAACTCGGCGGCGATCGTGTAGTCCGCACGAGTCGCGATGAGCCGGCCGTCGTCGTCTTTTTCGCGCTGCTTGTGGTGCAAGAGGGTGAGGGCCTGGGTCAGCGCCATCAGCTGCGAGTAGTTCCGGCGCGCCTCCACCCGCGCCGTGTTAAACAGTACGGCCACCGGATCTGCGAACGGGATGATCACGTCCGCCAACGGGATCATCCGCTGTAGCGCGTGGTGGACCGCTCGGAGGCGCTCGACCTCACCGGTCGTCGAGCGGCCGGCGAATTTGGCCGCGGTCGCGGCGAGCACCGCTTGCGTCTGACTGTCCCGCTCGTCCGTCTGAAGCAACAGGCAGCGGTTCGCGTCCTCGTTGAAGATCTCTGTCAGCGTCGTCGTTTCCGAGAACGCGATGGGCCCCTCTTTCTCGATCAGGACGGTTACGATCTCCCCGTCCTCCTTGACCGGCATCAACTTGCTCAGCCGCCCCGCGGACAGCATCTCCCGGAGCGCGCGTGTGGCCTCGGCCTGCTCGTCGTTCTCGCGCCGGGACCGCTCGCCGGCCAATACCCAGCGGTGCGAGAGGGCGCCGGCGGGCATGTGGTAGAGCGCCTGCGGCGTCATCGCGGTGGCCCTGATGACGGCCTCCTCCGGGAACATCCCGCCGACAGTTTCGACGGTGTAGGACTTGCCCGACGACGAGAGCCCTTGGACGATGCCGGCGAGGGGGCGCGGGAGCATCCGCGAGACCCCGATCAGGAACAGCACCAGGGCCAGCGTCCGCTCCCCAGCCACGCCCAGCAACCTGATGTGCTCGTACACGCGGTCGATCAGGTTCGGGCTCCGCAGCAGATCCGCTGCTTCTTCCCGGATGTCAGCGGGCGTCTGGGCCAACCGCTCCTGCCCGATCTCGTACACGGTCGGGACGACCGCGGGCGCGGGTTCGGTCGCGCGAGCGGCTGCCTCTTCGACCGCCTGGGCTTGCGCCTCTTGCGCGAGCCTGAGCAGTTCCCGCTCCAACTCGCTCTGCATAGCGTCCGTGTCCCCGCCGGGAATGACCTTTCGGGCCGCGCGGGCGTACTTCGTCCGGGCCGTCGCGCCGTCCAGCGAGATCGTGTCCCGGTGGACCTCCCGACCCGAATCCTGTGCGGCCTCCCTCACGTGAGTGAGAACCCGGTACTTCGACTCGCTCACCCTCTCATCCACCGAGAGTCGAACCTGCGGGCGTGTGGGCGGGGGAGTTGGAGTGGGCGGTGGGGGCGGTGGAGGCGGGGCAGAGCGCGTACGCGTACGCGTACGTTCACCGTTCTGACTCGGACTGGCGAGCATCTCGATCCTCCTGAGTTAGACGTTGATCCACTTGGAACTGAAAGTGAGCGTCGTCGCTTTCCGGGGGCCGTTGAGGAGCCACCCGCGGGGCTTCTGGTGGCTGGCCGCCTTGTTCGCGTCCTCGACCTTGTGTTGCAGCTCTGCGATGCTCCACGGTGGGGTGCAGCGGGGGTTGTAGTGGTCGGCCAGGAGTTCGAGCGCGGTCTCGGGGTCGAGCGCGAAGCCCCAAACGAGCGCGCAGGCGACCGCGAACGTCCGGCCGTGCCCGCCATCGCCTGAGACAGCCGGCGGGCACTTATCGAGGTAGCGCGTGATTCGGTGCCGCAGTGACGAGTCCACCTCGGCGAAGAGGTCGGCGTCGCGGTCGAAGAGTGGCGCGACGGCGGAAGTTGCCGCCACTTTTTTCTTGGCGGTGTAACCGCACGCGGAGAGGAGCGAGTCCACCGCGCAGAGGAGATCGGGATATGGCACTACGGCCGGCTCGCCGGGGCTGCCGCCGGTCCACTCCCGGACCTCGCCCGACTCGTGCAAGGTCGGCGGACAGGCGGCTTGCGCGCCGGTCCCGAGCAAGTCGAGCACGCCGGCGAAGTGCCGGGTGCGGGGGCCGGGGTGGCCGTACCTCTCGACCGACGCCTCGGCCGACATCAGCGCGTGGCTGTGCTGGTCCGGCGGGATGCTGCCGAGCGGCACCCTGAAGTAGCGGTGCGAGTTGGGCTTGCTACGCCGTCCCTCCATCATGGGGGTCGCGGGCAGGTGCGCGTCGGCCCGGTGTACGGCGTCGCGGCTGTCGAGATCGACGGCGACGAGCGCGTCACCCGGCGAGCCGGAAACCGCGCCGGTCATGAGTCCGATGCCTTCGCCGGGCTCGAAGTCGTCCGGGGTCAGCAAGGTGATCGGCCACTCGTCGTAGCTCGGCGTCTTACTCTCCGGGTCCAAGGCGCAGACCGCGTACCCGCGGGCGATCAAATCGCTCGCGGCGTCCTTTATGGCGCCCAGGTCATTGGTCTTGCGGTAGTCTCCCCATCCCATCCTGCACCTCCGTATGGATGCAGGGTGAAGTTCCCCACGAATAGTGGACAGCGGGAATGTGGTGTAAACTCACCCTCAA
>CAZBXY010000001.1:0-87562 GCA_964495365.1 uncultured Frigoriglobus sp. | reverse complement strand
CGTACCGGCGTCCGTGGCCGCCACCCGCCCGCCTGGCCGTGGGTGACGTAACCCAACCACTCGACACCCCCGGCCTTGCGGCCGGGGTTCGCCAGGAGAGACCCCGTGGCCGATTCGATGACCCCCAAGCAGATCGTGGCGGAACTCGACAAGTACATCGTCGGGCAGGGCGCGGCGAAGAAGGCCGTTGCGGTCGCGATCCGCAACCGCTGGCGCCGTCAGCAGTTACCGCCCGAACTGCGCGCCGATGTGACGCCCAAGAACATCATCCTCATCGGCCCGACGGGCGTCGGGAAGACGGAAATCGCCCGGCGGCTCGCGGCGCTCGTCGGCGCGCCGTTCATCAAGATCGAAGCAACCAAGTTCACCGAGGTGGGGTATGTCGGGCGCGATGTCGAGAGCATCATTCGCGATCTCACCGAAGCCGGGATCGGCCTCGTGCGACAGGAGATGCGCGTCAAGGTGCAGGAGAAGGCGCGTGAAAAGGTTACGGAGCGACTGCTCGATTTGCTCGTGCCGATGCCGAAGAACACGCCGTGGGAGCCGGAACAGGAGAAGGAAGAGTTGGAACGCCGGCAGCGCACCCGCGACAAGATGAAGGCCAAACTCGACGCCGGCGAACTCGAAGACCGCATGGTGGAACTGAGTGTCGAGCAGAAGGCCACGCCGGTTCAGATCTTCTCGAATCTCGGCATGGAGAACATGGACGTCGATTTGCAGGGCATGTTCGACAAGATGATGCCGAAGAATGCCCAACCGCGGCAGCTCGCGGTGAAGGACGCCCGCAAGGTGTTGCTCGAACAGGAAACGGAGGCCTTGATCGACCGCGCCGCGGTGGTGGAACAGGCGGTCGAGCGCGTCGAGAACCACGGAATCGTCTTTCTCGACGAAATCGACAAAGTTTGCGGCCCGAGTTCATCCCACGGCCCGGACGTGTCGCGCCAGGGCGTTCAGCGCGACCTGCTGCCGGTCGTGGAAGGCACGACCGTGAACACCAAGCACGGCCCGGTGAAGACGGACCACATCCTCTTTATCGCCGCCGGGGCATTTCACGTGTCGAAACCGGCCGACCTGATGCCGGAACTGCAAGGCCGGTTCCCGATCCGCGTGGAACTCACCGACCTCACGAAAGCCGACTTCCTCCGCGTCCTGACCGAACCGAAGCACGCGTTGCCGAAGCAGTACGCGGAACTCCTACGGACGGAAGGAGTTGAGCTGAATTTCACCCGCGACGGCCTCGAAGCCCTGGCCGACATCGCGTTTGAAGTCAACCGCACGAACCAGAACATCGGCGCGCGGCGGTTGCATACCGTGATCGAGAAAGTGGTGGAGGAAGTGAGCTTCGACGGCCCGGATTTGCCGAACAAGAAGGTGACCATTGATGGCAAGTTCGTCCGCGACAAGCTCGGACCCATCACTCAGAGCGAAGACCTCAGCCGGTTCATCTTGTAGGGGCGAACCCCGCCCGCAAGGGCGGGGGTGGGTGGCGAGGGACCAACACCCCCGCCCTTGCGGGCGGGGTTCGCCAATCCCTGATACTTCCGCTCTCGTCTGAATTGTGGAGGTTCGTGCGAGTTTCCGTCACCGCCCGAAATTCGCTCTATGCTGTTAGCAGACTCGTCGTAACTCGTTCACAGTGAATCCCGATCGGCGCACCGCCGTCGAGTACATGTTCCTTTTACGAGGCAATCCCATGCGGAAGCGGATCGCGGCCGGACTCGTCGCCGCAACGGCCGGGCTGGCTGTTCTGGCGGGCGGGCCAATCAACCCCGCCGGCGCTCAAGACAAAAACAAGCTCACGGCGCCCAAACACCTGTACGGACACGACTTGCGCGTGCGGCCCGGCGGCGAACAGGACTGGCCCAAGGCCCGCAAGACCGGGGTCGAGCTGTTCCACGACGAGGCGACCGACGCGATCATCGCGATCAGCGATACCGGGGCGATCGCGGTGACGCGGGCCGCCGCGGTCAGCAAGGACCACAAGAGCGAGTGGAAGACCGCGCACGACCTCGCGTGCCGCAAGGCCGGCGAGGCGGAATTCACGCAGAAGACCAAGAAGTGGGGCGTGGAACTGTTCCACGACCGCGGGACGAACCGGCTCCTGTACGTGTGTGAGTCCGGCTCGCTCGCGCTGGCCCCGGTGCCCGGCAGCCTGATTACCACGGGCGGGCCGAAGTGGCACCACGCCCTGGAACCGCGGGTCCGGGCGCCCGAGCAAGCCCTGTTCGACAGCGCCAAGAAGATCGGGATGGAAATCTTCAAGGACGAGAACACCGGCGGGCTAATCTACATCACCGAAACCGGAGCGATCGCCTCCGCGTCCACGGTCCTGGCGGCGCCGGAATCGAAGGGGATCAAGCCGCCGAAGGCGACGCCCGGGCTGGTGCTGCGGGTGCGCGGCGCGGAGGAAGCGAACTTCACCGAGCAAACGAAGAAGGTCGCGCTGGAAGTGTTCGAGGATCCGAATTCGGGCACGCTGTTCTACCTGACCGAGTCCGGGTTCGTGGCGACGGCCCCGCTGGGCAAGACCGTCCCGGACGCCCGGGGCGTGACGTGGAAGCGGTCGATCGCGCTGGGCGCGCGCAAGAGCGGCCAGACCGAGTTCGACAAGGCCCAGAAGTTCGGGATCGAGGTGTTCCAGCACAACGCCACCGAGAACCTGATCTTCGTGAGCGAAACCGGCTCGATCGCGGTGCTGCCGAAGTAATTCCGGGCGAACCCCGGACGCAAGTCCGGGGGTATCGACACATCGAACCCCCCCGGACTTGCGTCCGGGGTTCGCCTCAGCCGCGCGCTCCCAGATCGTGAACCCACCCAGTCGGCGCGAGGCTCTCGCGCCGACCGTTCGTTTCCAGCCACAATCCCAACTCAACACACTCGCCAATCTTCACCAGTCCCGGTACGGGCGGCGCGGCGAGCAGCTTCGCCCCGTCTTCCGCCGACACCGCGAACACCAGCTCGAAGTCCTCGCCGTCGCCCAGGGCGTGTTGGAGGGGTGTCTTGCCCGACGTGCGGCTGAGTTCGCGCGCCGCGTCCGAAATCGGGATCGCCTCCGCGACCAGCACCGCGCCGCACTCGCTCTCCTCGCAGATGTGGTTGAGGTCGGCGGACAGCCCGTCGCTGATGTCGCACATCGCGTGCAACTCCACCGCAGCGTGAAGGCTAAGCGCCTCGCGCACCCGGGGAGTGAAGTCGAGGTGGTGGCCGAGGATGCTCCCGCCGAGTGAGCCGGTCACGAACAGCCAATCGCCGGGTTTTGCACCACTGCGCCGCACCGGCCCGCGCGCGGTTGCTTCGCCAAGCGCGGTGACCGATATCACGAGCGGGCCGTTCCAGCTATTCGTATCGCCGCCGGCGAGCGCGACTCCGAATGCGTCGGCCACGTCGCGCAGGCCGAGGTAGAGTTGTTCGGCAATCGAAGAACCTAACCCCCCGGCCCCCTTCCCTAAGAAGGAAGGGGTACAAACCCCATCGTGTGCCCATGACGTCAGCGATGGGTCGATGCCTTTCTCCCCCTCCCCCCCCGGGGGCGGGGGCCGGGGGGTGGGGTTCTTCTCTCGCGGCAAAGCCACGCTCACCACCGCCGCGGTCGGTACGCCGGCCATCGCCGCGATGTCGCTCAGGTTCGCGGCCATCGCCTTGCGCCCGGCGCGGCGCGGGCCGACCTCCGCGAGCACGAAGTCGGTGCCGTCCATGAGCATGTCGGTGGTGACGAGCAGCGGGCGCGCCGGCGGCGCCAGCACGGCGCAATCGTCGCCCGGGCCGACCAGAACCCGCGGGTCGGCCGGCGTGCGCGAGCGGAGCCAGGCGATGTACTCGAACTCCCCGGGCATGAACCTTCTCCCGACTCGTCACGTCGATGCACGTTGCGGTTCGGCCATCGCCGCCAACTCGGCGACAATTTCGGTCCGCAAATACGCTTCCATTTCCTCCAGCGCCCGCGAGGCAGTCATCCCATCGAAGACACGGTGATCGAAGTGGATGCGCACGTCAACGGTCCCGTCGGGTTGAATCACACCGGTGTTCAGCGCGACCGTCAGCGGGCCGATCAGGTTGAGCCCGGTGGCGCCGCTGGCGCCGGTCAGGCTCACGCCGAACGTGCCGAAGTTCTTGGCCTTCTCCTTCCCGGACCACGCGGTTGCGAACCACCACAGGAACCGGCGCACCGGCAGCGGTAACCGCGTGTACCTGAGCTGCCGCCGGAACGCCGACACCTCCTCCACCGGCGTTGACTTCCACAACTCGAGCACGGTCGTCAGTTCTGACAGAGATTGCGTTTCGGCGCCGCGAATGAAGCCGAAGAACACGCCCGGTTCGCCGCGAAAGTCGCGTTCGACGGCGACCGACGCCACGCTCTCGGCCGCCTCCCACAAGTGCGGCCACGGGACCGGCAGGTACGTCCGGCGCAGCTCCGGGCGCTGCGCCGCGACCGCCGCGAACGCCTTCGCGAACACGAGTGCCCACGCCGGCGTCGGCGACACTTGCTTGCGCGCCGCGACGACCGCCGCCAACTCCATCCGGCGCTCGAAGGTGATGACGGGAACGTGCCGCGATGCGTGCATCAGGTCGCAGACGAACCGCCGCGGGAGCGAGAGCCGCACGCGGTGACCGGAGACGGACATACCTCGCCCCGTTGCCGTTGGGAACGTGTGCGCTATTCTCCGCGCAGGTTGAACGCGACACAACGGCAACCGATGCGGCTTCGGTTCTACGGCCGGACGGCGACGACGCGGAAGCCGATGTGGTCGTACCGGCGCTCCGGCTCGAACCGCTGCCGGAACGCGGACCGCGAGGGCCAGCCGTCGTCGCACCAGCAACTCCCCCGGCGCGAGCGCGAGTAATCGCCGGTCCGGTTCTTCTGGGCCGTGTCCTTCGCAGAGTACAGGTCCGGGTCGGTCCCGCCGGGCAACTTCGCGTGCGCCCAATCACGACACCACTCGCAGGTGTTGCCGTGCATGTCGTGGAGGCCCCACGCATTGGCCGGGTAGCCGCCGACCTTCGCCGCCTTTCCGAGTACCGGGCCTTCCTCGCCCCCGTTGTACGGCTTGCCCTTGATGTTCGCCTGCTTGCTGCCGATCTTGTCGCCGAACGCGGTGGCCGTAGTGGTCCCGGCGCGGCAGGCGTACTCCCACTGCGCTTCGGTGGGTAAGCGGAACTCCCAGTCCTTCGGCAACTCGCCCGACTTGCGCGCCTGCTCGGTGAGCTTGGCGCAAAACTCTTCCGCCTCCGCGAAGTTGACGTTACCCACCGGGTAGTCGGTGCCCTCGGGCAGCTCCGCGGTCAGCAGCCCCGGAAGCTTTCCGCTGACGCGCTTCCAGTCGCCCTGCGTCGTCTCGTACTTGGCCATCCAGAAGCCCTTGGTCAGCGTCACCTCGACCTGGTCCTCGCCCGGTCGGCGTTCCTTCTCGTCGGGCGGGCTGCCCATCGTGAATTTCCCCGGCGGGCACCAGCAGAGTTTGATCCCCGCGATCTCTTTCTCTTCCCCGGCTTTGGCGCCGGCGAAGGTGGGTGGGTCGGCCGGAGCTGCACCGTGCCATCCCATTAGCGCCGCGGCCAGGACGAAGCCCGTTGCGGAGCAGCTGTAGCGAAGTTGAGACATGACGGCCTCGGTGGGAGAGGAGATACGGTCCGCTCAGTTTGCCCCGGTCCGATTGCTGCCGCACGTTGTTTTTGTTCGGACGCATAACGGCTACTGTTGTGTACCGCTCGCGCGGGCGAACTGCTCGTCCCACTCCGGTAACTTCGCCTGAAGCTCACGCGCGCTCCCGGCGCGGAGCGTGACGTGCCCCACCTTCCGCCCCGGGCGCGACGACTTGCCGTACAGGTGCAGGTGCGCGTCGGGGTTCGCCAGCACCGCGACCGCCGGCGGCACGTCGCCGATGAAGTTGTACATCGCGGAGAACTCCACCGCGTCCGGCTTGCCCAGCGGTAGCCCGCATACCGCACGCACGTGGTTCTCGAACTGACTCGTCAGTGCACCCTCGATCGTCCAGTGGCCGGAGTTGTGGACGCGCGGCGCCATCTCGTTGGCGAGCAATCGCGGGCCGTCCTGGAACCACTCGATCGTCAGCACGCCCACGTAATCGAGTTCCGTCAGCACGCGGGCGGCGAACTCCGCGGCCCGCTCGGACAGTTCCTCGCCGAGGTCCGGCGCCGGGGCGATCGAGCGGTGCAGGATGCCGTCGATGTGGGCGTTTTCGATGAGCGGGTACGTGACGATCTGCCCGTCGCGCCCGCGAACCGCGATGAGCGACAGCTCGCGATCGAATGGCACGAACCCTTCGAGAATCAGCGGCCGGCCGCCGAGCCTCTGCCACGCGGACACAGCGTCGGCCGGTGTGCGAAGGACGGCTTGCCCCTTCCCGTCGTAGCCGTATCGCCGCGTTTTGAGCACCGCGGGCAGCCCAATATCTGCAACGGCTTGCCGGAATTCGGCTTCCGAATCGATCACGGCGAACGGGGGCGTCGGGATGCCGAGGGACGCGAAGAACTGCTTCTCCGCGAACCGCTCCTGCGACACTTCGAGCGCGCGGGGCGGCGGGAACACCGGGACGCGCTCCGCGAGCCACCGGGCCGACTCCACCGGCACGTTCTCGAACTCGAACGTCACGACATCGGACGCTTTCGCGAGTTCATAGAGCGCCTGAAGGTTTTCAAATTCGCCCTCGATGTGCTCACAGACCTGCGCCGCGGAGGAACCAGCGGTTGGTTCCAGAACGGTACTCGTCACGCCCAGCGGGTAACCCGCCAGCGCGATCATCCGCCCGAGTTGCCCGCCGCCGAGGATTCCGAGCTTCATGAAATGGGGGTGCGTTAGGTAAACTGAGGAACCGACCACGGGCGACGCGCGTCACCCCCAGAACTTCCACCAGGGCTTTTGCTGAGCGCCGCCGGAGGTGTCGTCGAAGACCCGCCGGTCGTCGTTGTTCGCACGCACCGTGGGCGGGCCACACGTCAGGTCGTGCGATTGCGAGCCGCTGTTGAGCGCCTTGTTGATCGCCTGGAACTCGGAGCTGTAGTTCACGACCGCCATGAGCGCGTCATCGCCCATCCGGCCGATCTCGTCGGCCATCGCCAGCCCCTCGCGGAAAACCGGCTCCTCGTCCAGGCGCTTGTGCCCGATGATCTGACCCTGCGCCGTCTGGCGCACGTAGTGGTCGGCGAACCGCACGCCCATCCCGTCGAGCACCGCGCGGGCCACGGCGATCGGCAGGAACTCGACCACCTCGGCCGCCACCGCGACGGGCAACCCGGCCTTGTTCAACTCGGCGCGGAGTTCGTCCGGCCCGCGGCCGAGGTGGGCCGCGAAGACCGGTATCGCTCGGAGGATCGCCTCCCGGGGGGTCATCGGAGTTCCCGTTCGCGGCGCGGGGTCGGGGTCACGGTCCGTACCAGAATACCGGGTTGCCGCGCCGAATGCGAGCGACGATCATCGGCTCAACTCGACTTCCGCGGGTCCGGGTGGTCGAGAACGGCTTGCGTCCGGGCGGCGCGGAACGACCGCAGCGCTTCGCGGAGGCTCGGCGTCTTCAACGCAAGGATGGCCGCGGCCAAAAGGGCGGCGTTCTTCGCCCCGGACGTGCCGATGGCGAGCGTTCCGACCGGGATTCCTTCGGGCATTTGCACGATCGAGAGCAGCGAATCGACCCCGTGCAGGATCGAGGTCTGGATCGGCACACCGAGGACCGGCAGCAGGGTCTTCGAGGCGCACATCCCGGGCAGGTGCGCGGCGCCGCCGGCCCCGGCGATAATCACCTCCAGCCCGCGGCTCTCGGCCGATTCCGCGTAGTCGAACAGCAGGTCCGGGGTGCGGTGAGCCGACACCACCCTCACATCGTACAGGATGTTCAGCCCCTCCAGCACGTCGGCCGCGTGCTGCATTGTCGGCCAGTCGTTGCGCGACCCCATGATGATTCCCACCCGGGCTTTGAGTACGGTGGCGGAGGCGGCGCTGGGGGTCGGGCGCTCGTCGGTCATGGTACGTCCGTGGCGAGGGGAGACGGGTGTCGAGATTGTACCGGTTGTAGTGGACCCCGAAAACGGGGCCACCGGATACCCGTCTGTCCGGACGGACTCGGGAGGAACCGGATCGTGCGGAGGCGGCTCCAGCGCCCGGACCGCCACTCCGAGATCCAGAAGCGCCTCGTCGGAGGTCGCCCCATCAGCCTGATGTCGAATGCCTCGTCAACAGTCGGAGTCGGGCCGGAACCCGCCTGGCCGCGGATCACGTTGCAAGTCATCCGGAGTGAGTAGGAGTCGGCGTCGCCCTGGGCGCGGTGCGGGCCGCCGGTGAGTTTCAAGTCGGCTTGCGAGAGCAGGGCCGCCGCTTGCGGCACGTGGAACGGAGGTCGTCGTGACCTTCAACGGAGTGAACCGCGTCATTCAGGAGCATCCTCCGGCGGACGTTCCGTCCGTTCATCGGTGTCGTCGTTGGTGTGGCACCGCAGTTCTCGGCGCACCGCGAAATGGTTCGACGTGTCTCGGTCTGACGTGTCGATGAAAACGAAAAACCCCTGGTTTCCCGGGGGCTTCACGCAGTTCGGACACGACTTGAGCGGAGAGGGCGGGATTCGAACCCGCGGTGGGGTTTTACCCCCACGCCGCTTTAGCAAAGCTCTGTGTTTGAGAATAACTCCTCATCGCAGCCTAGAAACCAAGCGACATCTGCGCGTCAGCCGTTCGGTCTCTGCCGGTGTGTAGCTCGGTGTGTAGCAGTTCGTCCGGCTTGCTGACTGCGCTGCGACCCACCGGATCCGCGAGGAGTGGGGAGAGAGGAACACGAGGAGCGGGCCTGTTCGAGCAGAGGCGTCAGGCGGTGCATTCTGCTTTTCCTGGTTCCGACGATCCGGCGCTGGTAGCTTTTGAGCATTCCGTCACAGCCGAGAGCCGACCCGGGGACGCCCCATGCGTATCGCCGCCTTCAACGTCGAGAACCTGTTCTCCCGCGCACGGGCCATGAACCACGAGGACTGGGCGGAGGGGCGGCCGATCCTGACCGAGTTCAGCAAGTTGAACACGATCCTCGCGAAGGACGTGTACACCGGCGCTGACAAGGAGGCCATCCTCGAATCGCTGGACACGCTCGGTCTGAGCGCGAGCGACGAGAACAAGTTCGTCATCCTCCGCCAGAACCGCGGCCATCTCGTGAAGCGCCCGGCGGCGGGACCTGTGATCATCGCCAATGGGCGCGGGGACTGGATCGGCTGGCTGGCGCTCAAGACCGAGGCGGTGAACGAGACCGCGACCCGTATGACCGCGCAGGTCATCAAGGACGTGAACGCCGACATCCTCGCGGTCGTCGAGGCCGAGGACCGCATCGCCCTGACCCGGTTTAACGACCAGCTCCTGGAGCCCATCGGCTCGCAGTACGGTGGGATCATGCTGATCGACGGGAACGACGAGCGCGGGATCGACGTCGGGCTGTTGACGAAGGGCACCGCCCGGGTGGAATCGATCGTGAGCCACGTCGATGATCTGGAGGGCACCAACCGGGTGTTCAGCCGGGACTGCCCCGAGTTCACGGTCCGGATCAGCCCGGCCGAAACCATCCTGGTCATGGTCAACCACCTCAAGAGCAAGGGCTACGGCAGCCCGGCCTCCTCGAACGCCCGGCGAAAGGCGCAGGCCAAGCGGGTGCGCGAGATCTACGACCAGCGGCGGGCGGCGGGGGTCAACCTGATCGCCGTCGCGGGCGACTTCAACGACACGCCCGCCAGCGACCCGCTGCAGCCCCTCCTCGGCGACGGCTCCGACCTGAAGGACATCTTCGAGCACCCCGCGTTCGTGGGCGACGGGCGGCCGGGGACGTACGCGAACGGAACGGCGTCGAACAAGATCGACTACCTGTTGCTCTCGCCGGCGCTGTTCGCCCGCGTGACGGCCGGCGGCGTCTTCCGCAAGGGTGTGTGGGGCGGGGTGCACGGGACCCTGTTCCCGCACTACGACGAGATGACGCAGGCGTCGCACGCGGCCTCGGACCACGCGGCGGTCTGGGCCGATTTCAACTGAGCACGCGAAGCGTGGGAGCGGGGCGGGCAAGGCGTGCCCGGTCAAGGAGGAACCGGATCTCGAAGGCGAAGGATCCGAAGGGCTGAGCCGGTCCGCTCGCGTTGCCGGTCGTGGCGAGCGGGATGTGCCAGTTCTCCCCGCTTCCTTTCATCACGTGAGCAGAGCCGTCACCTCCAAGGTACCTTGAGCGCTGTTCAGGGAAGGACTCCGACAACCCGGATGGAGAGTACTCCTGAATCATCGGATTCTCCTTCAGTGCTTCACATACGCCACGTTCCCCTCGCTCGTCCAGCACGCGGTGCAGTGATGTGTGCCGCAGTTCCCGCCTTCCTTCGAGCTCGGGCAGGTTGCCGCCCGGGGGTCCGTGACGACGGTGCTGGTCATCGGCCACCACGTCGGGGCCGGCCCGTCGATGACGTTGCCCGACACCCGCACGACCGCGTTCTCCGGGATGGCATCCGCGTTCTCGCGGATGAGACGGACCTCGCGGGTCGGGATCCAGAAGAGGACATCCCTCGTCGCCGCGCAGATCCGCATGATGTTCCGGAAGTGGCTCCGACTTTGGAAGTCGCCGGAGTGGAAGAATCGGAAGCGGTCCTTCGCGTGGTATCGGATGAGGGCGTACAGGGCCGGAGTCCAGCGGGGATCGAAGAGTCCCCGGTACGCCCGCTCCAGCTTGTCCGCGACGGGCTTCGCCCGGAACGTGCCCTTCATGGCGTAACACGCGGCACACACGGTTCCGGGTTCCTTCGCCAGGGCAGACCCGATCCGGCAGCGGGTCGCGGAAATCCCCCAGGCCGGGCAGTCCATCTTGCCCGGGTATGAGAGACCGCCGGTGATCTCCTCGGCGCGTTTGCCGCGCAGCAACTCCCACGCATCCTTGTCGATGTCTCCCGTGTAGAGCGGGATTTCGGGTGCGGGGTCGCCGACGAGCGGGAGTTCGAGACGGGGCAAGCCGCGCGAGACTACAGCCCCTGCCCGGGTCGTCTACCGAGAGAGGTGCCCGCGGGCGGGCTTCCGGGTACGCCGTCTGACTTCCGTTGCTCGGAAGGCAGGAACGGGGTCACGAGCAAGTGCCTCCGTTCGCAACCGACATCGCAACGACGCCCCTCGGCGGGTAGGAGTGAATTGGGGGAATAGGAGAAGTTCTATGGGCGTGTGACTCTGCCAGAGCGACAGCCGCGCGGGCGACGAATTGACTGTCCGTTCACAGGTAGTCATTTGTGTAGAATGCATGAAGTGTGCCGAAGTCCTGAATCCTGATCGACATACGGCAATCGAATGGGCACTTATGGCGAATTGGCACGAAGCGTGCATGGCGATGGCGAGACTGCCAAGAATAGCGCGAGCCTGCACTTACGGTTGATACGTCCGTGATATGGATCCGGTTCGCGTTGACGGAAAGAAAAAACTGAAAACCAGGATTTTTGGCTCACGTAAACTCGCCGGATTGGCCGAACGCCGGTTCGGAACCCCGTGTGAACTGACCGACGGACCCGGCCGCCACCTCCCCGCGACCCCGCCCGCCTTCCCTTCACCCGGCGCACGACGGATCACGTTGTTCCGTCGCACCTACTCTCAAGGCCAGAGCCGGCTCATGCCCGAAACGGTCACGACCGAGCACGAACTCGCGCAGGTGCCGATGCCCGCGGAGCGGCTGAAGTATCTCGAAATGCTTCAGACCGTCGTCAACCGGATGTCCGGCAATTCATCGACCCTCAAGGGCTGGACCGTCACGCTGGTCGTGGCGCTCGTCGCGCTCGCGGCCAGGGACGGCAGCGCGTGGTGCCTGGTCGCGGCCTTGATCCCGACGCTGCTCTTCGCCGGGCTTGACGGGTACTACCTGCACCTGGAACGCGGCTACCGACGGCTGTTCGACCGGGCCGCCGCCTCCGACCCCACGTTGCCGCTTTTCTCGCTACATCGCGCTTCCGACGATCGGGGCTTCCGCCGCTGGCTACATACTCTCGCGCGGCCGGTGGTGTGGGTCTACTATCTCGCCGTTCTGGCTTCGCTCGGCGCGGCGCTGGCCGTCTTCACGCTCGCGCCGGTGAAGAAGGAATCGGCGGGCGAGCAACCGAGGGTCGCAGTCGCACCGCAACCAAAGTAGTCGCCGCTCGTGCGGCAGGAGGATGATCGTGTCCACGACGGATTTCGAGTACGACGTCGCCCTCTCCTTCGCCGGCGAGGACCGGGAAACCGCCGAGCAGTTCGCGAAGCTCCTCGAGGCGGAGGGCTTCACCGTCTTCTACGACAACTGGAACAAGGCCGACCTGTGGGGCCGCGACCTCTACCAGCACCTCGACGAGGTGTACTCGAAGAAGGCACGGTTTTGCGTCATGTTCCTCTCGGCCAAGTACGTGGCCAAGGCGTGGACCAAGCACGAGATGAAGTCCGCCCAGGCGAGGGCGTTCCGGGAGAACGAGGCGTACATCCTGCCTGTGCGTCTCGACGACACCGAGATCCCCGGCATCCGCCCGACCGTGGGATATCTGGACCTCCGCCAGCACACGATCGAGGAGGTGGCCGCACTCGCCACCGAGAAGATCACGGCGGCGAAGTCCCGCGGCGTCGGGGCCGGGGGGCGGTCCACGGAAGCGGCCCCGGTCGCGGCCAAGAAGGCAGCGGCGGGCACGGCCGCACGGTCGAGCAACCTGCAGATCAAGAAGCAGTTCACCGAACACGACCGCGACACGTTCCTGGAAGAGACCTACGAGTTCGTCGCCAAGTTCTTCGAGGAGTCGCTGGCCGAACTGCAGATCCAGAACGAGGGCATCGTCGGCAAGTTCCGACGGATCAACGCCAACCACTTCACCGCGACCGTCTACCGGAACGGAAAGAGCGTCAGCGCGTGCGGGATTCGGCTGGGCGGGGCCTTCGCCGATCAGATCTCCTTCAGCCACGATCCGAACTCGACCAACAGCATGAACGAGGCTGTCCGTGTGAACGACGACGGCCATTCGCTGTTCCTGAAGGCCACCGGCTTCTCCAGCATGATGAGCGGGCGCGGCAAGGAGAAAGAGCGGCTCACCGCGCAGGATGCGGCCGAGATGTTCTGGGCCTTGCTGATCGAGCCGCTGCGACGATAGGTCGGCCGCGGGTCAGTACCCCTTACGAGGACGAACGATGGTGGTGAACGAGATGAAGTGCGGCATGTGCGGCCGCCGGTTCGAAGCCGAGGTGCTGGACCGGGAGGATCCCAAGGAGCGCAACGTGCACGGCGTGCCGCTGCGTTGCCCGAACTGCAACAGCAACCTGATCGAGAAGGTCCGCGTCATCCGGCGGGTGACGCGGCGCGTTTCGTAGTTCGCGGCGCGGCAGAGGGTGGTGTCGGACTGCTCGCGGGCCGTCGCGGGTTCGCACGTCGTGGAGGGCATGAGCGTGGGACTGGACAAAGCAGCGGACGCGGATCAGCGCGACCCGAGCGCGAAGGGGCAACTCGATCTGTTCAAAGAACACCTGTCCGAGCCGCGCTTCCGGATCAAGCTCGATGACTTGGTGAACGCGAGCGTCCGGGCGACGCTCCTGCAGACGTCCGGCGACACGTTTCCGCTCGATACCGGACGGGTGAGCGGAGAGGATTTCGCCGCCCGGCTGAAACGCTACGAGGAGGCGGTCGGGCCGCTGCAGTCGAAGGCGGCGCTGATGGGCAAGTGGGCGATCCCCGAACAGCGATCGACTCTGACGAACATGCTGGCGCGCATGACCGACAGCTGCGCCGCCTCGACCGGGGGCACCACACTCTGGCTCGGCCTGCGCTGGTATCCGATTTCCCTGCTGCTGTACTCTGCGGGGATCGCTGCGCTGTCCGCCGAGAACTACCCCGCGTTCGCGGCGATGCACACGAAGAAAATCGACGCCCGCGCGGGGCGCAGCGGGAACACCGCGGCCGAAATTGTCGTGCCCGTTGTGGAGGCGATGTTTGACGTGGCGAACACCAACGCCTGGAAGCTGCTCGCGGAGTACAAGCAAAAGCGGGCGCCCGAGAGCGAGCACCTGATCAGAGTCCTGCAGCCCGTGCTGGACGACCTGTTGTTCCTCGGGGCGGGGTACGAACACCTGTTCGACAGGTACGAGATTCTGCGGGCGCTGATCTACGCCGACATCACCGACGGCGGGTGGGGACCGGTCGGCCGGTTCGGGTGGAAGTACTCCGCCCGGATTGGCCAGCAGGACAATCCATACACCGTACTGCGCGCCGAAGCCGCACAGTTGCGCGACCAGTGGGGGCCGCTCAAGGCCGGCCTGTTCCGCGGATCCTACACGCGGTTCGAGCAGACCGCCGCGAAGTTCGAGAGCGAACTCCTCAGCAAACTCAACTGGTACTGAAGCAACTCTCACCCCGCTGCCCGGGTCCGCCGCGCCATCGTGACCCACACGACCGGCGGCATCCGTCACGTTGGTGACGAACAGCCACGCGTCGTCTGTACCGGGCAACCGCACGGGGATGCGCTGTCCCCGGTCGAGGTTCATCCGCTGCCAGTCGTCGATGTCGAACCGCACGCGAAGCCCGCCGTCCCCCGCACCGCAGGGGTAGACGCCCCGGGCCGGGATCAACCGCGGGCGGGCATGCGGCGATTCGTGTTCGTTGAGCCTCGCCCCGTACCCGGAAGCGGGCGATTGGGTGTAACCTATTCCCGCCGGGTCCGTAGTATTGTGTATCTCATCCATGTTTCCCCCTCCCCATGCGTCTCCCTCGTCACCTTGTCCTGTTCGTCGCAGGAACCGCCGTCGCCTTCAGCGCCACCGTCGCGTATGCGTGCAGTTGCGCGCCGCTTGAATCCTGGAGAGAGCGGTACGAGTACAGCGATGTCGTGTTCGTCGGCACGGTGATCGGCGGCGGCAACTCCCTCCACAAGAACTACACCTTCCGGGTGATCGAGCCCCTGAAGGGATCGGCGACGGGCACGCTCGTGAGCGTGAATCCCGGCGCGCTCGGCTGTCTTGGCACCTCCTTCACCCGCCACCGGACGTACTTGGTGTTCGCCGGATTCAAGCCCAACGGCGAGCTGGGCACATCGAACTGCGCGTCGAATCGCCTCCTGCCGGGAGGCGGAGAGGACCCCGAAACCGCGTACTACCGTTCGCTACATGCAACGGATTGCACCCCGATCATCGCCCCCAGCGGGACGCAGTATCCGCAATGTACCAAGGGCAAGGTTCCGCTCGAGTACGTGGCCGACCCTGCCGATGTGGAGCGAATGCAGGTACGGGACCTTCCCCGGTCGCACCCCTCGTTCGAGGCGCTCACATACCTGCGGGCGCGCGGCGTGGTGACGGGGTACGCGAACGGCACGCTTCGGCCCGACGGGGTCGTCACACGGGCGGAATTCGTCAAGATCGTCGCGTGGGAGCGGGTGGACCGGGCGCGGATCCAGACGTGTCTCGCGACGGTCACGTACGATACCGGTCCCTACGGGTACAAGGGATTTGAGGATGTCCCGAAAGGCACGTGGTTCGCGCCTTACGTCTGCGTATTCCGGGGTCTCAGTTTCGCCCTTGAGACGAGCGGGGAGAAGTTCTTCAAGCCCTCCGAGCCCGTGACGATGCGCCAGGCTGCGTTCGTCCTGCACGACCTCTATGACCTCAACCTCCCGTCTCTCAGCTTGACCGAGGTGCAGCAGCAGGTCCTTCCAGTTGTGAAACAACTGCAGACGGAGGGCCTGCTGCCTTCCTCCTACCGATCGCCCGACCAGACGCTGACGCGCGGGGAACTGGCCGAGATGCTCTGGAGACTCCGCCAAAAAGGGTACTACACCAGCCAGTGACGTCAGGCAGCCGCTCCTGCGGCAGTGGGACTTCCCGCTGGGCTTGGCCGCGCTGGTCGTCCACGTCGCCTGCGCCATCCACAAGCACCTCGGCACCGTCGCCTTCCCCGACCGGTTGGATACCTTCTAGACGCCGAGCGCCGCCGGGAGGCGGTGGGTAGCGTGCCCGCCGAGCCGCGCGTGGCCGGCTCAAGCGCGATGCTCTGCAGTTGCCGCGAGACCCGGTGCGCCCCACCCCGCTTCCTCAGAATCGCAGGTCATGGTATAATATCCGTTAGACTCACCCCTTCTCCCATCGACGACCTCCGTCCCTGTTTCGCCGGCCTGGACAACGCCTTCCCGGACGACCACTGCCCGCGAATGGCGATCGCAGACCTCCTCGATGAGGAGCGCGAAGGCTGGGGCGAGGTGCTGCGTGCGGCGTGCGGCATCCAGGAGCAGGTGCCGGGGATCGTGCTTCCGGATCGGTACCCGTCGTTCCACCATCCGAGCGAAGCGTGGAAGGCGGTGGTGGCCAAGCCGCTGGAGGCGATGGCGAAACATCCGCAGGACAGCGACGACTTCCGACAGCGCTACCATCGGCTCGTCCGCGGGGATATTCCCCTCGATCCCGAACACCTCGAACAGACCCTCCGCCTCCAGTACGACCTGCAGGTGGGGCTCCTTTCCTCGCTGGATGTGCTGGAAGGGTACGCGGGCGAGGAGTTCATCACGGCCATCGACCAGAATCCGTATCCGCTCCCCGCGTTCAAGGATGTCTTGGCGCGGATGCAGACCCCCGCGGTCCGCACGAAACTGACCCAGGGCTTCGACACGCTGCTCCTCGTTCCCTTCGGGCTATCCCTCGACCGCATCTCGGACGCTTGGCGACAGGGACTCCAGCGGAATGCTGCCACGCTGCGTGGCGTGGGCAACGTCAACGAAGCCGACCCGCTCTGGGTGTGGCCCCAGTACCGCAGCGAGCCGCTTGTGTACGACCCACAGCGGTTCACGGACGACCATGGCGGCCGGACAAAGGAGGAGATCTTGGCGAAGAGCGATCGGGCGTGGGACGTGCTGCTCGTGGAAGGGGAACTGCAGAACCTGCCGCGCTCCAGGCGTGGGCAGTTCACTGGCGGGCGAGCACAGATCGAATGCGGGCGCACCCCGATCGAGTACCTGCGCAATCTCCCGGCGGGCGAAGTGGGCCTCACCCCCGAAGCCTACATCATTCAGTTCCTCGATGCATTGGAGCGCCGCGGGCAGGTGCTCGACACCGAAACCTTCTCCTCCCTCACCGGTGCCTTCCTGCCGGCGTCCCGCTACGTGCCCGGCGCGTTCTGGTATCCGGGGAGCGGGCAGGCGTACCTGGACGCCGACCATCCCGGCCTCCGCAACGCGCTCAACGGGGCGCGGGTCGCGGTGAGGGTCCGTTGAGATTTGATCCTCGCCCGTGCTTCCTTTCCCGTGGTCGGCGGCGTCTGCTCCCTCACGCCTGCGTCGGCGGCCATCACCCGGAGCTTCCGCGTGTGGACGCACCGCCGCACTCATGAGACGATGAAACGATCTCAGCGGAGAGTCCTGTGCGGGCACCGAACGAGAAACTGATCGAAACCCTGTTCACGCACCATGCGTTGCTCGTCCTCGGCACGACCGCGGCGTCCGTCTACACTCCCTCCACGCGCGAGGAATACAAGAGCGGGTACGATGCCCGCCTCATGGGGGCGGGCGGCTTCGACGAGCTGTACCTGCAGTTCAAGACGCCCGATCTCCTCCAGGACGACGAGTACGGGTTCGCGACCACCCCGCACCAGCACGAGCGGCTCCAAGACTACCTCCTCGACACCGCGTACTACGTCACCCACCTCTTCCGCGACATCGATCAGATCCAGCGGGCCCAGCGGGATGCGGAAGATCCCCTCGCGTTCCTCCGGTGGTACGTGGCGATCGAGATCGGACGGCTGGACCCGGCGCTGCGGCGATTCCGCTACGCCGGCTCGGTCGAGACCTTGCAGGCGTACTCGGTCCTGTACAAGACAACGGCGGACGGCAGGAAGCACCCGAGGACGCCGCTGGCGTCGGGGGGCTGGATGTCCGGCGATTCGCTTCTCAGGAGATTCTCGGACAACCGGATCGGGGCGCAGGTGATCCTGGGGGAAGGCGAGGCGGAGATGCCTCTGGACCTGCCCCGGCTGCGCGCGGCGTCGGACCGCGTGTGCGTCATGTCCCCGGAACGGGCGGAGGCGATGGTCCGGGACGACGAGAAGGGCGACTGGGGCACGATGATGCGCAAGAACCCAGTGCTCCTGCCGGAGGATCCGGAGGACGACGGGCCATAGCGATGGGGGCTCCGATGCCGTGCGTCTCAATCCCGCTCCACTCCGTTGATGATGCGGAGCGCATCGGTCACGCTCCGGTTCAACTCCGATTCGCGCTGGACGAGGAAGACGGCTCTCGGATCCTGGATGGTGAGACCGGTCTGGGCCTGGTTCTTGTCCCGCAGGGGCGTGAACGGGCCGGGGCCGTTCGCCGTCGCATCCGCCAGTTCCCACCGCGCGCCGCTGAACCGGTAGAAGTGGGTCACCCCCTTGGGCTCGCTGTCGATCTTGAAGATGTTACCCCCCAAGTCCTCGACGGTGAATCCCCGTGCCCGCATGCTCTCGATGACCTGCCGCCCCTCCCGGAGTTTCCTCGCGGCGACGGTCTCGACCACCTCGAACCGGCCGCTCGCCGCGTTGAACGTCGCCTTCGGCGCCTCGTTCTTGCCGAGCAGGCCGTAGACGCCGGATTGCAGATTGAGCAGCACCACGCGCCTGCCCGCCGGGGTCATCTTCTCCAGCGCCTCGTTCGCCTCCAGGCAGAGCGCTTTCATGTTCTGTTCGCCTGCCTCCTTGCGCATGAAGTTCATGACCTCATCGATGATCCTCCGCTGCTCCAGGTCGATTGCCTCCGTCCGGAGGGTCTCCGCCGTGGTCGCGGCCTTCCGCCCCGCCGTCGCCGCGAGGTCCGTGGCGACGATGCCCGGTGCGATACGGGGCTGGGGCTCGGCGGGGAGTTCCGCGGCGCCGGTGTCCGGTGACACGCGGGGCTGAGGTTCTGCCCCGCTGTTGGCGGGGACGGGCGCCGCCTTCACACGGACATCGGCCAGGATGGCATCGGTGTCGGGGAATGGCAGCAGCGGGGGCGGTTCGCCCCGCCGCGGGGAGGCGTGCGTGCCGACGGTCTTGCCGTCCACGACGTACTCGAAGGGCAGGTCCGTCGTGAGCGTGATGCGAGACCGGTCCTTCGGGTTGCGCTCCAGCGTGAAATCGTCCGGGTGGATGCGCAGATCGTCCGGCCCGAGCCGGAAGGGGGTCGTGTACCTGCCGATCCTCCACGACTGCTCGTGATCGCGATCCTCGGTGAACTCCCAGACATTCCTGTACCTCGACTCGCGCTGCTCCCGCAGCCGCACGCCGTACCGTTTGTTGAGTGCCAGCAGGGACGCCTGCAGGGAGGCCTTGTCCGCGGCATCCACGGGCTCGTTCCTCGCCCTCTGCAGGACATCGACGGCATGCTCCAGATCACGCCCCCCAGCTCGGGGCAGAACAGACGCGCATGCCTGCAGTGTGTCGATGTGGGCCTGCAACCGGGCGGAACGCTCGCTGTCCTCCCGTATCTGCGCTGCGGCGTTCCGCTCTTGGGCTGCCCTGTCGGCCTGCAGCCTGCGCGCGGCAAATCCCTTCGTCAGGTTCTCCAGATGCGGCTCGTCCGACACGGCATCGGGGTCTTTGGGCCCCGCTTCCTGGAACGAGAGCAGCCGGTGCTCGGTGTAGGTGCTGTGCCTCATAGGGGGAGGTGAGGAGAGATCTCTGCGCTGCGGTATACAAGGCTTGTACCAGAAGTCGGGCTGGTTGGCACCAGCGCCATCACTCCAAACCTTCACCAAGCGACACGGCGAGGTGCCGCCGCATCAGAGCGCAGGCGCCCCGGATGCGGTGGGCCACGGTCGCCCGCGTCACGCGGAGCGCGCCCGCGATCTCGCACTGGGTGAGATCCTCGCCGTGGCGCAGCCGCAGGATGTCTCGGATCAGCGGGTCGAGATCTTCCACCGCGGCCCACACGACGGAGGCTGCCTCCCGCTCGGCCAGATCGTGCAGCAAGTCCGGAGGCGCGTCCGTCTCGGGCCGCGGGAGCGGATGCCGCACCCGCTCGTCCTTCCGTCGGCGCTCGCGGACGCGGTACAGGGCGACCGTCCGGAGCCACGCGCGGAACTGCCCCCGCGGGGTGTAGCCGTGCGGGGAGCGGAGCACGGCGAGGAAGGTTTCCTGCGCGACGTCCTCGGCGGCGTGGCGGTCGGGCAGCATCCGCGAGGCCCACGCGACCAGGTCCGGGCGGTGGCGCTGCGACAGCTCGGCGAGGGGCGCCGGGTCGCCCGCCTGGAACGCCGCCATCAGCTCGTCGTCCGTCGGGTTCTCCGCATGACGCTGTTCGCAGTTTCGCTGCATGCGCGGACGGTAGCAGGCTTCCGGCGCCGGTTCCACCCGCGCCGGCGCGCGCTGGGCCCCGTTCGCCCCCACAGGCATACTTGGGGGAGGCAGTGCCGCCGAACGCGTCCCACGAACTGTGTAGACCGCCTTCTACATCCTCCAGGAACGGATCGCAGCACAGTCCCAAGCCCTTTATGCCTGCCCGCGCCGCTCTTCCCGGCGGCCGTTCGTCCCTGGCCGGCTGACCCCTGCTACAGTCCGAAAACGCTATGGTCAGCCAGCGCGCATTGCATGCCGGCCTGGGGCTCACGCTCTGCCTGTTCGCCACGGCGCTCGTGGTCCAGGGAGAGGAGTGGATGGTCGCCGGCGCGGCCGTGCATTGCGGCAGTGGCAGTCTCGCGCAGCCCGAAGCCGGATCCGGGTGCCCGCGTGGGCCGGTCGCCGCGGCCCGCGGCGTGCCAGGGGGCACCGAGCCGACGCAGTGATCCGGCCGGCACCCGCCCGCGGGCGGGTCTCGCTCTTGGCGGCCACCGGCCGGGGGAGGCACGCTCCCCGCATGCCCGACAACCACCCCCACACCATCGGCCCGACCCTGGAACAGCTGCTCGACAGCGTCATCTTCTCCGACCCGGCCACGCGCAACATCCGCGACGAGTGGGAGCGGACGAAGGCGGAGGAACAGGCCGTGTTCGAGCGCGTCTGCGACGAGCAGTACGAGCTCCGCTTGGAGTACCACCGCATCTGCCGCACCCCGAATGCGGAGGAGGAAGCACGGCGGGAAGCCACCCTCCTCAGGCCGATGCTCCGGGAGGAGCTGGACGCCCGCCTGGCCGAGCGCTGGGCAATCGTCCTCCGGAAGGTCCAGGCGGTCTTGGCGGACCGGGCGGAGAAGAGAGCGGACAGCGGCAGTGGCGCTCGCAGTGGAGACAGTTCCGGCACGTGACGGGGGCACAGTTGCAGTTGAGCGGCAGCACGCCGCGGCGGCGGCAACAATAGCACATGGGGCACCTCCTTCCCTATGAGCAGAGCGCATCCGGGGAGAAGGCGCGATGTCAGTTGCGGCGCGGGAGCGACTCACGCCCTCCCGGCGGGAGGAGATGGAGAAGAGAGCGTGAACGCCTCGGAGTGCAACATCCAGCCCCGGAGCCCGAGTGCATCGACGGTGTTCTTCGTGCAGATTCCCCTCCCTTGCCCTCGAAGCCTGTCCTGCCTGCCCATCCGTAGCCCAGAGGCGAAGGAGGGAGCCCTGACGAAGGGCCTGGAGAGGGAACAACCGCACCCTCCGGTTGTCACTTTTGCTTGATCCGTTTCCACATCTCTTGTGGAGTGATTCGTTCGCATTAGGCGTACGGCGGGGAGCTGCTACACTTCGGCCGAACTATGCCTCGCCATGGCGTCGCCATCATGCCCGTCCGCCGCACCCTCGCGGCGTTGCTCGTCGCGGTCGTCGGCGCGAGCCTTCTGCCGCCCCTTCCCGTTTTCGCCGCCATCACCACCGACTCGCTTGCCGGGTACTGGAAGTTCGATGAGACGAGCGCAGGGAGCTTCACCGATTCCTCGGGGGATGGGAACACCGGGACGGGAAACGGAGCGGCAGGCACGAACAACACGCCGCAGCCGAGTACGGATGTGCCGAGCGGCATGGCTTTCAGTGATGGGAGGAGTTTGAGCTTTGATGGCACGGATGATCATGTCAGGTTGGGAACTGGTGTCTTCACCGATTATTCCGCGTACACAATTACGGCGTGGTTCAAATCGGATTTCTCCGCCGGCTCAGACAACTACGGAATACTGGTCGCAGACGACGCAGCTAGCCCCTATGGGGGCTTTTCTCTGTATGTCCGAAAGTCGGATGGCGCAATTGGAAGGTGGAAGAATAGCGCTGGCGGCTTTGTGTATTCGATTACCAATAAGGCGTCGAGCAACACGTGGACGTTAATCGCGATTCGAGCCGTCGTCTCGGCTAGTGGTTACATTGAAGTCAGCACAAATGGATCGGCATGGGAGAGTATCTTCACCGGAGATACAACCGACTTTTCTGGCCTTTCCGATAACGCGGCAACTGTTGGGGCATACAACAACGGCCAAACACATTTTGCGTCGGGCAAGATCGACGACGTCCGCATCTACAACCGCGCCCTCGGTGCGTCCGAGATCGCCGAACTCGCCGCCGGCCGACACGTCCCTGCGTACTGGACCGGAACGAACAGCAACTACGAGAGCCGCGATAGCTGGAGCGGCAGCTACATCCCCGATCCGTACTCGCGCGTCGTCGTGCGCGCGAGGACGAACAACCCGACGATGACCGGCGCGGTGCAGTTGGCCGGACTCGAAATCCAAACAGGAGCACTCCTCAGGACCGGCGGCCGCAACGTCACGATGAATGACTCCGGTGTCACGACCCTGTACGGCACCCTTGCGATCAAAGGCAACGAGACACTCTCCGGCGTTTCCGTCACCGGCGCGAAGGGCACCGTTCTCGTCTTCGGCTCCGGCAGCTACACCGGCCTTCCCACCGGCAACGCGGTCTACAACCTCACGCTGAACGACGGCCTCGTCGGGTACTGGAAACTCGATGACACCAGCGGGATCCGGGCGACCGATTCATCAGGCTGGGGCAATTCCGGTGCGCTCATCAGCGGCCCGACCATCTCCACGACCGTCGCGCCGACGAACTTCACGAATGCGAGGAGCTTGAGTTTTGATGGGAGTGATGATTATGTCAGAACGGCAGCAGCACCCACACTCAATCTCAACAACAATGTGACCATTGCCGCCTGGGTTCGGCTCGCGTCAGGCGCTGCGACCGACGGCATACTCGTGGCCGGTTGGGGAGAAGACAGCAGTGGCAAGCGACGCAGTCTGCTGCTGTGGAGCGGCGGGTCCGGTCTGAACAAAGTTTACTGGTCCGGGTACGGGGCAAGCGCCAACCTTGCGGGGACCACGGGCCTTGCCACGAACACGTGGTACCACGTGGCGGTGACACTTTCGGCGAATAACGTGGCAAGTGTGTACGTCAATGGGGCTCTCGACAGTTCATCGTCGGTCACACTTGGCTCGTACACCTACAACGGAACGTTTCTCGGCTCATCAAGTCAGCTTGTGGGAGATATCCAAGGAGAGTACTTCAACGGCAATCTCGACGACGTCCGCATCTACAACCGCGCGCTCTCTCCCGCCGAGATCGCCGCGCTCGCCGCTGGTAACCAGCCCTCAACTGGCCTCGGCACCGTGACGCTCAACGGCGCGCTCACGGTCAACGGCGATCTGACGCTGAACGCCGGCACCCTCGATCCCTCCGCCAGCAACTACGGCATCACCGTGAAGGGCTCGTGGCTGAACAACGGCGGGAAGTACACCACCCGGAACAACACCGTTACCTTCACCGGCACGACGAGCGGCCTGCAGATCCTCTCCGGCGGCCAGCGCTTCGGCAACGTCACCTTCAACGGCGCTTCGGGAACGTGGAACACCCGCGATCGTCTCACGGCATCCGGTGCCCTCACGATCACGACCGGCACGCTCGATGCCTCCGGCAGCTATGCCATTCATGCAGGAACCTGGACCCAGAACGGCGGCACGTTCACCCCGCGCAGCGGCACCGTCGTCCTCGACAAGCAGTCCTCCGTCACCTTCACGCCGTCCTCCGCGCTCAACATCCTGCGCATCGAAGACCCGAGCGAGAACGGCCTCGTCGGGTACTGGAAGTTCGACGAGGGCACGAACTCCGGGTCGATCCTCGACTCGTCGGGATTCAGCAACAACGGCGTGCGTCGCGGCGGCGCGGGACTCATCTGGACCGGTTCAGTTCTCCCAACCAACATCGCCTTCGACAACCCCTTCGCGATGAAGTTCGATGGGACTGATGACTTTGTCACGGTTCCGAACGCCACTTCGCTCAATCCGACCGCTGCGATCACTATTGCTTCGTGGGTAAGGGTCTCGACCTTCACGGACAACGGCAACCTCGTCAGCAAGGCGAACGTCGATGGATCTGTGTCCAGCCCGTACGTCCAGTATTCGATTAAGCTCGAAGACAGTGCATCCACGTCGCGGAAGTACCAGTGGAACGTCAATGTCGGCGGAGTTCTGAAGACGGTCAATTCCGCGGCGACTATTACAGCCGGGGCGTGGACGTTCTTGGTCGGTACCTACGACGGAAACACACTGCGGATCTACAAGGACGGCGTGGCCGATGCGAACACTACCAGCGCGGCCGGGGTACTGACGACACACTCAACGACGGTTCGGCTTGGGCAGTGGGCAGGGAATGGGTCTCAATTCTATAACGGCGTTCTCGACGACGTCCGCATTTACGACCGCGCCCTCTCCGCCAACGAGATCGCGAACCTTGCCCGCGGCCGGTACGCCAACGGTTCTTCCAGCACCTCCACCTTCACCGTCGGCACGAACCTTCTCTCCGCGGGAACGCTCGTCATCGATTCCGGCACTTTGAACACGTCCTCGCCCGGTGCCACGATCACCTCGGCCTTCAGCCTGCTTCGCGGCAACGGCGCTCTCACCCTCGGCAACGGCACCGTCACGCTCAACGGCGGCCTGACGATGTCCGGTTCCACCCTCACCGGCGGTGCAGGCACCCTTGCCGTCACCGGCAACGTCTCGATCCTGACCGGTTCGCTCGTCGCTCCCTCCGGCACCCTCTCCCTCACCGGCAACTGGAGCAAATACGGCGGCACCTTCACGCACAACTCCGGTCTGGTGTCTCTCACCGGCACGAACCAGACGATGACCGGCTCGACGACGTTTAACAACCTTACCAAGACTGTGAGCGCAGCGGACACGCTCACGTTTGCCGCCACCGCACTGCAGACCATCGTCGGGACACTCACGCTCCAGGGTGCGGCCGGACAGTTGCTCTCGCTGCGCTCGTCACTCACCGGCGTGCAGTGGAAGATCGACGCGCAGGGCTCCCGTACGCTCGGTTCTCTGGATGTCCGCGACAGCACCAACATTGCCGCCTCGGCGATGCTCTGCCTGAGCGGCTGCGTGAATTCCGGCAATAATACCCTGTGGAGCTTTGGCGGGGGAGGAGGCACCGGCACCGTCCTCGGCACGGTCTGGAACGACAGCGACGGCGACGGCATCCGCGACGCCTCGGAGTCCTCCGGTTTCTCCGGGGTGACGCTCACGGTCTCGGGCACCACCATGAGCGGCGGCACGTTCGTCCGCGCCCGCACAAGCGACTTCGCCGGCCGCTTCGCCTTCACGGGGGCCACCGTCAGCGACACTTCCGGATACACCGTCGCGGTGGATACTGCCACCCTCCCCGCGGGCGTCATCCGCACCCGCTTCCACTCCTCGGGCAGCAACGTGCTCGGCACCGGTGGCACCATCCGGGTCAACTTCGGCTACACCACGCCCTCCACGCTCTCGGGCGCGGTCTTCGTGGACAACGACGCCGACGGCACCCGCGACGCCGGCGACACAGCCGTGTTCTCGGGCACCGTCCTCACCCTCAGCGGCACCACGGGCACCGGCGGGACGCTCGCCCTCTCCGCTCGCTCCAATGCGCTGGGCATCTACGCCTTCCGTGGCCTGCCCACCTCCGCCACGAGTTTCACCCTCACCGTCACCCCACCGTCGGGCGTCACCACCACCTCCACCGATTCGCGTAGCATCGCCCTCGGCACCGGCGGGCAGCTGAAGTACGCGGATTTCGGGTACCTCGCCACCCCGTCCTCCGGCACCACGGGCACCACCGGTGGCGGAGGCGGAGGGGGCGGCGGCGGAACCCGGGGGAAGACTGTCACGGCGGACCGCGTCGCGGAGGCCTCTGCGCGGATCATCGCCCGGTACCGCGACCACCAGCGCGAGACTGACCGCATCGCCGGCCCCGCCAAATCCAGATCTTCCTCCTCGATGTCTGCCGGACCCTCCACCACCCCCGAGCAGCGCCTGGCCAACCGCCAGGAGCGCAAGGAGAAGCGCCTGCAGCTCCTTGCCGAGCGTGCCCGTGCCGAGCAGATCCTCTTCGCCACCGTCGAAGACGAACCCATCCTCTACGCCGACGTGCGCACGGACGCCTGGTATGCCCCGTACGTCTCGTTCGTGATCGAGGAAGGGATCGCGCAGGGGTACAAGGACGAGGCGGGGAAGCCCACGGGGGAGTTCGGGGTTGGGAACCCCGTCACGTACGCCGAGATCCTGAAGATGGCGATGGAGGCGGCAGGGAAAACGCCGGCCGCCGGTGCCCCGCGGAACCTCTCCGCCCGGGGTTCGTGGGCGGCCGGCTACGTGCAGGCAGCGGAGGACGCCCACTACTCCGTCTTCGTTCCGTCGCTCGACGTCCACACCCCGGCCACCCGCGGGGCCGTCATCCAGACCATCCTTGAGGTGCTGGGGTTCCCGATCGGGAAGACGCCCTCGGCCTTCTCGGATGTCCCAAAGACCCACCCGTATACCCAGGCGATCGCGCTCGGCGCCTTCTACGGCTTCGTGTCCGGCGATACCGACGCACAGGGGAATCTCCTCAACACCTTCCGCCCCGACGACCCGATGAACCGGGCCGAGGTCGCCAAGCTCCTGGCGCTGGCTGCGGAAGTCGCGGGAGAGTGAAAGGTCCATCCAGGACATGCGCCCCG
Organism: uncultured Frigoriglobus sp.; assembly: GCA_964495365.1. Classification (GTDB taxonomy): domain Bacteria; phylum Planctomycetota; class Planctomycetia; order Gemmatales; family Gemmataceae; genus Gemmata. The sequence goes on along the minus strand of CAZBXY010000001.1, from coordinate 60,736 downwards.
TCACAAGGACGGGGCGCTCTGATGTTCACTTCTTCCGCACCACCGGCGTGCACAGCACCGACAGGCAGATACCGGGGGATTTCCACTCGTCCGACACGTTCCCGATGTCGAGGCCGAGCGGGTGGAACGGGCCGACGATGACCCGCCGGCCCGACGGCATCACGTCCCGGCAGCGCCAGCGGTCCATCTCGAGCCGCTCGCCGGTCGTGAGGATGTGCAGGACGAGGAACATGACGAGTTCCCGGGCGGCGGCAGGCTTGTCTCCCGTCTTGAGTCGCTTCTCCTGCTCCGCGAAGGTGAGCCCCGGCTCGATGGGCTCAAGCCGGAGTTGCCGCCACTTCCATGAGTCTGTTTCCTTCGCGAACGCGTCCGGAAAGTCGCGCAGGTAGAAGAGCTCGCGGTGCTTCTTTACGAGGCTCTGGATGCTGCTACCCGGATCCCACCACGTCACGTACCCCTTCGTGGGGATGGGCGGGGGCGGCGGTTCGTACGGGCCGTGGAGGCCCAGTAGCTCGTGGACCTTCTTCGGGTCGAGGGTCTCCGCCGTCTTGGGTGGCTCTGCGGGCTTCGGGTCGGCAGTCGCCTTCTTGGGCCGGGCCTTCGCCATGGTCGTGTCTCCGTTGGGGCCGGGTGGGGAAAAGAACACCGGCCCGACCGTGCCACGCCGATCCCAACGATCACAACCGCGTCAGTGCCCGCTGGCGTCCGCCCGGTGAGACGCCTGCGTCAGTCGATGAAGGTCAGCGACGAGAGGATCCGGTCGAGGGTCGCCTGGTTCGCGGCCGTCTCCGGAAGGCCCCGCGCCCCTCCCGCGCTGAGGTTGACCATGATCTGGCGGGGCCAATCGAACTCGATATCCCGGTACAACGACGTGCTGTACCGGTCCGTCCACCCGCCGTCCCGCGCCTTCCTCCCGGCGATCACCGTGTCGCGCGTGGGCGGCGGCACCAGGTCGATGCCGCCCACGCGGTCGATCGCCGGGGAGAGGAACAGCATGAATGACGCCCGCTCCAGCCTCCCGGACGCGGCGGGTTCCCGCATGATGAGGAAGAAGTCGCCGTCGGACTCCTCGATCGTCCGTTCCCATGTCGCGGGGTGGCTCAGGGAGATGCCGTATTCGTCGTTGCGGTACGTCTCCCAGCCGACGTCGTCCTGCGTCCCGGCGCTGGCCGCGCTGGCCGGCGGGGACGCCGCAGGATCTGGCGTTGCGACGGGCCCCCGGCCTGACAGCAGGACCAGGGCCTGAACGAGGAGCACGAGGGCGGCGAGTTGCATGGGCAGGCCAGCACAATACCGGACGGGAGACCGGGAGACAACCACGCCCGGCGGCGGCCGGTGACGCGCTCGCCTTCGAGTTGGCCCGTGCGGGACACCTGCACGAAGCGCACGCGGGTCTCGCGCAGCCGGTGCAGGATGTGGGTCGTCAGCAGCCGCTCGGTGTCCGCAAACTCGTCGCCGGTCATCGCGGTCAGGACCGTGAGATCGGCGAGCACGAAATCCCGGCTGTCCGGCTCGGTGAGCCATCGCAGCAGCAGCGCGGTCGAGTCGATGCCCATGCCGAACGAGAGGACGACGGGCGTCTCCTCGTGATCCGGGCCGAAGAGAGACGGAGTGGCGGGCACAGGCGGCGACGGTACGGCGGCCCCGGGCTGCGGTCACGCCAGACACCCGCCCGCCGGCACCCCTCACTCGTGCAGGCGGACCCCGTCGACCGTACGCTCCGCGCATGACCAACCACCCCCACACCACCGGCGAGACCTTGGAGCAACTCCTCGAGCGGGTTCTCTTCGAAGACCCGGCGACCCACCGCCTCCGCGACGAGTGGGAGGAGAGTAAGCGCACCGAGCAGGCCGTCTTCGAGCGAGTGTGCCGCGAGGAGTACGAGCGGCGTTTGGAATACCATCAGATCTGTCAGACGCCGGACCCGGAGGAAACGGCACGACGCGAAACGAATCTCTGCACAATCCTGTTTCAGGAAGAGCTGGACGGGCGGCTCATGGTCCTCTGGCAGGACATCATGCGCCGTGTGCGGGCGGTGCTGGCGGACAAGGGCGCGGAGTCGGAGGATTCACCGGGGGCGGGCGGGGGTCGTTCCCCGTCGTGAAGTGTGGGTCAGTCGCAGCGGACCTCTCCCTGCCGCGGGTCGCGGATCAGACCGCGCCCGCGAACAGTCCGCGCAGTTTTTCCGGCGTGTCCGTCATGAACCGCTCCGTCGCGCCGGTACCCAGCGCGAGTTCCGTGGCGATCCGACCGAACTCTGCACCGGACAGGCTCGCAGCCGCAGCGGTCAGGCTCGGTGTTTCCTGCTCCCCTCCTGCCGGCCGGAACCAGACGAGCTTGCGGGCCGTGACCCTGCCGTCGTCTGCCACCCGCACCAGCAGTCCGGCGACGACACCGCGCCCCCGTTCCCACCGCACACGCCGGCGAAGGAGCTCGGCCGCCCGCCCGGAGTCCTGGGTTCCCAGCGCCGCCGCGTGCCGCCAGCAAGTCGTGCCATGGTTGAACACGAACAGGTGGGCACCGGGAACGGGCTCCCCACCGCGCGCCCGCCGGACGCGGTTCGTCAGGTACTCGGCCAGCACCCAGGCCACGAACGGGACGAGATCGGCAGGCAGTTCCGCGACCGGGATCAGCGCCGGGGTGAGAGCCGTTTCCATCCGGCGCTGGCGGTCGGCGAGGGCCGGGGCGGGGGCCGCCTGCCACCCGTCCGGGAGCGGAAAGTAGTCATGTTCGATGGCGAACCCGAGCGACGCGCCCCAGAGGTCACTGCCTCTCCGGACGAACTCGAGCGTCGCGGGCGGCAGCTCGCGGCGGAGCAACTCCACGCCAGCGCAGGAGCGGATCACCTCCTCACCCCCGTCCAGATCGGCCCGGAGCCAGTGGACGGTGCGCCGCTCGGGGCGGACCACGATGGTCTCTCGCAGCGAGGAGGTCGGATCCGGCCTGCGGGAGAAGCCGGATGCCGAGGTGTCGGGCTGGACGGCCACATCCGGCCACGGCGTGCCCCTGGCCCGTTTCCATGCCTTGTCGCGGAGTTGCTTCAGGCGGCGGGTCCGGTCGGCCGACTGGCGGGCAGTCGTGGCGTCCGCGACCGTCAACCGGATGAGGTCGGCGGCGTCGTGATCGCCACGCTCGTCCAGCAGATCGGCAAGCGCCAGGAGCGGGGTCAACTCCCCCGTTTCCCAGACGGCCTGCAGCAGGGCATGGGCATCGCTCATACACAAAGAATACGGTGGCAGGTGACCGGTTCTCTAGGAAGATGCGGGCGGGTGATCCGGCGGAACGTCCGTCCCGTGCCGGAACTCCGTCTCCACCCGCGAGAGCGACCCGTCGCTCCCGTCGATCCGCAGCGAGAGCCGGCCGCCGCGATCCGCGTACGGCGTGACCTGGAATCCACGCCCGTCGTGTGTGAAGGCAAAGTCCTGCACCGTCCCGGCAGCTCCGATCAACGCCTCGCACAAGCCTTTCAAGGCGAGAACCTCGACCGGTCCCCTGACCGTGGCGATGAGGCACGCGTCCGGCGGCGCGGTCTCGTCGATCAGGAGCCACACCCCACCGGCTTCTTGCACGAATCGCATTGCGCTCTCCCACCCTTGCGTCGCGCTCTCAGCACCAGTAGAGGACGAGCCGGGCGTCCGGCGAGAGGGCCATCAAAAACGCGAGGATCGCGCGGTTCCACTCCGCGAGGTCGTCGGGGACGCGGAGTCGCTGGAGGTCGGCGGGCGTGGTGTACGTCAGGCGCTGCCCGTAGCGATCCGCGTCCACATAGGTCAGACCCGTGTCCTCGTAGTACCCCGCCTTGAGCCCGTCCGGGAGAGGATGGACGAAGGAGGGCGAGGCATCGCGGGCGAGCTGGCCGAAGAGGGCGGCATCGCGGTCGAACCGCAGGATCGCGGTGGGGAGGAACTCGCCCCGCCGCTCGCGGAAGTGGCTGGCCAGCACCGTCAGGTCGAGTCCCATATTCCTTGCTCTCCTCGCGCCGCGAAGACCGCCCGCTCACCGCGACGCATCGTCACACTTCTTCCACTGTAAGCGGGAACTGTCCGGTGCACCATCTCGGATCGCACGGAGCGGGATGCACCGGCACGGCGAGAATCGCTCGCTCGCGCCTCTGGAAATCTGCGTCCCACCAAGGTTGCGCGCTCTGGTGGCACCTAGTAGCCTGTACCGATTGTTCCGCCGCGGTCGGCGCGCCGGGCGGAAGGAGATGCCCCGATCGCGTGCTCCGACATTGAGAATGGGGAGCGCCTGCCGGAAGAATCACTCACGGCCGGACCTGGGCGGACTCGTGCGGCAGGGTAGAACAAATGGACGGGTGAACAGACCGCCAGCGCCACAATCCCTACAACGGTTGATTCGGCCCGGTCCGGAATACTGTTTGCCATCCGTTCAGGTGATACTGCGGGGGCGGCGGGAACCTTCCTGCCGATACCCGATCTGACGGGCTGCGCCTGCCGGTCAGTGGCCCCGGATGCGGCGAGTGGTGGAGTGGACGGACACCCATGAAGCGTCAACGAACGAAGGAGATCCCCGCGAAGCACGCACCGGCAGAGGCCGAGCAGCCCGACCCGGACTCCGCTGCGGAGGTGGACGCGACCCCGGTGCCGCCCGACCGGTCCGGCTGGCCGCTGCACCCCTCGGAACGCCGGGATTTCTTCAGCCGCATCCGGACGTTCCCGCAAGACGTTGCCTCGTGGCGCCGGCGGCTTCTCGATGCCGTGCGTGAGCAGCCCAAACGTTTCCCGGCCGCGGCCGGACTCGAGGGCGATCCCCTGTCCGGGATGGTGGATACCGGCATCAGTTTCCTCCGCGAGATCGCGCGTATCCTCGCAGCGCTCTACGGCACCCCCGATCTCGGCAACAAAGCCGACCCGACCGACGAACTGGTCTACATCATCCTCTCGCGGAAGACACCCGAGAAGGCGTACCAGGAGACGTTCGCCGCCCTCAAGGCCCGGTTCCCCCGCTGGGACGACCTGCTCGATGCACCCAAGAAAGACGTTGAGCGGCTGGTCAGTCCCGGCGGCCTCGCGGGGAAGAAGGTCACCAGCCTCTACGGTGCCCTCACGAGAATCCGGGAGACCTTCGGTCGTTGCTCGCTCGACGACGCACGGGCCTGGACGGACGACCGCCTGGAGGAGTTCCTGTGCAGCCTGCCGGAGATCCAGAAGAAGTGCGCGTACTGCATCATGCTGTACTCCTTCGGGCGACAGGTCTTCCCGGCCGACACGCATGTGGGGCGTGTCCTCTCCCGGCTCGGCCCGTATCGGGAACTGGGGCTGCAACTCCAGGGGCTCGATCACAAGAAATTGCAGCGGGAATTGACGGACCTCGTCCCGCCGCCATTGCGCTACTCCCTCCACGTCAACTTGGTCGAGCACGGGCGTGCGGTCTGCCGCGCCCCCACACCCCTCTGCGACCGCTGCGACCTCCGCCCCTTCTGCCGGTACTACCGCGACCGCGAGTCCGCCCGCGTGGCGGTATCGGAAGCCCCGACCGTGGTGGATCTCTTCGCGGGTGCGGGCGGCTCCTCGGAGGGGTTCGTGCGCGCGGGATTCAAGGTGCTGGCCGCGCTCGATCTCGACGAGATGGCCGTCCGCACGTACCGGCTCAACCACCCCGGTGTGCCCGACGAGCGCGTCCTCTGCCAGGACATCCGCACCCTGCCCGCGGGGACGCTGCGGAAGCTGGTCGGCCGCCGCGGCCTCGACGTGCTGGTCGGCTCTCCCCCGTGCCAGGGGTTCTCGACCGCAGGTTTCCGGTCGAAGAAGACCCACACGGGCTACCGGCCGGATGATGACGAGCGGAACTACCTCTCCGAGTGGATGGTGGCGTCGGCGCTGGAACTCAAGCCGAAACTCTTCCTGATGGAGAATGTTCCGGGCATGCAGTCGGTCAAGCGGGAGGATACCTCCTTCCTGGATGCGGTCGCGGCGCGTCTGGCGGAGGGCGGGTACCGGACCGAGGTATGGCGGCTCAACGCGGCCGCGTTCGGTGTGCCACAGGAACGCATCCGGTGCTTCCTCGTCGCCTCACGCGTGAAGCTGTTGCCGGCCCGGCCCGCCCAAGAGTACCAGGATGTGCGCAAGCCCGGCCTGGACCTCGACGCGCTGCCACCCGTGGGGTTGATGGAGGCGCTCTTCGACCTGCCGGAACGGACCGCGGGAACCGGTGTGTCGGTGGACGTATGGTCGCCTCCGGACCCCGCCGCTGATCCCCGATACCGCCGATACCTCACCAAGTTCGGCATCGTGCGGCCCTCCCGGCTCCTGTTCCAGCACACGGTCCGGTACCACAACCCGCGGGATCTCGAGCTCTACGCGCTCCTCCGCCCGGGCGAGGACAGCATCCACATCCTGGAGCAGCACGGGCGCGCCGACCTGATGCGGTACCGGCGCGACGTCTTCGATGACAAGTACGCCCGGCTGCGCGGCGACCGCCCCTGCAAGACCATCGTCGCCCACCTCGCGAAAGACGGGAACGGCTACATCCACCCCTCCCAGGTGCGGTCGCTGAGCCTGCGGGAGGCGGCCCGGGTGCAGTCGTTCCATGACGGCTACGCGTTCTGCGGTTCTCCGTCGGATCAGTGGGTGCAACTGGGCAACGCGGTTCCGCCCGTGCTGGCGGAAGCCATTGCGCGGAGTTTTCGTCGCACGCTGGAGAGGAGTTGATCCGATGGGCACGCATCCCAAGCACGGTTCGATCGCGTTCCAGCCCCGGGCCCGGCTGCTGAAACTGATCGGCGAGGAGTTGATCAGCGACGAGGTGGTCGCCCTCGCGGAACTCGTCAAGAACGCGCACGACGCCGACGCCGCCCGCGTGACCATCACCTTTCGCAAGGTGACGGGGGCGGAGGGGACCATCGAGATTCGGGATGACGGCTTCGGGATGGATGTCTCCACCCTGCTCGGCCGGTGGATGGAACCCGCGGCCAGCACCAAGGTCGGCAAGGGCCGGCAGATGACCCCGAAGGGGCGTCGTGCCCTCGGTGAGAAGGGCGTGGGCCGATTCGCGGCCGACAAACTGGCACGGGGTCTGGAAATCGTCTCGCGGTGCCCGAAGCGGGCGGACGAGGTGCAGGCAGTCGTGGACTGGGACCGGTACGACACCGATTCGCTCCTCCTGTCGGAAGTGCAGAACCGCTGGGAGGTGCGGCCCGCCCGGGAACTGACGGCTCACGGCACGCTGCTGCGGATGTCCGGGCTTCGCACGACGTGGTCCGAGCGGATGTTCCGCCGGCTCTGCATCCGCCTCTCACGTCTGCTCTCCCCCTTCCGGGAGCACGACCCCTTTGTGATCCAGATCGAATCGGACGAGTTCCCGGAGTACTCGCGGGAGTTGAAGGCCGATTTCCTCGGGAAGGCACCGTACCATCTCGATGCGGAGTTCGACGGCCAGCAGAGCATCTCGCTCGCGCTGAACGGGCGCCGTGCCATCACGCAGCGGTGGAACGGGCAGGGGGAACTGACCTGCGGCCCGGTCCGCATCCGGCTGTACGCGTTCGATCTGGACGGCGAGGCGCTCGCCCGGATCGGACCGCGCACGGAAATCCGCGCCTGGCTGCGTGAGTGGACCGGGGTGAGCATCTACCGCGACGGGTTCCGGGTGTGGCCGTACGGGGAGCCGCACGACGACTGGCTCGGACTCGACCAGCGGCGGGTGAACAGTCCCGTCGAACACCTCGGCAACAACCAGGTGATCGGGTTCATCGAGATCGGCCGGGACCGCAACCCGGAGCTGAAAGATCAGACCAATCGCGAAGGCCTGATGCACAACACGGCACTCGAGGACCTGCACCGGCTCGTCCACTACGTGCTGCAGGCGGTGGAGGCCGAGCGCCAGTCCGTTCGCCATCCGGCCCGCCGGGCGACCGGCGGGGTCGTCGAGGATTCCCCCGAGCGTGACTCGATTCCCGACGAGCTGGAACGGCTCGCAGGGAGGGCGGGTGGGGAGGTCGGGCGTGAACTGCGTGAACTGCGGCGCCGGCTCGACGAGCAGACAGCGCGCGACGAGGCCGAGCGCCGACAGATGCTGGCAGGCTACTCCGGCCTCGCCGCGATCGGGCAGACGGCTTCCGGGATGCTGCCACTGCTCCCGCTCGAGACGCAGCGGATGCGCGCGGAGCTCGACCGCCTCAGCGTGACCCTGGCCGGGCGGAAGATCCCCGAGGCGCGCGAGGCGATCGAGAGCCTGTCGGGGTCGCTCGACAACATCAACGAGCAGCAGCGGATGGTCCTCGCGGCCTCCGGGAGCGTGGAGCGGCGGCGGGCCATCGACGTGGCTGCCGAGATCGCCGCGTTCCAGGATCTCGTCCGCCCGCTGCTCGACGGCCAGGGCATCACGATCGCGGTGGAGATCGCCGCCCGGGACGTGCTGCGGACGGAGATGCGCCCGGAGAACTTCTTCTGCCTGCTCCAGATTCTCACCTCGAATGCAGTCGAATGGGTCCGCCGGGTCGAGGTGCCGCGGATCCGGATCGTCGTGGAGGCGACCGAGGAGCACTGCGAGATCGTGTTCTCGGACAACGGGCCGGGTATCCCGGAGGACATCGTCAGTCGGGTGTTCGACCCGCTCTTCTCCCGCAAGGAGGGCGGCCGCGGCATGGGCCTCACCATCGCCCGTCAGCTCGTCGAGGCGCACGGCGGGCGCATCAGTGTCATCCTGGACGGCCGCCGCAAGGGCGCGAATTTCCAGCTCCTGCTGCCGCGGAAGCGGTCCCGCGCCACCATCTACAATGGGGCGTGACGCGAAGCTCACTGAATGGTGCGTCTGATGGGTGACCGGCGGTTGACGGTGATTGATCTGTTCTGCGGTGCCGGAGGGTTCTCGCTCGGCTTCCACGCAGCGGGTTGCCACATCCTCGCGGCGGTGGACGCGGACCCGGTCGCCGGGGCGACGTACCGGCAGAACTTCTCCGTGCTCCAACCCGCCCACCCGCCGCGCGTCCTCACGGATGAGGAGGGCGATCTTGCGGTGCTGGAGCCGGAGACCATCGTGGGCGGAGAGCGTCCGGATATCGTCATCGGCGGCCCCCCGTGCCAGGCCTTCTCCCTGCTCGGCCGGGCGAAGCTCGCCAGCCTGAGCGACGAGGGTTTCCAAGGGGATCCGCGGAACGTGCTGTACCGCCGGTTCCTGGGTGCCGTCGAACGGTGGCAGCCCCGCGCCGTGGTGATGGAGAACGTTCCCGGAATGCTGTCTGTCGGCGGTGTGAACTACGCGGATCTGGTGACATGCGAACTCGCTGAACTCGGCTACCGCACCGGTTACGCCCGCCTCAACACCGTCTGGTACGGGATCCCGCAGTTCCGCGAACGGCTCCTCTTCATCGGATTTCGGTCGGATCTGGGCATTTCCCCCGCCGCCCCGCCCACCGAGAACAGTACGGAACTCCCCGATGGCTACCCGCGCCCCATGCGGAGGGTCGCCCCCTCCCTGCAATTCGGTGGGGCGTGGGATCTAGACCTCGGCCAGCTTCCGGTCCCCGCCGCTCCCGCGGAACGTCCGGGCGTGACCGTGCGCGAAGCCCTCGACGACCTGCCGACACTGACCGGACACCTGACGGAAGCCCGCCGCCCGCGCGGCGATTTCCGCCGCCGCGCCGCATACCGCACTCCACCGCACTCGGGGTACGCGCGACGGATGCGGGAGTGGTCCGGCTTTCCGATTCCGGACGGTGTGGACGACCACGCGGTGCGGCGGACGCCGCGGGACTACGAGATCTTCCGCCGGATGTCGCCCGGCGACCGGTTTCCCGAGGCACTCGCGATTGCCCGGGCGATCCACGCCGCGGAACTCGATCGCCTGCGCGAGACCGGTACGGCCCCCGCACCGGGCAGCACGGAATGGGAGGAACTGGAAACCCGGTATGTCCCGCCCTACAACCCGCACGACTTCCCGGACAAGTGGCGGAAACTCCTGCCTGACCGACCGTCGTGGACGGTGCCGGCGCACCTCGCGAAGGACTCGTACAGTCACATCCACTACGACAGCGACCAGGCGCGGATGATCTCTGTCCGGGAGGCGGCCCGTCTCCAGTCATTTCCGGATCCGTTCGCCTTCTGCGGCAACATGGGGGACTGTTTCCGGCAGATCGGGAACGCGGTGCCACCGCTCTTGGCCCTCGCCATTGCGCGCAGGGTTCTCGATGCACTCGGTAAAACGCTGGTCTGACCATTCGCCGCCGTTATCAGCATTTCGATTCCATCCATCCTGGCACGGCGTGCGCGGCACGGTTACACTGGCGTGTGAGAATGCACCGAGGATCGACGGGCAGCGCGGAGTCCGCTGCACGCCGCCGCGTGCCCGTCGCTGCGCCATGCCGCGGCGGGAGAGGGAGGAACCGTCTGTTCGGGAAGAGTCGTCTCTCCCTCCGCAGAGTTACCGGAAGCACCGCAGGGCGCCCCGTTGAAGAAATCGCCCCCTCCGTTCGACCCCGTTCCCCCGGGCGCGCCGGCGCTCGTCGGATCCATGCGCGCCACGGGGTACGATCTCGAAACCGCCGTCGCCGACATCATCGACAACAGCGTCACCGCGGGCGCCCGCACTGTGCGGATCATCATCAGCGAGGAGGGCCGGTCCTCCTGGATCGCCGTCGCCGACGACGGCGCGGGGATGGACGAGGCGGCCCTGCTGCGTGCGATGACATTCGGCGGGATCAATCCGTCTGACCCGCGCGCGCCCGATGACCTCGGCCGGTTCGGTCTGGGGCTGAAGACCGCTTCCCTGTCGCAGTGCCGGCGCCTGACAGTGCTGACGCGGGCGGCCAAGGGCAGTGTGCAGGTCCGTTGCTGGGACATCGACGTGATCGAGGAGACCAAGCAGTGGGCGCTGCTCCGGTCGGCGCGGACCCCTCACCTTGAAGCACGCTTCCGCAAGGAGCTCCAGTCGCAGAAGAGCGGGACAGTCGTCCTCTGGGAAGTGCTGGACCGGCTCGGGCACGAGGACGGGGACGCGGAGATCGCCGACCGGCTGCAGAGGGCGGTGCCGCAACTCGAGCAGCATCTCGCGATGGTGTTCCACCGCTTCCTCGAAGAGTCGGGCGGCCTGAAGATCCTCGTCGGCGGGATGGCGGTGAAGCCGTGGGATCCGTTCATGAAGGGCGAGAAGGCCCTCCAGCCCCTCGGCGAGGAGACGCTCGAACACGGCGGTCACCCGGTCACGGTCCGCCCGTTCGTGCTGCCCCACGTCTCCAAGCTGACCGCCGAGGCCCACCGCCTCGGCGCGGGGCCGAGAGGGTGGGCCGACCAGCAGGGGTTCTACGTCTACCGTAACCGCCGGCTCCTCGTGGCGGGGAGCTGGCTCAAACTCGGCTTCGTCAAGGAGGAGCACAACAAGCTGGCGCGGATCCAGCTCGACTTCCCCAACGACCTGGACTTCGCGTGGGACATCAACGTCCGGAAGTCGCGTGCCATGCCGCCGGATGCCCTGCGGGACGACCTGAAGCGGATCGCGAAGAAGACGCGCGGGGTCGCCACGACGATCTACCGCCACCGCGGGGCCAGCATCGAGCGGGAGAACCAGGGGAAGGTGTTCTTCTGGCAGAAGAAGGTGAAGCACACCAAGGTGTTCTACCAGATCAACCGCGACCACCCCGCCGTCGCCGCGCTCATGAAAAAGGCCGGCGAGAAGGGGCTCCGGGGCGACGTGACGCAGTTCCTCCGCGTCGTCGAGGACACCATCCCCGTGCCGCTCATCCTGATCGAGAGCTCCCAGCAGCCCGACAGCATCGGTGATCCGGTGGCGAGGAAGGCCCCGCCCGAGTTGCTGCACTACTTCCGCTCGCTGCACGCCGCGCTGTGTGAAGCCAACCACGATCCGAAGGAAGCGTTCGAGTGCCTCGCGGGGACGGAGCCGTTCCACCTCTATCCGGAAATGCTCGCCGCCTTCAAGGAACAGGAACAGATCGGAGACTGACATGGCAGAGCCGGACCAGATGCACACCGCGATGAGCCACGCGCTGCTGCTCCTGAAAAACAACCCCGCACCCACCACGGCCGACGTGCGCAACGCCGCGAACGCGGTGGTCGGGCTTCTGGGCGGGATGGGTATCAAGATCACCGCCGATGACCTCGTGAAGTACGTCGAGGCGGCGATCAACGTCCACGTCGGGGAATCGACCATCCTCGTCAACAAGGCGGACGACCACCAGGCCTGGCTGCCGGTGCGGCGCGGGGAGATCAAGTGGTCGTTCTGGAACCGCTACAAGTGGTACCTGGAGAACCACAGGAACATCCCCGCCGACGTGGTCCGGAGAATGGACGAGGACACGCACAAGATCCTCGAACGCCTGGAAGACCCCAAACGCCCCGGACCGTGGGACCGCCGCGGCATGGTGGTGGGCGACGTGCAGTCCGGGAAGACCTCCAACTACAGCGGCCTGATCTGCAAGGCGGCCGACGCCGGGTATTCCGCGATCATCATCCTCGCGGGGATGCACAACAACCTGCGCTCCCAGACCCAGGAGCGGATCGATACCGGGCTGCTGGGATTCGACACGGAACGGAACATGAAGTACGACAACGCGGCCAGGTGGATCGGCGTCGGGCTGCTGAACCAGACCGAGTTCCGCCATCTGCCGATCATGGCCCTGACCACCAGCAAGGCGCAGGGGGATTTCAGGAAGAGCATCGCCGAGTCGCTCGGGATCGCCGCTCTCGGCGCGCCGCCCGTCGTGTTCGTGGTGAAGAAGAACAAGTCGGTGCTGGAGAACCTGTGCCAGTGGCTCAGCGACCGGGCCGGGGACGCCGCCGCGCTCGTGATCGACGACGAGGCCGATAACGCCTCCGTCAACACGGGCGCGCTGCCCGATCCGGGCGAGGATCAGCTGGAGCGCGATCCGACCACGATCAACCGCCTCATCCGCACGCTGCTGCTGAAGTTCAAGAAGAGGGCCTACGTCGGCTACACCGCCACCCCGTTCGCCAACATCTTCATCCACTCGGAGGCGGACCACTCGACCTGCGGTGCAGACCTGTTCCCGAGCGCGTTCATCCTGAACCTGCACACCCCGTCCAACCACGTCGGCCCGGCCGAGGTGTTCGGGCTGCCCGAGGACCGGAGGGTCGGGCAGGAGGAGCGCGAGGGGTTGCCCGTGGTCCGGCTCGTGGACGCGGACGAGGCGCAGGGCTTCATGCCGCTCGGTCACAACAAGGAGCACCGCCCGGTCAGCCTGCCCCCATCCATGAAGAAGGCGATCCGGTCGTTCCTGCTGTCCTGCGCGATGCGGGGCTGCCGGGGGCAGGAAAATGAGCACCAGTCCATGCTGGTTCACGTCACCCGCTTCGTGAACGTGCAGGCCGAACTGCGATCCCTTGTCTGGGCGGAGATGCAGGCGCTGACCAGCACACTGAAGATGGAGGGCAATGGCAACGCCGCGCTGATGAAGGAACTGAAGACGCTCTGGGACAAGGATTACGTCCCCACCTCGAAGGACGTGGCGGCGGAATGGAAGGATCCCTTGATGACCCCGGTGACGTGGGACTGCGTCAAGAAGCGGCTGGCCGGCGTCACCTCGCGGATCCAGGTGGAGACAATGAACGGCGAGGCCGGGGACGTGCGGTATTACAAGGAGGCCAAGAACGGCTGCTACATCATCGCGATCGGCGGGGACAAGTTGTCCCGGGGTCTGACGCTGGAGGGGCTGACGGTCAGCTACTTCCTGCGCCCGTCCCACATGTACGACACGCTGATGCAGATGGGCCGCTGGTTCGGCTACCGCCCCGGCTACACGGACGCGTGCCGGCTCTTCATCACCGAGGAATTGCAGGACTGGTATCAGTACATCGCGGGCGCGATGCTCGAGCTGCGGAGGGACTTCGACTACATGTCGCTGATCGGGGCCACGCCGCAGGAGTTCGGGCTGCGGGTGCGCCAGCACCCCGCCGAACTCGAGATCACGGCCGCGAACAAGATGCGGTCCGGCACGCAGATGCAGGTCAGTTTCGCCGACACGCTGGTCGAGTCCGTGTTCTTCCTGAAAAAGGGGCCGAACGCGCAGAACCTCCAGGCAGCGAAGGCGCTGTTCGGCCGGCTGGAAAAGGCGACCGCGCCGAAGAAAAAGCCCCATTACCACGCGTGGTCCGGCGTCAACGGCAAGGAGGTGGTGGGGTTCCTCAAGGCGTACCAGGCCGTGAAGGACGCGCACAACTCGCGCGGAAGCAGGACAGACCTGCTGACGGAGTACATTGAGGCGCAGATGAAGGCGGGCGAGCTGGCCGAGTGGACCGTCGTGCTCGTCAACAACAAGGACAACCAGGCCGACGCGGCGAAGAACCACGATTTCGGCGGCGGTCTGGTCGTCGGGTTGCGCGAACGGAACAACGCCATCGAGGAACCCGCTTCCCCGCACTACCGCATCAAGAAGGATCACTGGATCTCGCCGGAGGACGAGTGGCTCGACCTGGACGACGAGCAACTCAAAACCGCGACGGAGTTCACGAAGATCCTGTGGGGGAAGAGCACGAAGAAGGACAAGGGCGAGACGGAGCCGGACAGGCCGACCGGCAAGGGGACGCGCAACGCCCGTCCGGCGAAGAAGGGTCTGCTCCTGCTCTGCGCCATCGCCCCGGACCTCGCGAACCGGAAACCCGAAGATCCGATCTACCTGGCGTTCGCGGTCAGCTTCCCGGCATCGCTCTCGGGCAAGGCGGTCACCTACACCGTGAACAACATCTATTCCAACGACTTCGGGGGCATCGATGAGTCCGATGCCTGACCTGCAGTCGATCATCGCCTCGCTCCGCTCCGAAACCGGCAAAGGCCTCGTCCGGCGGCTCGTGCACCCGCTGTCCGCGGTCAAGGTGTACCTCGGCCTGGATCCAACCGACGCGCAGCTCGGGGTGCTCCTCACCGTCCACCGTCGGCTCGTGCCCGCCCAGAAGGATCTCCCAGCCGGGACGGGCTTCGCCGTGCGGCTGCACAAGGACGACGGCAAGGACATGGTCACGCTAGGGGTGTTCTGCACCGACACAGCGTGCGAAGACATCTTCCTGCACTTCGTAGACGACCTGGTGTCTCACCTGCTGGCCGAGTCCGGCCCCGAAACGGCACTGAAGACGTTCCTCGCCCGCGTGGGCCTGTGGCAGCGGTTCTTCGTCGGCGGCGGGGGCGGTTCCCTGCCCGAGGAGGCGCAGTCGGGCCTGTTCGCGGAGTTGCTGTTGCTCCGCGACCTCCTGATCCCTTCGGTCGGGCCGTCCGTCGCGGTTGACGCATGGAAGGGACCGGACGGCAGCCCGCAGGACTTCGTGCTGCACCCGTGCGCCGTGGAGGTCAAGTGCAGCCGCGCGAAGGCGGGCGGCAGGATCGCGATCTCCAACGAGCAGCAACTCGACGAGCGCCCGTTCCCGCACCTTGTTCTGGTCCACGTTGGCGTGACTGTGGGTGGAGGTGCGAACCCCTCACTGGTCGATCTTGTCGCCGAACTTCGGTCACTGCTCTCGGCGACCGGTCGCCCGCTCGGCGTGTTCAACGACACGCTTCTCACGGCCGGGTGGCTCGACGCCCACGCCGCCCGGTACTGCGAGACCCGGTACTTCGTCCGGGAGGTGCACTACTTCGAGGTCAAGGACGGCTTCCCCCGCATCCGCCCCGGGGACGTTCCGCCGGGCGTCGTAGACATTACCTACAGGCTCGACCCGGCGGCGCTGGTGCCGTTCGAGGTCGATCGCGCAGTGGTGGAGGGCTGGCTACAGCCATGAATGAACCTGACCCGGTGCTGGCGACGTACAACGATATCCGACAGCAGGTGCAGATCCGCGCCTCGGTCGCCGAAGAGGGGGCGATGCGCGAGGAGGTGTTCACGCGCTGGGCGATGGACCTCCTCGAGGAAAAGGGGGATGTGCCGGGCGGCGAGGCCTGCGCGTCCGAGGCCAAGCGGGTCGGCAAGATCAGCGGGTACTGGCACGACCGCGACATGGGCCGGCTGACGGTCTTCGTCAGCAAGTTCTCCGGCCTGAACGAGCCACCGAGGATGCCGGCCGCCGACGCCGCGGCGCTCATCACCGGCGCGGTCCGGTTCGTCACCAAGTGCCGGATGCACTGGCACCGCTCGCTGGAGGAATCGTCGGAGGGGTTCGCGTTCGGCGAAGTGGTCTCCACCATCGACTTCAAGAACACGGCGACCAACGTCATCGTCCTGACGGATCACCGTTGCCCGAAGCCACCCGACCCGGACGTGCAGATCGACGGGAAGGCGGTGACGTGGTCGGTATGGGACCTTGACCGCTTCCACCGCCTCCTGACGTCGGGGCGGGAGCGGGAGGTGATCACGATCGACTTCGCGGAGGTGGGGAACGGCGCGATCCCGTTCATGAAGATGCCGTTCACCAACGACGTCTACGACACCTACCTCACGATGATCCCCGGCGACCTGCTGGCGACGATCTACCGGGAGCACGGCGCCCGGTTGCTCGAACAGAACGTCCGGACGTTCCTGCAGGCGCGCGGCAAGGTCAACCGCGGCATCCGGGATACGATCCTCCATCAGCCGGCGATGTTCCTCGCCTACAACAACGGCCTGTGCGCGACGGCCGCGCGCATCGAGGTCGAGAGCGAGAAGGGGCCGGTCGCGAACATCCGCAGCATCACCGACTTCCAGATCGTGAACGGCGGGCAGACGACTGCCTCACTGACGAGCGCGTTTCTCAAGGACAAGGCCGACCTGTCCGGCGTCCTGGTTCAGCTCAAACTCTCGGTCATCAAGGACCGCGAGAAGGTCGGCGCGATCGTCAGCAACATCTCCCGCTTCGCCAACAGCCAGAATAAGGTGAACGAGGCCGACCTGCTGGCAAACGATGCGTTCCACGTCAAGATCGAGCACCTGTCGCGGACCGTCTGGGCTCCCTGTCGCGCGGACGCGGCCAAGGAGACGAAATGGTTCTACGAGCGGGCGCGCGGCCAGTACAGCGACGAGAAGGGGCAGCGGAGATCGTCGAGCACAAAACTGCGCCTGTTCGAGGCGGAGTACCCGTCGAACCAGTGGTTCACCAAGACCGACCTCGCGAAGTTCGAGAACACGTGGTCCGGGCTGCCGCACATCGTGAGCCGCGGCGCGCAGAAGAACTTCGCCGAGTTCACGCTGCGCCTCGAGAAGGGCCTCGTGCCCGACATCGGCTATTTCCAGGATCTCGCCGCGAAGGCGATCCTGTTCCGTTCCGCGGAGCGGATCGTGTCCGGGCACGAGTTCGGGGGGTACCGGGCGAATATCGTCACGTACACGCTGGCGTGGATCGCGCACCACTCCGACCGCGGGATCGACCTCCCCGGCATCTGGTCGCGACAGTGCCTCGACGAGCAGATGTCCGAACTGATCACCGCGGCCTGCCCGGCCGTTCACAAGCTCATCGTCAACTCCGGCGGCGCAAACGTGACCGAGTGGTGTAAACAGGAAGCGTGCTGGGATCGGATCAGGGCCAGCGACCTCGGGCTGGCGGAAAAGTGGAACCGCCTCCTCGAGAAGTGGAGCGAGAGTACGGCGGTCGGCGACGACAAGGACGGCGAGGTGATCAACCGGGTCGTCGCCCTCGGCGGGGATACGTGGCTGTCGCTCGCACGGTGGGGAAAGGAAACACGGAATCTGGAGGACGCGCAGCGCTCTGTCGCTTCGAACCTGGCCCGGACAATCAACAGCCGCAGACGGCCCTCGGCCCAGCAGGCAACCGAGGGCGAGAAGATCATCGCGGGGGCGAGGAAGAAGGGCTTCAAGTTGTCATCACTCCAGCCCGCTTGAGGCATCGGCTACCCGATCATCCGCTCGCGATGACACGAAGTGCCGCTCCGTACGTTTCCTTCAAGTACAGTTCTGTGACCGCGAGCAGGTCCAGTTGAGCGGCCTCCGCAACAGCCTTCGACAGTCCGGGCTGCACGACAAAGATTTGGAACTCTGTGGTCAGCGTCCGCATCCGTCCCCGGATCTGCCGGAGCGCCCGGACATCGCCCCGCTCGAACCGGGACACTCCGCCCCGGCGCTGGCGCGCGGACTCGCGGGAGAGCAGGTGGTCGATGAGATCTTCCGGCTGCCCCTTCCAGTACACGCTCCGCTGCGCCTGCCCGCACACCTCGTAGAGATCCTTCACCCGGTGCCCGGGCAGCGCTTCCTGTGAGTACTTGCAGTGGTACAGCCGCACGAGCAGACGGTCGGACTCCACTCGCAGCGCGACGACATCGGCGGCCTCGCCGGCCGCATCGTCATCGAACACGACATCGAAGTGATCGGCGCCGCGCTCCGCCAGCACCGTCTCGATGACCCGCCGCTGGATCGAGTCCGCAAGTTTGGTCTCCGTCTGCGACTCCTTCTTCAGGTCGATCCCGGTCCAGTTCCAAGTCTCGATGCGGCTCGCGTCGAAGGGTGTGCGCGGGCCCGACGGCGCCTCGAAGAGATCGTTGTAGATCAGGAAGGCACCGTCGTGGAAGCGGATGACGGGCGGCTCGTCTTGGAGGTACTCCGAGAGCGGTCGCTTCCGTTTCCCGATGGCGACGGAGAGGTCGGTGCCTTCCAGCGGAACGTACTCCGCACGGTCCGTTGAGAACCGCACCTCGTACTCAGCCGCCCGGGGCCATTTCCCGGCCGTGACGCGGAACCGGATCGGTCCGTCTTCCCGCTGCCCGGCGAGCTCGAGGCCGACGTCGTAGAAGGGGGCCTGCAGCCCGGCGAGTTCGAACTGCACCGCCTCCTCGCTCCGGGCGAGCAGGTCCTCTGACCACTCGATCGTGAGCGGGACCTTGTCCGCTGGCCGGTCCGCCACCGTGCGGGGGACCATCGCCCCGCGCAGCACCGCGCCGACGTCGATCGTCCCGTCACCGAGCTTCCGTCCGGTCTCGTGGCACCAGTCGACCCACTCGCCGATGTCCCGGGCCGCCTGGAACGACCACAGCCGGCCCTTGATCGAACATCCAATACTCGCCCGGTCGCCCCCGGCGTAGCCGCGGCCGAACAGGTTCGTCTTGTACTTGTTCTGCGCGTGCGCCTCGGACAGGCCCTCGCGGATGTCCGCGCCGACGTGCATCGTGAACCGGACCGCCCGACTGAGGGAGTGGCCGAGGCCGAGGTTGGTCAGGATGAGCCGGTTCACCCCGTGGAGCGCGCGGAACACCCGCTCGCCGCGGACGATCTTCGTATCCCCGCCGCACACGGCCCTGGCGAGCTCCTCGTGGACGGAGTTCTTGTTGGAGCTGTGGATGTAGAGGAGGCCGGTGCCCTTGTCCCAGTGGAGGATGTAGAGGTCGTGGATCGTGTCGCAGAGCCCGCGGACGTTGCCCCACTCCACCGGCTGCTGCTCCCTCGTGACGAACACCAGCACCTGCTGCCGGGCGTGCAGCGCCGGTCGGTCGTAGATGTGTTTGACGACGTCCTCGACGCGCTTCGGGTTCCACGCCGTGCACTGGGTCTCGAACACCACCGTGCTCATCTTCGGGAAGAGGTTCTGTAGCGGGATCCGCTCGGGCAGTTCGCTGAACCCCTGGAGGAACTCGGACCGCAGCGCGTGCCCGCCGGTGGCCTCCTCGGTGAGGTCGCGCAGCAGGTGGTTCCAATCGGGATCCTCTCCGTACAGCGCCTGGAGCGCGTCCTCGACCTCAGCGTCCGCGATGTTGGCCACGATCGTGGCGTCGCCCACGTTGGCCTGGGTCCGGGTGAACCGGCCGGTGAACTGCAGAGTAACGGCCAGGCTCTTGTGGACGTCGTGCAGGGCCGCGATCTTCAGCTCGGGGAGGTCGAACCCCTCGCCAAACATGTCGACGCACACGACGACGCGCGCCCGGCGGGTGCGCAGTCGCGCGACGGCGTCTCGCTTCTCCTCCCCCTTCAGGTCGCTGTGCGCGAGGACGGGGTTGTGCGACGCGGCGAGCCGGCGGTACAGCTCGTGGAGCACCTCGGCCCGCGCGATGCTCGAACAGCGGGCCATGAGCAGGTGATCGCGGCCGGCGGCGAGATCCTCGTCGAGCTGGGAGAGCGCGACGCGCGCGATCCGCTCGTCGCTCCGGTCCTCGGCGTATTCTTCGACCGGCCGGAACCGGATCGGCCGAAAGTACCCGTCGGTCTGCGCCTTCCGCAGGGGGTAGTTGTAGATGACCCTGCCGTCCACGAGTTTGCCGTCGCCCCGGTACGGAGTCGCGGTGAACTGGAGGACCGGCTTGCCCGCGAATGACGCCCGCACCCGCGACCAGCTCTGGGCGGGGACGTGGTGCGCCTCATCGACGAAGAGGTGGCTGCACAGCACCGCGATCCTCCGGCTCACATCCTCGGTGCACTGGCCGGCGATCTGGGCCGTGGTCACGACGACGTTGCACCGCCGGAAGAACGTGTCCGTCTCCTCCACGGATTTCGGCTTGTGCCGGAGGACGCCCACGACGGGAAGCAGCGCGCCCGGCTGCACGACGCCGGCGGCGCCGAGGACGCCGAAGGAGAGGAACTTCGCCGCCACCTGGTCGCGGAGGGCGTCGGTGGGGACGATCACGAGCAACCGCGCCAGGCGCTGCTCGACGAGCAGGCCGAGCATCGTCTCCGTCTTGCCCGTGCCGGTCGGCATCACGATCGTGGCGGGCTCGTGCGAGACGGTCCAGTGGGCGAGTGCCGCGTACAGGGCACCGATCTGCGGCGGCCGGAGCCCCCTCTCGGTGACCTCGTCCCCCTCGCGCTGTTCCGCCTTGAAGCGGAAGCACCCGCGCCAGGATTCGATGATTCCGCGGCACTCCGCCTCGCACATCGCTGGATCCGCCGGCGTCGCGGAGGGGCGGGGGCGCAGCCAGCGGCAGCCGGACGATCCGGTCTCGGGCAGGGCACCGTTGGGGGTCAGGAGCAACAGGTCGAGCAGCCCGCTGGCCGCCGTCACTTTCGGGACAACGAGTACTGGACCGGAAAGCGATGTGCCGGAGTCGGGCGTGAACCTGCTGCCCTGGACGGTCCGCAGGTGGAAGGGCTCGACAACCCCGCTCGCCGCCGCGGCAGGCCGGCCGAGCCGGCGAATGGGACTGTCGAGGACGCGTTCGTTCCAGATCTCGATGTCCGGAAAGTGGAGCACGCGGCGCAAGGGAACACCTCTCGGCGGGTTTGACTCGGCCTCGTTCGTCTCTCCGGGCTGTTCAGTCATGTGAGCAGAATACTATGCAAGTGTCCACCTTGGAATGTCTCCTCATGCGATCTCAGCGTCAGAGAAGCCCGCGCGCGGCTGGACCACCGGAAGACAGCGTGCTGCGAAGAACGGAGCAACGCGATACAGCGGCATCACCGAGTTCCGTCCTCGCGAGCGGGAATTGATGCCCGCGGCGGGCATTAGGACATCTTGCACGGAAGGGATCCACGGTCGCCCCGCGCGTAGGCCGAGGCCGCGCCCGTGCCGCAGAACCGGCACGCGGGATCGCTTCCGCAATCGACGGTCTCCCACGCGCGCTGCCGCGGGTGGTGCATGAGGTACCCGTTGAAGGCGTCGGGGAAGTGCAACCCCAGGAAGCCGTACAGAAAATCGTTGGCCGCCTGACCGGCCGCGAGGGCGTTCATGGTGATGACACTCGGTGCCGTCACGGTCGGGTCCTCGACGTACCCTTCGGCCCGGCGCTCCGCCGGGGAGAGCGATTCGTCTCGCAGGCGGTCGGCGGGAATCAGCTGGTTGCAGAGCAAGCACCCGCCGCCGGCGTGCGGCAGAACCCGCCGGGAGGTCACGAACGGGTCGAGGATATTGCCGCTCTTCCTGTCCACCGGCACCTTCGAGCCGATCTGCACCCCCGGCAGCAGGTACTGGTGGCCCAGCGCGGTGAACACGAGCCGCGCCCGCATCGAGTCCGCGCACAGGAACACATAGTCGGCGTCCACCAAGAGCCGTGCCGTGTCGAGGTCGTTCACGTCGCCAACGATCGCGTCGTACCGGACGGCAGGGTTGGCGCGCCGGGCCACCCGGCGGGCGACCGCCACCTTGTGCCGGGCGATGTTCCGGCCAAGCCACCGGACGGGCGCGAACCGGCTGCCGACGAGGGGTTCGCCCGCGTCGCGGGGCGTCGCGCCGACGACCCGCGGCCGGTTCGACGGCTCTAGGACGTCGAAGTCGATGCCGACGATGTGGCCGACCCCCAGATGCGCGAGCCACTGGCTGATGAGCGACCCCACACCGCCGAGGCCGATGATGCCGACCTTGCACCCGGCGAGCGCGTGCTGGCCGCGGGCACCGAAGAGGAGCGACTGCCGGTGGTACTCCGGCGGCGCGGACGCGGGCGGAGCGGGCGGGCGCGGGTACAGGTGGCGGATGTTCGGGCCGACGACGGTGACTGCGTCGAGGGTCGTCACGCCGCCCCGGCGCCAGACGCTGCCGGCCGCCGCGTTCTGCGCGAACACCAGCGCCCCGACGGGCCCGCCGTTCGTGATGTCCAGGAGGGCCGGGTAGCCCCGCCGGTGCGAGGCGTAGTCGTCGGACGAGAACGCCACCTCGTCCCGGCCACCGTGGCAGTGCGCGGCGAAATAGCAGAGGTTCTCTCGCGCGCACCGGTCCGTGACGTCGGCGATGAAGTCCGTCGTCAGGGCGCGGTAGCCGCGGGTGCCGGGGACGTAGTCGATCCCGTCGCGCGCGAGGATCACGTCGCGCGCCAGGAACCGCGTGCCGCGGGGCGAGTCCTGCATGCCGGCCAGGACCACGGCACCGTGCTCGTCGTGATCGCCCGGGAACAGGTGGCCGGTGAGCCGGTCGAACAGCGGGCCGGCGATGCGCAGCGTCTGGCTCATGGACGGTTCCTGACCCATTCGAGGACCATGTGAAGTTTGATCGCGGCCGTGTCGTTGGCCGCGTTCCACCGCTTGGACTTGCGGGACACCATTGTCGCCGCTCCCTTGAACGGGCCAAGGTCCACCGTCGGGGTGCTGAACGCCTCCCCGAGGGGGCGACCGTCGCGGCGGCGAAGGCCTTCGGGGAGGTAGTGCGGATAGATGTCCGCGGTCGGGTAGGTGTAGACGATGCGGAACGTCACCCACGCGCGCGACGGCTCGTAGGCGTCGCCGATGGGCAGGTCGTGGACGCGGACGTACGCGCCGCCCTCTCCGTCCGGGTGCGTCTCCACCCGGTGGCCGGGGAAGTCGGCCTCGAGTTCGCGGACGGCCTGTGAGACGAAATCGTTCATGGGCGGGCTCATCAGGAGTTGTCGTCGGGAGCGATGCACTTGAACGCGTCACATTCGTGCAACTCGACCTCGGTCGCGTCCGCGATGGCCGGGTCGCGCCCGCCGCCCGGCTTCTGCGGGTACAACACGCACCCGACGTCGATCTCCACACCCTGGTCGATCGCCGTCGTCTTGATCTCCAGTCCGCTCACCCGCCGCTTCGTGAACCGGACGGGCTTGTTGTTCACCGTGACCGTGATGACCGTCTTCTGTGTCCGGAACACCGGCCCGTCGGCGAATTGCACCGCCTCACCGCGGCGGATGGGCTCGTCGTGCGGCGATTCCAGATCCCGCAGCACCTCGGCATCCGCGGGGATCCGGAACAGGCCCCGCAAAGATTCGAGCGTCTGCCGGGGGTTGGTGGTCACCTCCCACGCGTCATCGACCACGAACGCGAGTTTCGGAGCGGCCGTCGGACGCGGCCGGTCGACCGGCTCGCAACCCTCGACGACGCGGAACACGTTCCCCTCGGCGAGGTCGATCAAGGTGTCCGGCGGGAGTGCGACATCGTGCGGGTCGTTGTGATCCCGCACGAGTGTGCTCTCGGGCGGTGCACCGGCCTGGGCCAAGACGTCCCGCGCCTGCAGTCGCCGCCGAGGGAGCGGGACCAGCGTGTCGTCCACGACGCCGGCCCACTTCGGGGCAGGCCCGCCGTGCGGCCCGGAAGGGTTCGCGGCTTCTGGGGCGAGGGTGGCAGTGTTGCCTGTCATGTCGTTTCCTCTTTGAGACTGTTTCATGTAAGAAACATACCCCGCGACGGTTCCTGTTGCAAGTAGAATGTTTCACGGATAAAACTGTTTCCACCGAGAAGCGCCTCTTCCCCCGAGTGCATCATGCCAGCGAGCCGACCGCAGGACCGGATATCCCTGCTCATCAAGGCCAAGAGGACCGAAACCGGGCTCGGGGTGCGTGAAGCGGCGAAAGTGGTGAAGATCAGCGCGGCGACCTTTTCCCGGCTGGAGCGCGGCATCGGGGAGACGCTGCCGGACGTGACGACGCTGGAGAAACTGGCCCGGTGGATCGGGGTGCCGCTCGGGGAACTGTTGGACCCGGGCGAGGAGCTGCAGGGCCCGGGGCCGAAGGCGAGCACACCGGACCTCGTCGAGGTTCACCTGCGTGCGGACAAGAACCTCACGCCGGATACGGCGAAGGCGCTCGCGCAGATGTTCCGGACGGTGTACCAGCAGGCGGCGAGAAAAACCGAGACCTGAGACCGATATGGCGACTCCGCAATTTCTCAACTGGATCGAAGGACGGGCCGAAGGGCTACGGGCCAAGTGCGGCCTCGCGCCGTTCGCCCCGCTGAACCCGTTCGATCTGGCCGCCCAGATGAAAGTCCCGGTCCTGTACCCGCGGGACATCGACGGCCTCGACGCCGACGTCCTCGACCGGGTGCTCGGCGCGGGCGGCGGGGAGTGGGACGCGGCGACGATCCCGCTGCCGACGGGCGGTCACGTGGTCGTCATGAACCCCAAGCCGTGCCGCGAGCGCCAGCACGCCTCTCTCATGGAGGAGTTGGCCCACATCGCCCTCGGGCACAAGCCGGGGCGTCTCACGACCGTGAATGGCCTGGTGCTTCGGGAGTGGAAGCAGTCACAGGAAACCGAAGCCTACTGGGTCGGGTCCGCCGCGCTCGTCCCGCGCCGTGTCATGAAGGGGGCGATCACCCGGGGGATGACCCTTGATGCCCTCGCGGGCGAGCGCGGCGTGAGCCAGGCGCTGGTGGTGTTCCGCGAACGAGTTCTGGGTCTCAAGCTGCTTCGGGCCGTTGCCGTCGCGTAGACCGGCCCGTTGCTCGTCACCACGGACTCGCGCTC
Organism: uncultured Frigoriglobus sp.; assembly: GCA_964495365.1. Taxonomy (GTDB): domain Bacteria; phylum Planctomycetota; class Planctomycetia; order Gemmatales; family Gemmataceae; genus Gemmata. The sequence goes on along the minus strand of CAZBXY010000001.1, from coordinate 35,786 downwards.
CAGGCGGGGAAGGAACAGTGATGTGCGATTCCGCTACCCACAAGCCGATCCGGGTCTCGACCGACGCGATGACCGGTCCGTACATCATGATCCCGACGGACCAGCTCGACCGCATCCGCTCACTCCTCGATGAGCACCGCGTCCCGTTCTAGGTCGAACACAACGCGGTATCGGTGGACGGGGCGCCTGCACTCGCGGTCATCAACCTCTGCCGCCGGACAGAACCCGGGCAGGTGCAGGCGCTGCTCGATGCCGCGGAATGAATACGGGAGTGCTGCGCGACATCTCCCTCGGCGGGACCGGAAGGAAGGCGCGGTACGCCGGCGGGATCACGTCGAGATCGACGGCACCGACCACCTCGAAAGTCTGCGATTCCTGAAGCAGGTCGTCGCGAATCCCGCCGCTGCCATCGCGCGTTCCATCGGAACCATCATTGTCCGGTGCCGGTAGTCGCTCGGGCGGATGAAGAACCACGTCGCCAGCGTCGGAGTCGCCATGAAGCTCTGGAAGATGTCGATTAAGACCGGCGGGCCGAAGGGGAATGAGGCTCTGCGGTGGTGCCGGGAGAGCGGCTTCGTCGGTGTCGGTTGGTCGGCGGTCTACGACGGCCTCGCCGAGTTGCCGGCCGATCCCCTCCCGCTCTTGGTCGCGAACCACCGCAGAGCCGTCTCGCCCGTCCGGATGGTAGCCCACGCGATGCAGCCCGGCCACTTTGTCTGGCTCCATCATCAGGGGCAGTTCTTCGTCTGCAAGATCCTCGAGGGCGCGGTTGTCCTCGGGCCGCAGATCGGCAGCGAGTACCTGGCCTACGACGTGGGGCACGCCAGGCGCGCGGAATGGGTTCAGGTGCCGGAGAACCTCGTGCCGGGCAAGATCCAGCGCGCGGTCATATCCCGCCGGATGGTCTGCCGCATCCCAAGCACGCCGCGCCTGGTGGCGTACTGCTCGTTTCTGCACACGCGGCTGAAGGAGAACGCGAGCTGGTATCCGACGATCGACGCGGACGCAGTGCGACGCGGGCTCCAGTCGCTCGTCGCCGAGGAAGTCGAGGACTTCGTCTCACCGGACGACTGGGAGGACATCGTCGCCGCGTACCTCCAGGTGTCCGGCTGGATCCTGGTCAAGTCCTCCTGCTTTCGCAGCAAGCCCCGGTTCGAGTTCCGCATGATCCGCGAGGAGGCCGGGCGGACGAGGACCGCCTACCTGCAGGTGAAGTCCGGGCGGGTCTCCCTCCCGCCGGCTCACTACGCCCGCGATGCATCCGCCGAGGCCGACGTGTACCTGTTCTCCACGCACCCGACGGACCCGTACCCGGGTCCCGCCGCGGCCGGTGTCACCCCGATCCCGATGGGCACGATCCGAACGTGGATGCTCGAACACATCGGCCTTCTGCCTCAGGGGCTCCGTGCCCAGTTGTGCTTCGCGCCGCCCGTCGATGTGAGAGGGGCGGTCGCTCGGACGCCAGAAACCGGTGCCGGAGATCCTCCGCTCGCGATCGGTGATTGACCGCCGGTCACGGCTCGGCATCAGTCGCGGCCCGGGCAGGTGCCCGCTGGCACGCCCGCGCTTGCGGGTACCGCCGGCCCGTGGGATCTTGAACGCATGAGTCCCCGCCGCTGTTCGCAGTCACTTCGCCATCTTGATCGCCGCCGTCCGCGGGTGCGGCCCCGAGTGATGTCGTCGGGAGCGTGCCAATCACGACGACATCTGTTGTCCAGAAATCAGAGAGTATGCCGTCTCCAAGCGGAAAACTGTGTCCTCGATCTCGGTTCTCGCCCCGTACAGCCCGGACCACCACCATAATTCCAGATACCCGCCCGCGGGCGGGTGGGTTCATTGCCACCGGGATTGTCCGAGGTGAGGATTTTGATGAACTGATCAGTTCATCCATTTCCTTCCTTCTTTTTCCTATGGTGACGATCTTTCAATCCCTCCTCGATCACAAACGCAACGCGCTGGAGCAGGCCCGCCGGCGGTACGACGAGGCCAAGCAGGACGTGGCGGCCCTGGAGCGCGCCGCGACCATGGACCTGCCCGACGCGCTCCTGCAGCCGGTGCCCGAGCTGGTCCAGGAGACGGTCCGCGCCCGGCGCATCCAGCAGATCATCGACCTCTTCCACCGCAGCGGCGGCACGCTGCACCTGCGGGAGGTCATGGCGGAACTCCGCCTGTCCAAGACCTCCGCCCGGCGGTTCATGAACGGCGTGGTCGAGCGGTTGCGCGCCGACTCCCCGTGGGACCGCTATAACGGCAGCCAGTCCCGATTCGTCCTCAGGGACGGGTACACCTTCTACGATCCCGCGCCCCCGGCGCAGACGCGGGTCACGTCGACGTGGCCCCTGATCCCGCCGGCCGTGCCGGACGCGGCGGAGCGCCTCCCCGGGGACGACCCGGGGAGGAAGCCGTTCCAGGTGTCGTGACCCGGAAGGCCCGGCCGGCCGCTGCCCCATTCGGGCGGCGGTTGGCCGGGGGGGGCGGATCACCGCCCGCGGGCGGGCGCGCGGGTTGAGGAGCGGCTTGCGGGGGAGGATACTGTCCCGCTTCCGTCTCCCCTCCCTATCCCCCCCATTTTATGGCCACCGTCTTCCAGGGTCTGCTGGACCGCAAGCGCGCCGAGCTGGAGCAGGCGCGGATCCGCTACGAAGAGCTGCAGCGCGACGTCGCCGCCCTCGAGCGGGCGGCGATGATGGACCTCCCCCTCCCGCTGGCCGCGGAGGCTCCCGCGCCCGCGGAACCGAAGCTGTCGCGGCAGGAGCGGCACGCCCAACGCGAACGGCAGGTCATCGAGCTGTTCCGCCTGCACGGGGGCGTGCTGCACCTGAGCACCGTCATGCGGGAGCTCGAGGTGTCCAAGAACGCCGCCAAGGACTGGATGAACCTGGAGATCGACCGGGCGCCAATGGCCTGCCCGTGGGAGCGCGTGGACGGCAACAAGTCGCGGTTCCGGCTCAAGGAGTACGGGCCACGTCCACCGGATGTTGACTGACGGTCCGTCCCTTTCCAGGGCGCGACGTTGGTGGCCATCTTTTCCGCAGTGCCAAGCTCTGTTCCGACCGCGGCTCAGGGGATTATTGGCAGTCGTAAATCGAGATTGCTAACGTGGTGCCTTCTAGCGAGGAATTGTCTGCGCCAGGACGGTTTCTCAGGTTTCCCACCATCCGTATGATGCGCGTATTCAAGTGCAGGAAGTGCAAGCACGAGCTGATGCTCAACGTCGTGCTCCGTCCCCATGTGGCCGAAGAGGACAAGGCCGCCTGTCCCCAGTGCGGGAGCAAGGACATTGAAATGCAGTGAGCCGCCTGCTCACCTCTGCAGGGGCGCGATGAGGAGCGTCCAGAAGTACTCGGCCGCGCCCTCCTGGGTCAGATGGTCCTCACTGCTTACATGCCCTGAGAAGGGCATGCCCATCGCTTTGAGGTAGAGCAGGTGGCCGTCGTCGTGCACGGAGAGGGACTCGTTGAATCCGCCTCCTACGCGGCCGGCGTCGTGGGAGAGGTAGATGCCCTTGCCCCAGCTGCTCGCGCCGTCGAGCCACACCCCACACTGGGCGACCTGCTTCCCTCCGCGGTACACCCGGGCAGAGAATTGCTGTGCGTCGATTCTCTTGAAGGTGGTGGTGATCTCTGGGTTGCGGTCGGCGAGTTCCTTGAGCGACCCCTCGAAGAAGTTCGCAAGGTACTCGAAGGACGCGTCCCGGAACTGGTCCCTGTCGTGGTCGGTGAATTCCTTGCGGACCCGCAGGTTGCTGGAACGGGGCTCCCGCTTCGGGGTGGGTGGGGAGCCAGGTGCAGGGCGGGGGATGGCGACGGACTCTGCCGCAGGAGGGCGGCCGAACGTTTCCGCGACCTTGCGAACCGCGGTCGCGATCTCCAAGAAGGCATCGTGGTGATTCGCGTACTTGGAGACGGGCTTGCCGTCGCGCGGTACCGCCTGGAGCTGCGCAAAGGGAGCAGTCTTCCAGTCGCACGGGTGCAGGATTACAGGGATGACGCGCGCCTCTTCCGCCCGGTGCCGCTCAAGCGCCCGCGTCATCTCGATCTCGTAGCAGTACCCGCTTGCGAGGAAGCTGGAGCTCACTAGCAGCAGGATGATATCGGCCTTCTCAAGATTGTCGTCGATCTCCTCGCCGAAGTCATCGCCGGCCGTGATTCGCCGGTCGGACCAGGTCTCGATGATGCCGTCGTTCTTGAGTTGCGCGAGAGCTACTTCCAGTTCGTCGCGGAGGGGCTCATCCTGACGGGAGTAGGAGAAGAAAAGGCGTGCCATTCGGCCACATTTTACACCCAAGTGTCATCTGGCGCTCCTCCATACGGTCGGTCTGTAGAGAGCACGGCAAGAAGTCGCGGTTCCGACTGAAGGAGAAAGCGGCAACCGCGACGACGCTAGGGTCGGAATCACTTCGGACTCACGGTACGATGCGAACATAGGCATCATCAGCCCTCGAGCGGCTTCATTCACCGATGCTGGTTATTCGACCTTCGTCCATGCCCCGCAACGTGAAGACTTGAAGCCTTTGTCGCCGGCGGCGATGGTAACGATGGCCGAGGACTCCGTGTTCTCGTTGGCAATGATGTCTTCGAGCTGGCCGCCGAACCCGCCGAGACGCGCGTAGTAGCACGTCGAGCCTCCGGAGCTCTTGTAGGTGCCAGGGGAAATGTCTGTGCCCACGATGAAGACGCCGTCACCGAACGACGTCTGACTCTTGGTGATGGCGGAAAGGTCTTGCGTCCACGTTCCGCAACGCGAGGAAGTGAACCCTTTGTCCGTCGGCTCAATCGTGACGATGGCGGGTGCGTCTGTATTCTCGTTGGCGATGATGTCTTCGAACTCTCCACTAAAACCACTGAGGCGGGAGTAATAACAACCGGACGATCCCTGTCTTGTACGATAGGTTCCCGGTTGAATGTCCGTTCCCACGATAAAGTTCCCATCCTTGAACTGCACAGCAGCCGTCGTTAAGGGTTGCGACGTCGGCGCTGGAGCGGACGCCTGTTTCCAATCGCCCTCATGGTTCATCAGCTTCCACACGATCCACACGACGTCTTTGCGACTCATGCCCTGATCCACGCGAGCTGCGTTGTCGAACAGCACGCCGTTGGCCTGGGCATGAACGAGGAACCGCGCATACCATTCACCACTCGCGCTGGCCGTGGTGACACCGAGAGCGTTATAAGCCATCTTCAGCGCCTCGGCGAAATTGACGGCCTGTTCGGGTTTGAATGAGCCGTCGGGATAGCCCTGGATGACACCGTTCGTTTTTGCATAGCGAACGAAGGGCGCGTACCACGCGCTATCGTCCACATCACGGAATCCGCTCGCACCGGGCGCATCGTTGACGCTGATTCCACTGGCTCCAAAAACGATCTTCAGAAACTCAGCGCGATTCACGATATTGTCTGGCTTGAACGTTCCGTCGGGGTAGCCTTGCAGTATGCCGGATTGCTTCGCCCAGAGGATCGCGGAAGCATAGGGATGATTCGCCGCTACATCGGTGAATACGGACTCCTGAGCCTCAACTTTCTTGCTCGACGAGGGCTTGGCAACCGGGGACGATGAAGAGGAGGATGACGATTTCGCAGGAGAAAGCAGATCGTATTTCGTCGCCATTGCTCCGTTGTTCACACTGAACCCGAGGGGCGCCGCGCCAACAGGCGTTTTGAACGTAATTGAATCATACGTCCAGGCTGTGATGTCCTGCGGATCGATTTCCCGCGACGTATTGGAAAACTGGAAGAAAATGCTGCCCTTGTCCTTTCCGAAGAACGCGCCCTTCACTTTGTAGACGGTACCCGCTTTTAGCTCGTACACGTTCTTTCCCGTTATCGCGTCTATGAGATCGCTGACGAATGGCGCGGCCTTATAGGTCCCCATGTCGCGCTTCACATCTTCCGAGTAGAAATCACACCCCGCAGACCCGAAGCACTTTTCAACCTTATTCGTGAGCTGAAGGCTCACAACGCCGTTCGGGGAGATGTCAGCCGGCGCGTAGAAGGTAATCCTTGAGTCATCCCATGTCTCAAATTCCAACTGGCTATCGTAATAGCACTTCTGATTTTCCTCGTACCCCGCAGGAGCGATGCAGAGCTGCTTGTAATTCGGCTGATCCCCGTCCACGTTGTCGCCGGAAATCTCAATCGGCTTGTTGTACCGCCACTCGGTCGTCATGGTCACTCCGGCTGCATGTGCTTGGGTCGCAGCCAAGATCATTGTGGCGGGAATAAGATAGGTTATCGAGGATAGGCGCTTCATAGGAACGGGAGGAATTGGTAGACGGCCGCATGAGCGGAACCATAGGATTGGAAGTGAGTATAGGCTCTGTATCTGCTTTGTGGAAAGCAGAGCGCGACGGCGAGGGGCGGGCAGCGCACTGTGGACCGTCCTACCGGACCCCCGCAAAACCCGAGTACGGTTTCTGCTCACTGATCTGGGAATAGGCCAACTCCAAGCGGAAAACCGTGTCCTCGATCTCCGCTCGCACGGCGTACAAAGCGGACCACCAAGAAAGACGATCCTGGGTTTGGGCACACTCCCGGAAGGGAGATCTCAGCTTCAGGACGAGCAATTTGCCGTCCACCGTGCAGTTCGAAACGACGGCCTTGAGCGCCATCTCGCGCGGCTCCCGCGTTCCGCAGAAGATGGCTTCCTGTAGCAGAGAAACGAGTTCGAACGCCCGGATCACCGTCTCGACCCACGCGGAGCCCCGCTCGTGCGTGGCGTTGAGCCGTGCCTGCAGCTCGTCCCGCTTGCACTTCAGTTCGGCCAGGCGCAGGTCCACGGCATCCCGGACGCCCAGGGCTTCGGCTTCCGTCCGCCCCGCAAACACGACGCCGATCTCGCGCTGCACCTTCTCGTACTCCTCGTTGAGCCCTCTCCGCTGGCTGACCTCGTCCCCGCTCCGGGTGCCGTGTTCGCGCAGGAGGTCGTCCCGGAGTCGCTGCAGGTCGTCCGGGCCGAGGAACACCCCCGCGAGGAGCGGCGGGAGCTGCTCGACCAGGCTCTTCTGCGGGACGCAGACCCCGCAGTCCGTCTCCGGGTTCTTGCACTCGTAGTAGACGTACTTCTTCTTCGCCCGGTACGGGAGGAGCGTCCGGCCGCACCGGGGGCACCGGAGCAGGTGGCCGAAGACGTAGAGGTCCCGCAGCGTCAGGTCCTTGGGCCGCGCCGTCTCCTTCCGGCGGCCGGTGAGGGCCCGCTGCACCCGCTCCCACACGTTGGCCTCGACCATGGGCTCGTGTACGCCCTTCGAGACCACCCCGTCGAACCGGATGTAGCCCTTGTAGATCGGGTCGCGCAGGATCATGTGGATCGCGGACTTAAGCATTTTCCCGCCGCGCCGGTTCCGCAGGCCCATCTTCCACGCCTCGTCCGCCAGATCCTGGACGGAATACGTCTCCCCTGCCGCCAGCTCGAACAGGCAGCGAATCCGCTCGGCCAACCCGGGATCGATCTCCAGCACCCGCGTGCCGTCCGGCCGGTAGACGACGCGGTAGCCGAGGCGCACCGGCCCCATGTGCCGCCCCTCGGCCGCCCGCATCCGCATCGCCTGCAGGATCCGGTCCCCCTTGTCGCGGCTGTCCTTCCAGCTCATCGCCCCCTCCAGCGTGAGCATGAAGATGTCGTTGGAGTCCGCGCCCGTGTACCGCTTGCCGGCGGTGGTGTCGAGGATACCGATGTGCCCGTCCACGAGCCGCTGGACGAACGCCCCGGAGTCGGCGTGATTGCGGCTGATGCGGTTGGGATGGACGACGATCAGCCCCCGCACCTCGCCCCGGTCGGACATGCGCAGGATCTGGTCGAAGACGGCCCGGCCCGGGTGGTAGGCGCTGCGAGCCTCCTCCAGGAGCCGCAGCGGGGCACCCTCGCGCTCCGGGGCCGGCAACCGGTCGTAATGTTCGCGGATCAGGACCGCCTGGTCGCGCAGGGTGAAGACCTGCTTGTCCTCGGCGTCGGTGGATTTGCGGCAGTACCCGATCCAGAACCGCTCCCTGGCCTTGGGCGGCTTTCTGCTGCGCGGCATGGGTGGAGGGGGAAAAGAAATCGGAACAATGATCTCTCAGTTTCCCTCTCTCGGCCGCAAAAAACACTGGCTGGCATACAGGCCCTGTGGCATCGCGCGTTCCAGATACGCCCGCACCGAGCAGCCCGGCCGGGGCACCTCGGAGAGCGGGACTGCTGTCGCCACACAGTCTGGGAGCAGGTGGGCATGGCAGCGCAGCCCCTCGGCGACTGTCCGAAGGGGGAACTCCGGGAGATCGCGAGTGAGAGACGGGAGCAGGAGTTCGAGCTCCAGAAGGCGTCCCGGCCCGCGCGGGCGTGCTCGCACCAGCACCGGCCGGCCGTCCCAGGCGATCCCCCGTGTCATGGCCCCCTGCGCCCCGGGGACATGGTCCCGCAGCGACGCGTGTTCCAGTGCCTGCCAGCGGCTTCCGTCCGTGTGCCAGAACGGGGACACCCGCCAGCCGGGCAGGCGCGCGGACGCCGTCCTGATGGAGGCAATGGCCTGCCTCGTCCGGAGGAACAGACGGGTGATCCGGAGGCAACCCCGGTCCTCTGACACGGTCGTCGTTCCCTCGTGCTGCACGCAGACTCTGCGGGCGTCATCGACCTCCCGCAGGTACAGCGCGAGTGCCGTCGTCAGCGTGGCCAGCCCGTCGTATCCCGAATCGGACACGTCGGGGCCGTCGGACGGTGAGCACTCCCCTCTCGTCATGCAGTCAGACCCGGGAACGGGCTCCCCGGCAGCGGATCTTCCTCGGCGGGTGCCGGTTGGGGTGGCATATCCCGCGAGTCGCTCCCGGGCCGCGGTCCCCGCCCCGAAAGAGGCGGTGCATCCGGCCTTGCCCATGCATCCGCGCTGCCCGGATCACCAGTCTCCCTGAGTGACTCGGGCAGGCGGCGCAGGATGTCAGCGACCACCGCGGACGCCGCGCTTCGGCGGGCGTCGGGCATGCCCGCCAGCGCATCCGGCCAGCTCTCCTCCGATGGGGCCTCCCGGCCGCACGCCGCTGCCGGGCCGTCGCGGGATTCGTCCCGCGCGCAGAGGGCGGCACGGACCCGCTCAATCTCGTACGGTGGGATCATGCTCGCGTGATCCATGAGCAGCCGGCAGAGGAAGGGGCGGGCGGGATCCGTGAACTGGCGTGTGCCCGGCACGCGCAGGCACTGGGCGAGGAGGACGGCGCTCATGTTCCCGCGGAGGGCGGCGACCAGGCGCCGGTTCAACACCTCGGCCTGCCGGATCCGCGCGGGGTCGCGCAAGGGCATGATCCGGAAGATCGCGTGGAACCCGTGCGCCGTCTCGACGAGCCAGTGGGGGCGGAGCGGGAAGGGGCGCAGGTACCGGACGAGGTAGTCGTCCTTCCGGCGGTCCATCTCCGGCGCCGCAACCGCTGCGCGGTCGGCACCGGTGGCCAGGTCGATCTCCACGCCGAGGTTGTGGTAGACGAGGAGGTGCTCCCGGTCGCAGCCGCCCTCGAACGCCTGGAGCGAGAAGCGGACGGCGCACCCCTCCCGCTGCTTCTTCTTCGCCTGCTCTGAGTCGAACCTCGCGGTGGAGAGCGCCTTCGACGGATCCTTCGCCGGCGTGTCGTCGTGGTACCGGACGATGCTGCCCGGCTGGGCATGGAGGAACCGGGCGGGCGTCATCTGGGGCGTGCTCCGCCGGAGCGTGGTGAGCCAGGAGCGCGCGGGCGGTTCGGCCGTCGTTGGTGCCGGGGCGTCCTTGGCGATCGAGAGGTTCTTGAGCCGGCGAAGGTACAGGAACAGCTCCCACGGGACGATCGGCGTGAGGTGCCCGGTCCAGTAGAGGCGGAGCAGCGCGTGGACGTCGGCGGAGGCGACGAAGCGGAACTCGACCCGCTTGGGGCCGGCACGCCGCATCCCCCGGAGGGCGATGCCCCGGGAGCAGAGGAACGCGGCGAGGTAAATGTCGGTGGTCACGTACTCGGCGGGCATTGGGTGCGGGGGAAGACGACGGCCACGATCGTCGATCCGGAGCCCGTTGCCCCTCACACGGTTCTGTCAGTCCTGTGACGGTTCTGGCTGAGCGCGGCGGGCGTCTAACACGCTGAACAGCACCTTGCTGAGCACGGTGCCGAAGGCGGAGACGACCCAAACGGGAGGTTCCTCTTGGCGAACTCCTCGGCGCCTGAGGTATGGGCTACGGCGAGATCGGTGCTGTCAGCGTTCATCGGGAACGTGCAAGCGAATCTCGTAGAATACGGCTCACTTGAGCGGCGGAAGGAGAGAAGAGGGCGACTCCGTGAGGTGGACGTTCATATCGGCGGCAACGGCTCTGGCCGTTACGGTTTTCGTTTCGCTCGCCGCGTGGTACCCCGAGTACTACAAGGTCTGGGCCGCGGTCGGCCTATTCGGCGCTGTTTTCGCGTTCATGCTGCTGCGGAACCCAGCCTATCGCTATATGCGCCTGGCTTGGTGGATCACGGCCGCTTGGGCAACGGCCACAGCGGTTCCGGAGATCAAGGCTACTTTCCAGATCAGGGACGAGGCGGGTGGAACCTTCTGGTTTGGAAACCAACTGGGATGGGCGTTTCACCTCGCGTTCGCATCGACCGTGTTCGGGTGCCTCGCGCTCGACTACTTCGCGAGTCGGGAGAGCAGCGCAATTCGGTTGCTCTTCAGTCGCGTTCACATCCGCTTCGGCGGGCAGCGTCAAACTGTCACCGGTGGCACAGCTATCCAGGTCGGTGACGTGAGCGGTCAGGCAACTGTAAATGTTCACCAGACCGACGTGAACCGCGAACTCGATCACGTGAAGGCTCTTCTCGAAAAAGGAAAGCCTGACGCCGCCGAGGAGCACCTTCTCCGGGTCAAGCGCGACCACGAGCCTTCACTCACTCTGCAACAGCAGTTCCGACTGCAGGCTTACTTCGGAAAGGTCTTTCACGACCGCGGCGAGTCATCGAAGGCCGCGGTTCATTTCGGGAACGCCTGTAAGCTTCGGCCCGATGACGAGGAGGGGCAGGCATACGGTGTGCTCAGCGAATTCATGGCCGGCAGGACCGAGCAGGCGCATCGGAATGCCACGGAACTCCTGCGAAAGCACCCCGGCTCATCCCTGGCAACCGCAGTAATGATCCGGTCCGCCCCGCGCGACACGAAAGCAGCAGTACTTGCCTCCCGGATCGATGAGTCTGTGAAGGACGAAGTGGACGTCCTGGCAGCACTCGTCGTGCGGTTCCTGTCGGAGAACAACGCGGCAACTGCAGAAGCCTACGCGCGACGGGTGCTCGCCAAGCGACCGGACCATCCGGCAGTCGCCGGAACTCTCGGGAATACCATTGTCATTGGCGAGGCCAACGCGGCCGCGAAACGCTTCTGGGAGGGGCCGCTTGATGAGGCGGCCAGAAGGAGATTGGAGGAGGCGGTCGGGCTTCTCACCGCGGCGATGGGCTCGTCGCGCTCGCTGGCGGAAGTTCGACAGTTCAGGAGCATGCGGGGACTCGCTCGCGAAGTGCTCGGGCAGTTCACCGAGGCGGAAGCGGATTATGTCGCCGCGGTGGAAGGCGACCGAACGTGTCAGGACACCGCGACCCGCTACGCTTCCTTTCTGGCCCGAAGGGATCGTAACACCGAGGCTCTCGCGGTGCTGCGGCCCGCGATCGGTGGCGCGACGGCTCCTGAGATCGCCCTGACGTTCGGCTTCCTCGCGCTGGAGTTCGGACCAAATGCCGATAAGCAGGAGGCCCTAGCTTGTCTCCGGCGAGGGAAGGAGCAACTCGCTGATTTGTCGCCCCAACAGCGGGATGAGGCCTTCAGGCTCATGGCCTTCCTCGCCAACGACTTGGACGGCCCGCTGGCCGCGCTCGCGATACGCGAAGAGCTCCCCGCCGGAAGCTTCTCGGAGGTCGTGCATGCAGCAGTTGAAGCGGTGGTCCACCTGAAAGCCGGTGACCAGGCGGCAGGGAACGCAGCGGCGACGAGCGCACAGCAGGCGATAACCGACGACACGTCCCTGCCTCTTCGTTTGCAAGTGGCACAGATCATGGGGCAGTTGGGACGCTTTGCTGATGTACTCGCAATCCTCCGCCCCCTGGCAAGTCCGGACACCCTCGATGTCGTCGGACGGCAGGCCCTATTCGCAGCCAGCCGCTGCGGTGCGGATGACTTCGTCATCGACTACACCCGGTCACTCCGCGAAGCCGGCCGATGGGACGCGCTCACCGTAGAACTCGAGGTCGAGACTCTGCGCCGATATCGCGAGTTCGACCGAGCCGTGGCGGTCTGCCGCGAGTTCATTCAGCGAGCGGCAGACGAGCGCGACCGCCGATTCACCCGGCTGCGACTTTCCCTCATTGGTCTTGAATCGGGTCAGCGCGAGCTGATCGAGCGCGATCCCGACCACCTTCCTCAAGTCGATGAGGTGGAACCCCGGATCGGGCAACTTCTTTGCGCCGTCCTCGAACACGGCTCCGCACCCAGCCGGGCAGTCGAGACCGCCTACGAACTGGTACGACGACACTACACCTCGCACGAGGCACACCTCGCTCTGTGCGCTGCCGCCGGAATCGGCCGGTCCGAGAGGATCGCCCTTCCGGAACCTGCGACGGCCGCGCCCGGAACCGCCGTCCGCATCCACATGGACGGGGACGCCGCGCACCGCTGGCTTGTTCTTGAGGACGGAGCCAATCCGAACCCGACGAGGCAGGAATACCCGCTCGATCATCCCCTGTGCATCGAGCTTCTCGGGAAAAAGAAGGGCGACCGATTCGTCGACCGCGCCAACCCGTACCAGCATCGACACGGAGTGGTCGAGGAGGTGGCGAGCAAGTTCCGGTTTCGGGCCTGGGACTCGGTCTCGCACTGGACGGATCTCTTCCCGAACGTCCCCTTCGCCCTGGTGTTCAACCTCGAGCGTCCGGAAGGGGATCGGCCCGATTTCGCCCCGATCCTTCGCACCTTTGAGGCGCAAGACCAAAGCGAGGAGTCGATTCGGAACTGGTACAGAGACCATCCAGTCTCGCTACTCTTGATGTCGGTGGCCTCTCACCGGCATCCGACCCAAGTCATCCAGTACTTGGCAACGCACCCTGACTTGCCGATTCGGTGCTGCCAAGGGTCGCTCGAAGAGTACGAAGCGGGCCGCAGCAGCACCGGCTCCGCGACCCTGGTTGCCGACCCGTCGGCGTTGTCCACGTTGTTCGTGACGACGCTGTGGCGGCAGATCGCTCGGCTCCCGTTCAAGCTGATCATCACCCGGAGCACCGTCGACGAGTTTCTCCGGCTCGCAGAGGAGCAGAGGCACAGTTCGGACGAGCGACTCGCGCGGCTCGGGGATGAACTCATCCGCGTGACGCTCCCGCATGACGAGCGCCCGCGGCTGATCCGCGCCTACGAGGAGTTTGTCGAGTGGGTGCGCTCAACCGCCGAGATTCGAAGCGGGGTGGCCCTGGCAAGCCTGCCCCGAAAACGGCGCGACGAGCTCACTTCGTTGTTCGGCCAGGCTGCCGCCGAGAGCATCGCGGCGGCTCTTCAGGAGCAGGTGCCACTCTGGACGGACGATGCAACCGTACCCGTAGTCATACACGGGGGACAACCGGCGCTGCGGACCTGGACGCAGTTGGTCGCGGAGCGGCTCAGGGCGGATCGCTGTATCACGGATGATCAGTTTGCCGAACTCCTCGCCCAGCTCATTGGGTACGGCTATCAGCACACTCAGTGCGTGCCGGAGGCTCTCCTGAGAGCGGCCGAACAATCGGGCTGGAACCCCGACCATCGCCCACTGCGCGACCTACTCCGGTGGCTTGGGAATGGCAACATTCACGAAGACGGGGTACTCGGGGTGGCGGTCGGAGGACTGCGGCTGGTCTGGCGAAATGCACCGCTGGTACATCAACGGGAGGACGTAACGCGGGCGATCGGTCGTGCGCTTGCCGGACGGCCAGAGGGCCGAGACATGGTTCGCGGTATCGCCTCCGTGACGAAGCGGCTCTTCCCCGTTGAGCCGCATGTCGCAGAACAATGCCGGGACGTCCTGCTGCGCTCGCTCGAAGACCCCGAAGCCGGCGGTACAAGGCTTATCGTTCCGGAGTGGTGACGGAAGTGGCTGTGAGCCCCGCTGGCGATGCCGGCCGTGGCGCGAGGACACTGCCGGCGGGCGTCAACGATTGCGCGGGGGCAGCTGTAACGCGGCGGTCGACGCACGTACCGCTGGTTGCTTCTCGGGCACCAGCGGGCGCCACTCCACATCATGACGGTTCCGCGTACCCCCGCAGCCGGTACCCGTCGGCCTTGTTGTTGGCGACGACGAGGCGGTCGATCCGCGGGACGTACTTCCTCTTGATCCGGCTCTTGAGCCCCTGGCAGAAGGTCGCCTCCTCGGTGGCGTCGGCCGCGTCCGACCGGGCGAGCACCTCGCGCTTAATGTCGCGGTACGGTACGAAGCGATCGAGCCGTGCGGCGAGGCACGCCAGAAAGTGGTACTCGCGGCCGCCGACCGGCACCTCCCCGAGCCGATCGTCGCCGGCCCAGAGCGTGCCGCTGCGAGCGTCGAACCGAACGGCTCCGCCGGAACGGCAGAGCGGGCCGATGTCCCGGACGGTCAGCACATCGGTCGCGTCGAGCAGGGCCAGCAGCGAGACAGCCGGCCAGCGCCCGGCCGGGCGGTCAGTCCCGTGGAACACCAGCACGTCGCGGTAGGCGTCCAGACGGGCTGAACCCGATTCCGACACCGGTCCGCCGCGCCGGTAGAAGCACTCGCGCGGGCCGAGCGCGCCGGCGAGCGTTCCGAGCTGCCAGAGCGTGCCATCAACCCGCCGCACGCCGCCCCGCAGCCCGAGCCCTGCGGCGAGCCATCCCAGGAACGCCTCGCGATCGAGCTCCCACACGGCCAGGTCCGACGGGTCGATCGCGCCACGGCAGACGTTGCAGACGGTCCGGCCGCCGACGCTATACGGCACGCCCTCCCCGCAGCGCTGGCAGGACGGCACCGGGTTCACGCCCGGTACGCCGCCAAACAGCCCGAGGGCGCGGGCCGCACGGAGCGCCTGCCCAGGGGCTCCGTCGAAATCCTCCGGGGTCGCGAGCGGCACCCCGTCTTGGTCGAGCAACCGGAGGAGGAATTCCACGTCCGCGCTCATATCAGAGGCCCCAGCGGCGGACGCAGGCGAGGAGGCGGTCACCGATTGCACCCGGCCCGGTGTCGCACCGGTCCGGCCAGAGGCGGACGAGGTAGTTCTTCACGCGGCCGGCGATCCGCAGCCTGACCTGCAGCACCGCGTGGACCACCCGCGAGCCGGCGAGCGCTTCCCCTCCCGCGTGCGCGGCGAGCAGGTCGTGGACGGCACCGGGCGCGTCACTTGTCCGGGTCTCGACGCTCACCCGGCGCCGACCGGAGCGCCCGGGGTACTGCACGTGCAACGCCTTCAGGCGGACGCCCTCCATGTCCGCGGCGTCGGCCAGCGGGCGGAAGGGATGGCGCAGCCGCTCCAGGGCGAAGGCCGCGCCGGGATACCCGACGGGCGAGCCGAGCACCGCGCGGCCGAAACAGGCGAGCAGCTCCGCCACGCGATCGGGGGAGCGGACCGGGGCGCGCAGCAGGACGGTGCCGTCCTGCGGGTAGTAGGCGAAGGTGACGCGCGCGGTGAGAGGCCGGCACCGGCTCTCTCCCTCCCCATGCCCGGTGACTCCCTCCTCGATGCGGTTCCGCCCGGCGACGCGCGCCGCGATGTACACGCCTTCGGGGAGCCGGTACGCCTGCGCCGTGCACGCCCGACCGGTGCCATCGCGTTCGCGGAAGAAGGACCCGAGCGCAGCCGCAAGTGATCCCATCCGGCCGTCCGGATCGCGCACGGACAGTCCTGGCGGCGCCCTCCCCACGTACCGGGGATCGGCCGTCTGGGGTTCGTGGTGGAAGAAGACCTCCCAGAAGTGGTCGGAACGGTGGAGCAGGAACCAGAGCGCGAGCGGGATCCCGTCCGGAACCGTGTCCGGTGGAGGGGCGGTGTCTCCGGCCGCCTCCAGCAGGTGAGCGATCCCCTCATCCCCTCCCAACTCGTGCACGGCGGCCAGCTCGGATTCGACGTGCCCGCGCCGGTCGGCGGGCAGTGCCCGCAGCGCAGCGGCCCACCCCGCGATGGACGGGAACCCGGAGACGGGAATGGCACGGTCGCGGCAGTACGTTTGGAAGACGTCGGTGCCGTGGACGGCCCGGAGGAAGCGGTGGGTGCAGAGGTCGCACAGGCACACAGCGGGCGATGATAACCCCGGAGTGGACGGTCCGTCCAGAGTGGCGCCCGGTCGCACCCGGCGGGCCGGGAGCGCGGGCGGAACCGCCAGCCGGACGCACCGGGACTGGGCGCGACTGTCGAGGGCGGGTAGCGTCCGCCCGCCATGCGAGGCCACCCGCACAGCGCCGGCCGGCCGCAGCGAAGCATCGCCTTCTCCCGCGAGCGGGACGGACGCGTCTGCTGGCTGCTCGACCACCACCCCGTCACCGCGGCGATGCTCGCGTCCCTCGGGTGGTTCCCGAGCCGCGGCAAGGCACTCAAGCGGCTCCGGCGGCTGGCCGCGCGCGGGCGCATCCGCTTCGCGGGGACCGCCGGCCGCAAGCCCGGCCGCCCCGAACACGTCTTCTGCCGGTGGCGGGTGAAGCCGGACCAGCTGCTCCACGAGGTGGAGCTGACGGACGTGTGTCTCCGGCTCGACGCCGGCCGGATTCTCCGCGGCCCACACGTCATCGACAAGGATGTGCACCCGGACGCGGAGGTGTGGATCAACGGGCGGCTCTACTACCTGGAACTGGACCGGGGGACGATGGGCTACGCGCAGATCGGGCGGCGGTTCCGGCTCTACGAGGGTTGCCCCCATCTGGCCCTCTGGGTCTGCGGCTCCCCGGACCGGCGGGAGGGGTTGCGGCTCCGGGCCGGGCGGCTGCGGACGACCGCCCTGTTCGCCACGCTGGCGGACGTGTTGCGCACCCCGCACGGACGGGTCTGGCACGACCACGGCGGACAGACGGCCGCCCTCCCGCGAGAAGTGCGAGGAACTGCGCCGGGCGCGGGGTAGCGGCCCGGCTGGGGGGGCACGCCACGGCACAGGTACCCGTGCAGCGGTCCGCTTGCGCTGCTTTGTATTTTGTGGCACTGTGCGCGTTGGTCCTTCGATGCACCGGCAAGGCACATCACGAGGCAGGCGGTGCGGGCATCCCGGTGCCTGATCCGCCTGCCTCTTCGTTTCGGGGTATGCCCGTGCCCCGCGGACCGGGGCAGCGTCGTTCATAAGGACCCAGGTCGTGACGCCCGATGACCCGTTCGCTGGCTACTTCGCCACCCGTCCTATCGCCGACAGCTCTGATCTCCTGGTCTACGCCGACTGGCTCGAGGAACACGACGACCCCCGCGCACCGGCCGTGCGCGCCGGGGCCGCCGCCATGCTGGCGCTCCCGCCGTCCGATGTCCACGGCGTCCTCGACGCCGAACGGCATCTCGGTGCACGCTACACTGCCGCACAGTTGACTGTTCTCTCTGCGCTCCCGTGGCCGGAGGAGGTGCTGCAGAGGTGCGCGGGCACTCACCTGCTGGTCGCCGGCTGCGCGCTCTCGATCCTCGACCTGCACGCACGCCGTCCGGACGGACTCTTGTGGGGGCGCGAACGGCCCTGGTACGACGCCGAGCCGTTCGCGCGCAGCAGGCGGGTCGGGTCGCGGTGGCACCTGCTCCGCAAGGCACCCGTGCCCGGCTCGACGCAGAAGACCTTCGCGCGGCAGAAGACTCTGCTCCGGAGGGGCGAGCGAGTGCCGCGGGCGTGCGAGGTGGGGTACGCGGTCATCCTGCACCATCTGGTGACCGGCGAACGCCTGCTCGGGGACACCAGCGTCCGGTGCGCCGATCGTTCTTCGCATGGCGCGCGTGTCTTCGTCGGCCAGTTCTTCACGAGCGGTCTGTACATCGGCCCCGAGTGGTGGGACCACGCGGGCCGGACCACCGGAATGGCGTCCGGGTGGACGCCTTGCCGCTGACGCCAGGGAGTCGGGCGCTCCAGGATCATCCGCCCCGGTCGCACTGCGACCGGGGTCTTTTGCGTGCACCGGCTTGTCCCGGGCGGCAATCGGTCGAGGCCGCCACGAGAGATCCCCCTTGCGTGGAGAAGACACGCACCGCGAGGTGGGAGAAATACCCGGGATCTATCCCGGGTACGAACTGCGGCGTTTGAGACCACCCGGATGCGGGGGGCGGGCTGATACAGCGGAACAGTGGCGGTCCGGGCCCCCGTCACACACGGCGGGGGCACCGGCGACCGCCAAGGGCGGAGCATACGCCGCACGATGACTGCGGGCGACACGACCGCGCGGGCAGGAGAGCCACCCCTCGGCCACGGCCGCCGCGCGCTCCGCCCCGGTGCCCTCGGATCATGCTCCACAGCCGAAATGACGGGATATCTCCCGCCAGACCGCGATCGTCGCAGGGAGGTAGCAAGCGGTCTACACCAGGACCCGGCCGCTCCCCTCTTGTGGTTCGGCTGGCGGTTTCCACCGTCCGGGTGCGCCGGCCGCCCGATCCGCCGCATTGTGCGGCTACGCGGAGGCGGTAGGATACGAGATTGCCACGCGGGCATTCGGATTCGAGCGGCTGTGCCCGGTCCGCGATCCCTTCCGCGTCGCACCCGCATGTCGTTCACAATACCCCCACCGGCGACGATGGAACAGATCCGCGAGATCCTGCGACTGGGGTCCGCGCACCTCGTGCGGGCGGAGGGTGTGCCGTGGATCCAGGAGACGCTGACGTCGCTTGGGTACGAGACCCGCTCCCGCGCCGAGAAGGGGGAGGTCCGGGCCTTCCTTGTCCTCACCACCGGCTACTCCCGGGCGCAGGTGGAACGGTACATCCGCCAGCACCGGACGGCGGGAGGCACCGGCGCGACCCCAGGTCCTCTCCCCCCAGCCCCGACGGAGTCGCACACGGGCGGCGCCATCACGCCCCCTCATCGTCCGTCGCGCGTCCGCATTCCCCTGCCGGCGCTAACGCGCACGCTCGCGGCGACCTGCCTCCTCGGGAGCGTGCTCATGGGAACGGCGTTCCTCTCCGCCCTCGCTGCGGCCGCGCTCGTCGAGTGCCGGTCGGCCGCCACCGCCTCCGCGCAGGGAAACCCCGCCGCGCCGCACGGGCGGGCCGGTCCGGAGACAGGCGTCCGGATGTAAGTGACCGGCGACGCCGGCCAGGCGGGACCCGCCTCAGCTCCCTGGATCGCAGTCTTCGAGGTGCCCGGGAATCACGCGGTCCAGGACCACCGGCGCGCTGCGGTAGATGCGGTAGCCCGTGAGCGAGGAGTCCGCCTCGGCCGGGTCCACCGGCAGCGCGATCACGTACTCGGGCACCAACACATCCAGGCTGACGCAACTACCGCTCCCCGTCGCCCCGAGCCGGCAGACGGGCAGGGAGCCGGCCTCGCCGGCCGGGACATCGTCGTTCGCCGGGTGCCGCGCGCGGATCGCGTACTGGTTCACGGCGTTGGTGAGCTCGCGGGCGGTGGCCTGGCGCTTCGCGTTCCGCACCTCGCAGAGGTGCCTGCCGGGGTTGACGGCGACGACCGTGATGGCAGAGAGGACGCCGAGGATCCCGAACACGATGAGGAGCTCGATGAACATGAACCCCCTGCGGGCGTGCCGGAGCGCGTGCGCGCGGGGCGTGGGGCGCGGGGAACTCACTGGAGGACTGAGAGAAGGAGCCAGAACGCGAAGGCGAGGATGGCCGTGAGGAGCGCGCCGCGGGGCGTCTTGTAGCTGAAGACCGTGCCGAGCAGCAGGAGCGACGGAAGCAGGAGCCCCAGCATCGCCACCGATTCCGGGAACGGGCGCTGCGTGAGTGCCCCCCAGTCGATGAGGCACAGGAACGCGGCCGCCGTGCCGGCCAGGGCTGCGGCAGCGTAGACCCCGGCACCCTTCCACCGCAGTTCCGCGAGGACACCCAGGGAGGCGCCGATGAGGAAGAAGGAGAGCAGATTGAGGCCCTGGTACGGGTCATCGAACGGGAAGATGCCCCGGATGATCTCCAGCCCTGCCAGAAGCAGCGTGGCACCGCAGAACACGATCACCGCGACCGCGCGCGGGGACGGGAGATGCGGGTGGGTCCGCTCGATCCGGTCGAGCGGCGTGTGCTCAAGGTGGGCGAGGCGGATCCGGGCCCGGGCCTGGAGCAGCACCCCGGCCACGAGGAGGGACGCGCTCAGCAGGAAGAGCAGCACTGAGAAAGCGGGCGTGCCGGCAATGAACGAGAAGGCGAGCGTGCGGAAGAATTCCATGGAGGGGGCGGGGAAGAGGGCGCTCAGGCTGCGCCGGGGGCGCCGGGACGCCGGAGGAGGCGTTCGGCCGTCGCCACGAGGCTCGCGAGGCTCATGTTTTTCTTCACGAGGTGCCCGTCCGCGCCCAGCGCCTTGCACCGCTGCGCCGTCTCCGCGTCATCCAGGTTGGTGATCATGAGGATGGGGAAGGCGCGGGAGGCCTTCGGGAACTGCTCCAGGACCCACCAACCGTCTTTCTCCGGCATCATCACGTCGCAGATCAGGAGGTCCGGCGGACTCTCACGCAGCAGCGCCTCGGCCCGCAGGCCGTTTTCGGCGAAGCGGACGGTGAAGTGCGTGCGGGTGAACCGGCGGCGGTATGCCTCGCGGAGGTGGGCGTCGTCCTCGGTGATGACGATCACCGGGCGTCGCTTCACCGGCGCGGAGCGGCGCCGCACGATGCGCTGGAGGGTGCGGAGCATGGGGTGTAGAAGTGGAGCTGCGCGGGGAAATCGCTCCTGCAAAGATGGCTCCCCGTCGCGGAAAAGTCAAAGCGTATTGGCACCCGAAACCAGCACGGGCGGAACTCCCGCCCGGGCCACGCGCTATGTTTGATGGGGTCGTATGCCCTCCCGCTCCTCTCGCCCCGGCACACGTCCCGGCTTCACGCTGGTCGAACTCCTGATCACGATCGGCATCATCGGCGTGCTCGCGAGCGTGGTGGTCGTGGCGGTCTCCCCGAAAAAGGCCCTGCTCGCGGCGCGCGATGCCGAGCGGGGGGTCACCGCCAAGCAGCTGCAGAACGCCGCCTTCCAGTACCAGATCGGCAACGGCGGGGAGTTGCCGGCCGTGGACCTGATCCCCGAAGGCGAAGAGAACGCGGTGCAGATCTGCGCCCTGGGCGTGACCAACCCGGAGTGCGTGAACCTGGACGTGCTTGTCCCGGACTACCTCCACGCGCTCCCGCGGGACATCGCCGAGCCGTGCCCCGACTACACCGGGTACCGCATCCACCAGCGGCAGGGATCCGCCTCGGTGACGGCGCTACACATGGGCAAAATGCCGGGCGACGAGGTGACGGTGTCCCCTGGATGCGCGGGGTCGGGCGGCTCGGGAACCTCCTCTGGCGAATCATCGGGCAGCTCGGCCTCCTCGTCCGGCGGTTCATCGGGAGGCGACTCCTCGACGGCCAGCCAGGCGGGCAGCGCGGGCGGCGAAGCCTCTTCCTCGGCCGCGTCTACCTCCCTGCACTCGGTGACGGAGCCGGGCCCTCCCTGACGGGGGCTGCGGCGCGCCTGCGCCGGTGCGGTTCGTGCGGGAACCAGAACCCTGGACGGGTACGCTCACGTCCGGTCCGGGCCGGGCTCCGCGCCGTGCTTCCTGGCGAACTCGTCCCGGGTGCGGAACAGCTCCCAGCGGGCCTGGGCCGCGGAGAGTCCCTTTTTCCCCGTGAGGAACTCCCACCGCCGGTCCGTCGTTTCGGGGGCGAAGAGCAGGATCTGCGGGGCCAGGAGCGCGAGGCCGAGCCGCATCGCCAGCCGCACCTGGCGCGCCGTGCGCTCCCACCGGCAGCCGAAGACGGTCGGGGCGCGGACGCACAGGCCGATCACCTCCCGGCGGGGAAGCCCGCACGCCTCCAGGCGCAGCAGGACGCCCGGGGCCGAGGCCGTGCCGTGGGTGTGCGCCCACGAGCGGCCGAGGACGCTCGGGTACAGGGCGCAGAGCGCGATCACCTGCTGCCGCCGGAACCCGTACCGCTCCAGCAGCAGGAGAATCCCCGGGCAGTCCGCCTCCCCGTGTGTGTGGGACCAGGAGTAGCTGAGGAGGGCCGGGAAGGCGGTGCACATCCGGACGACCTGCGCCCGCTCGAATCCGAACAGCTCGAGGTGGACGAGGATGCCGGAGGTCCGCTCCCACGAGTAGCTGAACACGGACGGGAGCGACGTGCACAGCCGCACGACCTGGGCGCGGGAGAAGCCGTGCGCCTCCAGCTGCAGCAGCCGGCCCGGGTCGTCCTCCGTCCCGTGGAGGCGGCTCCAGTTGGCGCAGAGGAGTGACGGGAACCGCCGGACCATCCGGACGATGACCGGCGGCGGGAAGCCGTACGCCAGCAGCCCCGAGAGCACCTCCCGCACGTTCCCGGCGCTGGCCCCACCCCCGCGGATGCGGGTGCAGGCGTCGGCCACGCAGCGGTTGAGCTCGCGGACGGCCTCGCCTACACCGCCCTTCCGGGCGGACGCGACTGCGAGGACGAGCGCGTCCCGGCGGTGCTGGGCGGGATGGTAGACGGATTCACCGGAGCGCATGACCAGGGTGGGGACGGACGACGGGCGGTTGCGCCGCCCGCGGCGAGCAAGGAAACTCCAGCGACGATAGCGCCGGGCACGACGGAGAGTTCCGCGACTGCGTGCTCTGCGGGACAGATGCCT
The DNA here is from genome assembly GCA_964495365.1 of uncultured Frigoriglobus sp. Classification (GTDB taxonomy): domain Bacteria; phylum Planctomycetota; class Planctomycetia; order Gemmatales; family Gemmataceae; genus Gemmata. The sequence continues at coordinate 13,122 of CAZBXY010000001.1, read as the reverse complement.
TTGACTTTTCGGCACCCGGGAGCCAGCATTTTCCCGCGCGGAACCGCGCGCAGCCCCCTTTCTACATCCCCATGCTCGACCAGCTCCAGCGCGCCGGCCTCAACCGCAACCAGGCGAACGTGTACCACGGCCTCCTGCGCCTGGGGAAATGCACGGTGCAGCAGCTCGCCAACGCGACCGGTCTCAACCGCGTCACGACCACGGGCGTGGTGGAGCAACTGGAGCGGATGCAGCTCTGCTACTCCGCCCTCGCCGGCAAGACGCGGTTCGTCATGCCCATGGACCCGATGGCCCTGCGCCTGCTGCTCCGGAGTGAAGCGGAGCAACTCCGGGACCGGGAGGCGGCGTACCGGGACGTGGCGGCGACCCTCCAGGGCCTCTACGAGCAGCCGCACCGGCGGCCGGAGGTGATGACCCTCACGGGCGACAACACCTACCCCTACCTCATCGAGGACGTGCTCAAGGCGAACCAGGAGTCGCTGGAGATGCTCAACGTCGATGAGAGCCCGATCGCGGACCTGGAAACCCTCGGCCGGCAGTACTTCCCGCGGAAGTACGCCCAGGGCATCCCGACCCGGATCATCGTCCCCGCCACCCCCACGGGGCACCGGTTCATCGACCGGTACTACCACTGCCCCGGGGCGTCGCCCACCGTGGTGCGGTTCCTGCCGCTGGCGGAGTTCCAGTTCGCCACGAACTTCCTGATCTACGGCGGGCAGGTGGCCTTCATGAGCCCCACGGAGCAACTGGTCATCCGGCTCACGGAGCGGGAGGTGAACCTGTTCATGCGGAGCATGTTCGAGTTCATCTGGAAGCGCGCGGGGGAGGAGGCGAGCAACCGCTGAGGGAGGATGGGGAGCCCGCGGGCTCAGTATGGCCGGAGCTCGATCTCGGTCTTGTCGTAGTCGAAGGTCACCTTGAACAGGTCGAAGAACCCGCGCTGCCCCACAACCCCGTAGCCGAACGGCGGCATGTCGGGCATGAACCCCACCGGCACGACGTACGCCCAGCCCCCGACGCGGATCGAGACCTGGTGGACGAAGTACGGCATCCCGCCCCCAGTGATCCCGCCGACCTCGCTCCTGCGCCCGCCCGTCACGTCGATGCCGAGCAGGTCGCCGATCTCCGCGGGCACGATGTTGCAGTCCGCCCCGGAGTCCACCAGCGCCTCGTACCGGACGATCTCCGAGCCGGACAGGATCTCGATCGGGATGACCGGCCGCAGCAGATGGGCACCGAGCTTCTTGTAGCGGAACTTCATCCGACGTAGGGGCGCAGGCTGTCGGGCATGCGGGCGATGATCGGGAGCGGGTGGCCCTTCCGCTTCGCCTTGTCCACGGCCTCCCTCGCGGTCTTGCCGCTGGCGATCACAGTCCGCTCGTCATCCCCGAGGGCGACCCACAGGCCCTTGAAACGCCGGTAGATGCTGGTCCATTCGATCGGCATGGCCGGATGCTAGCACGGCTGCCGCGAGGCGGGGAAGGAAGTCGAGCGGAAACCGCCCGTGGCGGGTTTGTCCGCTGTAGACCGGCGGCCCGGACGTGGTCGGCATGTCCGCGGTCGTGTCGGGGGGGCGCAGGCAAGGCTCGTGGATCCCTGGCCCGGCGTTTCAGAGCGGGCGGGCGTCAGCAAGGATGCGGGCCCGCAGGGCGGGGTGCAGCATGGCGGGTCGCGGTGACCGGGAATGCGAGGCTGGCATGCGGGTATGACGGTATCACACCCACGCGTCGCCGTCACTCCCCCGCCACCTCGGCCGCCAGCGCGATGATCTTGGCGACCTCGGCGCGGTTGATGGGGTCATCGGGCCGGAAGGTGCCGAGGGGCTGGCCGGCACCGTCCTTGTCGCCCTCGACGAGCCCGTACACGGCCGCCACGGTGATCGCGGGGGCGAAGCGGTGAGTGGCCGGCACGTCCGTGAACGGCGGGGCGATCTTCGCGCCCGTGGGGATCCCGAGCACCTCCAGGATGGTCTGGATCACGGCCCCGCGGGTGGCCGGGGTGTTGATGTCCTGCGAAGGTGCGAAGACGGAGAAGTGTGCGTCCTCCGCCGCCTTGACGTAGCCGGCCGCCCACGAACCCCGGGCGGATGGGTTCCGCGGGGCACCGGCGGCCGGCGTTCTCCCTGCCGCCTCCATCGCCATCTTCAGGATTTCGGCGTACGTGACTGGGTTTTTCACCCCGAACTCCCCCGTGGGCTTGCCCGCCTCGTCCTTGTACCCCTCTGCGATCCCCTCCTCGATCACGAACGAGACGTACGGGGCATACCAGGCGTCCGTGCGCACGTCGGCGTACAGGACCGGCTCGTCTTCAACGGTGGCGAAGAGGATCTGCTCGGCACGGGCACGCTCGGCGAGGAGCTGCAGGCGGCGTTCCTTGCGCTCCTGGCGGTTGGCCAGACGCTGCTCGGGGGTGGTGGAAGGTCCGGCGGACGCCGAGGACGAGGATCTGGGCTTGGCCGGGCCGGCGATGCGGTCGGTCTCGCGCTGGTGGTCGCGGTACCGGGCGATGATCCGGGTGTGGGCCTCCGCGACACGCGACGCCGTGACGGTCTTCCCCCGGGTTCCGCCGCCTCCTCCGCCCCCGCCACCGGTGGTGCCCGTGGTGCCGGAGGACGGGGTGGCGAGGTAGCCGAAGTCGGCGAACTTCAGCTGCCCGCCGGTGCCGAGGGCGATGCTACGCGAATCGGACGAGGTGGTGGTGACGCCCGATGGTGGGGTGACGGTGAGGGTGAAACTCGTGGCGGAGGTGGGAAGGCCACGGAAGGCGTAGATGCCCAGCGCATTGGAGCGAGCGAAGAGGGAAAGCGAGCCGCCGGTGCCCGTGGTGCCGCTGAGCGTGAGGACGGTGCCGGAGAAGACAGCCGTGTCCCCGGCGTCCCGGGTGCCGTCGCCGTCGTTATCCACGAACACCGCGCCCGAGAGCGTGGAGGGAGTGGTGTAGCCGAAGTTGACCCGGAGGGTGCCACCGGTCCCGAGCACGTTGCTGCCCGAGGAGTGGAACCGGGTGCGGATGACGCCTGCGGGGAGGGTGGCAGTATCCACCGCGACGGTGTAGCCGGAGGGGTTGCTGACCGTGGCCCCGGTGAAGGCGTACCGCCCGGCGAAGTCGCTTGGGCGGCTGCGGACGAAGGAGCCGCCACTCATGGTGGTGCCCGAGACCGTGAGCGTCACCCCGGAGAAACCGGAGGACTCCGAGGCGTCGCGGATGCCGTCGCCGTCGCTGTCGTTCCAGACCGTGCCGAGGACGGTGCCGGTGCCTCCTCCCCCGCCAAAGCTCCACAGGGTATTATTGCCGGAATTCACGCAGCCGCTCAGGCAGAGCATCGCCGAGGCGGCAATGTTGGTGCTGTCGCGGACATCCAGAGAACCGAGCGTACGGGAGCCCTGCGCGTCGATCTTCCACGGGGTGCCGGTCTGCGAGGAGCGCAGGGAGAGGAGTTGCCCCGCCGATCCCTGCAGGATGAGGGCCCCGGCGATGGTCTGGGTGGCAGTCGCGGCGAAGGTGAGGGTGCGGGCCGCGGCACCGGTGGCGGTGAAGTTATTGAATGTGGTGGATCCCGAGAGCGTCTGGTTGCTGCCGCTGAGGACGACGGTGCCGTTGTTGGCGAAGAAGGAGCCGCCATTCTTCGTCCAGTCTCCCGTGAGCCAGAGCCGGCCCGAGGGAGCGACGAGGGAGCCGGTGGACAGCAGCAGGTTGCCGTTGAGGTTCAACGCCCCGGCGCCCCCCGTGACCGTGGAGCCCGAGAGCGTGAGGCCAGAGAGCGTAACGGCCCCGGCCCCGAGCGTCAGCCCGCCGTTGCCGCGGGAGAGGGTGAGGGTGCTGGCGTATGCCATGCCGGGCGCTCCGGTATTGAGGTACCCGGAGTCGATGGCGAGCGTGGCCGCGGAGAGGGCGTTCGTGGCCAGAGTCTGCGTCGCTGTGCCGCTCTCACCACTCGCGTATCGGCCGCGGTACAGGTTCACGACTTCGTTGGCGGAGAGGGCACGGTTGTAGATGCGGACGTCGTCGAGGAGGCCGTTGAAGGGGAAAGTGCCGCAAGTATCCCAGGAACCAATATGCAGAGGAGTGTCTTCGCCTATTGTGCCGCCTGCGGCACTCCCGTCGGGCGCTCCGTTGAGATAAAAGAAGATGTTGCCATTGGCAGGATGGACAAAGGCAACGTGATACCATGTATTGCTTGAAAGGACAGTATTGCCTGTGGGAAAACTGCCGTTATAGAACACGAGTTTTCCACTGGGATCCAACGCAAGCACAGAACCTACATTGAGATTCCGTTTCGATAGTATTGCTTGATACGAGTTAGCAGTGTTCCTGCCATTGATCCATACAGACAACGAGAAGGCACTTGCGTTACTCCAAGTCTCATTATTTGTCGTTGTCACGCAATCAGTCCCATCAAACTGCATCGCGAATGGGTTGTCGAACGCGATGTTCGTTGGCAGCGTCGAGCCCGTCCAGATGAGGCCCGCGCCGCCACGACGGACGCCATTGTTGCCGTTGCCCGATGAGTCGAGAATCGAACCGGAGTTCGTCCCTTCGTCGAATTTCCAGTAACCCACGAGACCGCTCTCGGTGGAATCCTCGATGCGCAGGATGTTGAACGCAGAGGACGGCGTGAGCGTTGAGCTGCTGTCTTTGGTGAGGACAACGGTGTTCGATCTGTGCGTGAACGTGCCGCCGTTGTGGGTCCACGAGCCTGCGCGGATGACGTAGCTGCCGGAGGCGTCGAGGGTGCCGTTGGTGATGGTGAGAGCGCCGGAGGCCGTCAGGCGATCGCGGGTATTCCACGTTCCCGATGAACCGTTGAACGTGACATTGCCGAAGCGCTGGCCGCCGGACAGGATCTGCAGGCCGCTCGTCGTGCCGTTGAACGTAACGGTGTTGTTCCTGGTCGTGTACTTGCCGCCGTTGTTCAGCCAGGAGCCTTTGACGCTGATGCCGTAGTTGCTGGCGGACGGATCGAGGGTGCCGGCGTTGAGGATCATGTCGCCGTTGAGCGTGAGTGCACCGTTGAGCGTGACGGTACCGAGACCAGTGGAAGGCTGGTTCCCGGCGGCAAGGGCGGCGACCTCGGCGGGCGAGAGGGCGCGGTTGTAGATGCGGACGTCGTCGAGGAGGCCGTTCCATGCGTAACTAAGTTGGAAGGGATATCCACCTACAACATTCATCGTAAACACATGTGCATCGCTAATTCCGCCAGTAGACGATTCCACACCATTCACATAACAGTGTAATACACCATTGATTCGTTCAAATACGACATGATACCAAACGCCAGTAGACATGGCCGGTACGCTGAATGTATCAAGTCCGCCTCCTACTAGACGAATTGTTAGAGCTGTGGAAGAGCCAAGAGTCCCAACAAAGACCTGGCCAGCGTCAGAAGCACTTGAGAACCAAATGCGGGTGGAAAAATCCGAGGCCTTTAACCACACGCTTGTCGAAAAATCGTTGCTGAAACTGAGCGTGTTAGAAAGTAGCACATAATCATTACTCCCATCAATGCTGAGACTCCGCGCGTTCGTGAAGTTCGTCGGGGCCACCGTCGTGGAAATGGTCGGGCCGCCGATGAGCGAGCCGGAGTTGCCCCAGCCGGAGGCATCGACTGCTCGCGTCCCGCTCGTCTCGTCCAGCTTCCAGTACCCGACGAGCCCGTCGTTCAGATTCAGCGTGCTATACGAGGTGCCGGTCGGCAGGCCGGTGTAGGAACCGGTGCCGTAGACCAGGACCGTGCCGTGCTGGATGTCGTTGGTGAGCGACGTGACCGTCTCGGAACCCTTGATCGCGAGGGTGCCGTAGTTGGTGAACGTCCCGCTGTCCTTCATCGTGAGGCTGTTTCCATCCGCCTTGAGCAGTGCGCCGGTGTTGATCGTGAGTCCGGCAAGCTGGACCGCACCGGTCATCGTCGGCTGGTTCGCTCTCGATTGGACCGTGACGCGGGTGTACGGGTCGGGGATGACGGAGGTGTCCCAGTTGCCCCTTGCTTCGAAGTTGCCGTTGGAAACGCCGGTCCAGGAAGCGGATGTGTGGCGGCCTGCAGCGAGGTCGGCGATTTCGGAAGCGGAGAGGGCGCGGTTGTAGACACGGACGTCGTCGATGTTGCCGGCAAAATATTCACCGGCGGCATCGCCCGCTCGTCCCACCGCAAAGCTACCTGCGTTTGCGGCTATTGTGTCTGTCACGCCGGTATAGACAGACACGCCGTTGGCGTAGATGGTCAGATTACTTCCACCGGTAATTGTTGCGGCGACATGAGTCCATGAACCGACGGTAGGCACATAGGTGCTGATGGCGTTCTCCGTTCCAGACCACCAACTCAATCGTCCCTGATCACTGCTGCATCATTTTTTAGGTACAACTCATAGTTTGCGGCCCCCGCATTGGGCCGCTTAGCGAGAATGGTTCTATATATACTGTTTCCTGAATCCGAAGGCTTGATCCATGCCGTAACTGTAACGGCATCAGTGATGTCCAAACTATTGCTGTCACTTGCGGCCACATAATCATTCGTTCCATCAAAACTTAAACTCCTCGCATTGGTGAAGCTCGTCGTCGGAACATCCGTCGAGATCGTCGGGGTTCCGGATTCCGTGCCGTGGTTTCCATCGCCGGATGAATCGCACGAGTCTTGTCCGCCGGAGCAACCATTGAACGCGGTCTCATCAAACTTCCAATACCCGACGAGCGAGTCGGTGGTGACCTGGGCGGCGAAAACAGGCAAAGGCGGCAGCAGAGCGACCAATACCAGAAAAAGCGTCAACAAAGCTCCTGCCTGTTTTCGGCCTGCCTGCCCGTCCGTAGCTCGAAAGCGAAGGCGGCCCGGCTTCGCCTGCGGGCTACGCCGCGGCGAGGAAGGGCTGAGGAGGCTCGCGCCGACGACCGCGATGAGCAACGCCGCGAGGGTGCGGCGGACGGGCATGATGGCGACGCCATGACGGAGCATAGATCGGGCGAAGTGTAGCCGCTGCCCCGCCGTCCGCCTAACGCGAACGGATGACGCCACAAGAGATGTGGAAACCGATCAAGCGAAAGTGGCCGCCTGAGGGTGTGCCGGAGATCGCCGAGGGTGTGCTGGCCAGCACTCCGGATCCGATGCTACGATCGCGCACGTCCTATGCCTTCCCGCGCAACCCATCGCTCGATCCGAAGCCTTCGCACGACGGTGCTGGCGATCACGGCCGCGCGCGGCGTGCACAACGTCCGCGTGTTCGGCTCGTTCGCGCGTGGCGAGCAGCGTCGCGGCAGCGATCTGGACTTGCTCGTGCGCATGCCGAAGCGGAGCAGTCTACTGGATCTCGCGGGCTTGAAGGTGGCCCTGGAGGAAGCGCTCCGGATGAAGGTCGATGTGCTGACGGACGATGGCATCAGCAAGTATCTCCGGAAGCGGATTCTCGAAGAAGCCAAGCCCTATGAGGAAGGATTCTCGCATCTCCCTGCTGCATATCCGCGATGCCCTGGAGAGGATCGCGGAGTACACGACGAAAGGAAAGAAGCGGTTTCTCGCACAGAGCCTCCTACAGGAGGCCGTCATCTACAATCTCGTCATCGTCGGTGAAGCGGTGAAAAAGCTGCCGAAGCCCCTTCGCGATGCATACCCTGCGATTCCCTGGAAGAACATCGCCGGGCTCCGCGACATCATGGTTCACGAGTATGACGGCACGGACATGGTGCAGATCTGGAGCATCGTCGAGCGCGATCTCCCGACGTTGCGCCGCGGGGTCCGGACCATGCTCCGGGAATTGGGCGCTGAGGAGATCGAACGGGAAATGGCCGGGTCGTAGGCCGCGCTCACACCTCCACTCCCGTGCGCTCGATCTCGCGGGCGAGCGGGAAATACAGGGCGTCGGAAAAATCCTCCGGATGGAAACAGTACGGCTCAATGCGCACGTCGATGTCCCAGCGGATGCGGCGTAATGCCATGTTTTCTTCGTGGCGGGACGTTCCGAACGGCTTGCAGATCACGGCAATATCCAGATCACTGTCCTCATGGGCCGCGTCGCGCGCCACCGACCCGTAGAGAAGAACACGTTGCACGGGAATGCCCTCGGCTTTGAGGGCGTGCGAGAACCGTGTTGCGATACGCAGACCTTCGGAGCGCTTCATGGGAGAAGGGAGGGAAGAAAAGCGATGACACGCCGGAGCCAGTGTTCGGTATTCGCAGCCGTTGCCTCACGCTGCGCCCACGCGGGGTCATCGTACCGTGCCGCAATCGCAAAGTCCGAGAGTGCATCAAACAGCTGCTTTTCTTCCGTCGTCCATTCCTCTTTCACCAAGACGGCAAGGACGGACAGGTCATGAATCTTCGGATGCGGCTTTCCGGTCGTTTCCATGATCGCCGCTTTGAGCGCCTTCTCGACAGCCAGGTGACAGTCGAAGAGGGCCAGCTCGTACTTCCCGTCTTTCGCAAGCAAGCTTGCGGCCTCCAGCGCGTCTGTCGCTCCCTTCCGCCAATGGGCAATGATCTCCGTCGTCGTCATGGAGGGAGCGTACCACGATCCGCCGGAGCGCGCACCTGGACCGGCCGCCACACGCGAGGGCATGGCACTATCGCCGGAGCCGCGGTGTGCGGCCCGCCTCCCGGCGTGTCCGCGTGGATCCCTGCTCCGGTTTTCCCCGTATCCTCCCGCCATGTTCCGCTGGCTCCGCTCCCGGCTTCACGCTCCACCCGAGACGTCCCGCCTCATCGTCGGCTCGACGGGCAGCGGTAAGAGCGAGGGCGAACTGGTGGATCTGGCCCGCCTGGCCGACCGCGGTGACTGCGCAGTGGTACTGCTGGACGGGCACGGGCCGCTGGCGCTACGCGCGGCCGGGCACTGGGCGGCGCGCGGCCACGAGGCGCGGATGGTGTACGAGCCGCTCGACGCCACCGGGCGGGTGCTCTGCTGGAACCCGCTCGTGCGGTCGGACGAAGCGGACCCGGCCGTCCGGCGGCTGCGGGACGCCGAGACCCGCGACGACGTGACCCAGTGCTTCCTCGCCCACCGTGACCTCGGCAGCCTCGCCGACCGTCCGCTGACGCGCGAGTGGACGGAAGCGGCCATCGATCTGTGCCTCGCGCAGCCGGAGCCGGTGGCGCTCTCGTCCGTGCCCGATGCGTTCCGGGCCGGCACCGCGGCGTTCGACCGGCTCCTGCGCGAGGCGGACCGGGCGGACATCGTGGAGAAGTTCCGCACGCTGGAGCGGGTCCGCAGGCGCAGCGAGTGGCAATTCGAGACCCTGTGCGGGGCGGCCCGGCGACTGGTCGAACCCGTCTGCCTCTCGGAACCGGTGCGGCTGCGAGGGCGGCCGGGGGCGTTCGACTGGCTCTCCGCACTGCGGGGGCGGCGGCTCATCGCCTTCGACGGCGGCGGGCTGCGGTCGCGGGAGAGCAAGCGGACGCTCTTCCTGCTCGCCGCCATGGGGGTGATCCACGCCGTCCGGCGGCACTTCGCCGGGGCGCGGACGCCGCTCCCCGTCGTCTTGGTGCTGGAGGAGGCCGGGGCGCTGGGTCTCGTGACGCCGTTCGTCCTTGCGGCGCTCCAGGAGCTGCGCAAGGCCGGGCTCGCGGTCCACCTCATCACGCAGTCGAGTCTCGACTTCGGGGAGCGCGGCGCATTCGAGGCGCTGCTGGCCAACACGCCCTGCCAGACCTTCTACCAGTGCCTCTCCCCGGCCGACCAGGACATCGGGGCGCGGGTACTCGGCAACACCGCGTTCCAGCCGCTCGCCGTCCACTTCACCCGCATCCGCCAGATCCGCGGAGGGATGGAGCGGGTGATGACCGGGAGCGCGGGCGAATCCTTCGACCCGCACGGCAACGTGACCGGCCGCGACTCCCGAACCGGCACGACGCTCGTCCCCCGCTCGCACGAGGCACGCGAGCCGCACTACAAACCGCCGGCCCTCCAGGAGCAGGAGTACCGCACGCGGCTGGCGACGCTGCGGGTGGGCGAGCGGTTCGTCCGCGACCGCACCGGGGTGCGCCGCGAGCGGGTGAGGCTCCTGCGTGCGCCGCGACCGCGGGACACGTTCGAGCAGCGGACGCGGGAGACGATCGAGCGGGTGCGCCAGCAGCCGATCTACCTGCCGCCCGCGCCCGCGGCCCCGGACATCCCGGTGGTGGTCACTCTGGATGCCGCGGCGCGCCTGCAGTCGGAGCACCGTCCCCGCCCGCACTGACAGGACGAAAGCATGCGGAACCGTGTCCGGGAGCGGGACAGCCGCTCCCCCGCATCCGGGTGGGCGGAAAGTCCGCGCGTCGGATCCCCCATACGCCCCGGCATCATTCCCACTTTTCCGCCCGCCGGTCTCGTCGCGGAACGCTGCCACCGGAAGCCTCCCGGCCGCGCCCTGCGGAACCAGGCGGACGGGTCGTTCATGGGGCCCTCGGAGCCCCGGACTGCGCCAACCGGCACATGCAGCCGTTCTCGACCGTGCACGTGGCGGAGCAGCAGTCACCGGCCGCCGTGTTGCCGTCGTCGCACTGCTCACCGCCCGCGCGCCGCCGGTCGCCGCAGACGGGAGCGCACGTACTCTCCGGCACCGCGCTGGATCCGCCGCATGCTGCGGGGAACGTCATGAATGTCTCGGTCCGGGCATTGAAGAAGATGATCGACTGCTGCAAATCTTCGGGCAGCGGGTGTTCCCGGTCGGCACCATCGGCGAACCGTGCTTGTACGTACGCCGCCGCATACCCGTCGCCGCTCAGCTCGATGCCGTCGTACCAACCGGAGGTTCTGTTGAGGATATCCGGCTGTACGCGTCTCGTGGTGCCGTTCGACATCGTTTCCGTGTAACTGTATGCGGCCATTTGCGACGTACCCGTCACGGAATCATTGATGAAATAGAACCCCCTCACTGTGCGACCGTCTACCGTTGCATAGAAGGGAGACCCGTTCCCCATGGTGTTGCCGCCGATGGACCGTGTGCCATCGTCACTGAAGATCGAGTACGGTGGCGGGAGCGACGTTGCCGGCTGAATGACCTGACCGCTGTCGCTTATTTCCACCGTCTCGGCGGGCGATACGATCACCGTCGTCACCGTTCCCGATTGCAGATCATGGAGTGCGTACGTGTTGCCCACAAGATCCAGCAGTGTCAGGTGGAAACGGCCGTTGCGGCTGCTAGCGATGCGGTAGCCACCGACGGTGATGTGCCCCGTCGTGGTATCCACGAGCCACGTTTTGATCTGCGGCTGCGTCATGGGGCTCATGTCTAAGAGGCCCATGCCTAGCAGTTGCGGATGCTCGGAATATGCGAGATATCGTCCATCGGTCGAGAGAAACAGATCGCCGATGGTATGCAGACGTTCGCCGCACGTGCCGCCCGCCACAGAGCCCTGACTGGCACCGGTTTCCTGGCAGTCCCAACCTCGTTCTTCGCGACAAGTCGCGGAACACCCGTCGCCGCTCGTGGTATTGCCGTCGTCGCATTCTTCCGCGCCTTCTCTCGTGCCATCGCCGCAGACGGCCGCCGATTGCGTACTTGAACCGGACGACACGCTTCCGTCGCTTTCCGCGTTGCTGCTCCCCGCGCTGGTGCTCGCATCGCTGCTCCCTGCACTGCTTGTGTCGGCTGTGCTGCTGCCACCTGAGGACGCGGAGAACATCGGACTGCACATGCCGTTGCACGCCGCGTCTGCGTATCGCGTGTCATTGACGCACAGGTACGCGTCGTAGGGAGTTGCGAGCAAGCATTCTGTCTGCGATCCCTTATCGGAGGCGCAGCAGTACCCGGTGGCCGCGCTGGAGGCGGAGGAAGCGGAAGAGGTGCTACTCGGGGTGCTGGAGGCAGGGCAGGCATTGACGTATGGGTTGGCCTCATCGTCGTCTTGGCGGCTTGCGCACCCCGGATCGCGCCAGAACGCGCTGCAATCACCGCTGTCTTCCGCACACAGTGTTCCTGGAGGCATCGCTCCTTCGTCGATCTTCCCGTCGCTGTCGTTGTCTCTTCCGTCATCGCAGGCGGGCCACTGTGTCTGGCAATTCACGTCGACAACGATCTCGGCGAAATCGATGGCGAAGACCTCGGGCACGGTGCCCGTTGAAAACAGGGTGATCCCCGCGCCGTTGAGGCCGGGGTCAACGGGAGACGCCGGATCGCGCCAAAGAAATGCCGGATCGAAGGGGATGGTGACGGTCCCCGTGACGCCGTTCACGAACGTGTCGGGATCCGCGGTTTTCTGCAACACATTGTCGAACGCGCCGGGCACCTCGTTGCCATTGATCTTTATGCCGAGATCCAACACGTCCTGACCGCACAGCTGTGCGGGCGCGTCATCGACGTCCGCGATGTGGAATCGGATCCACGCCCGATGGACATTGGCCGCGGATCCGCCCGCGAGCTGGGGAATGGGCGGCATGCCGAACGTGGAGTCCGGGTAGATGCCACCGCCCACGCGCGGCACGTTGATCATGTTCGGCGTGTAATACGTGTACTGTCCGGCGGGGTACGCAACGTTACTGAGGAGCGGCCGATCCATGGGCTCCTCAGTGCCGGGACCGTCCGGAACGAATGCACCGTACGTGCCGTAGGTGCTGAACGGCACGAGACCGATCCCAAATCCATCTTTGTCTCCGGCGAGGACCGAGACCTGGATGTCCGCACCGCCGCACGAGGCGCTGGAACTGGACTGCGGAGCTGCGCTTGAAGCGACCGAGGATGCCGCGCCGCCGTCTTCGGAAGACACGGGCGTCGACGAGACGATGTCGGACATCGCCTGTGACGAATCCCCCATCTCTCCCTTGGACGAGACCATCGCACCACCACCCGGCCCTTCTATGGGAATTCCCCCTCCCTCGTCCCCGGCCAATCCACCACGCAGCGCGAAGAGCACCGCACCGCCGCGCACAAGAACCCCCGCGAACACGATAGCGAGAATGGCAATCGCCGCGCGGTGGGGCAACCGGAGACCGGACATAGCGTCGCGCAACTGTATCAGGTCGCGCAACGCACGCCGCCGCCTTTCCCGGAACGACGCAAGGGCAATGTCCCCGTCACCTCCGTTTCCGTGCGCGGCAGCCCGCCTCGATGGCGGGTGGCTCTCCGGCGCAGGCGGGAGGCAGCGTACGCCGAGGACCAAGGAAAAAGAAGAAGGAGAAGACAAAGCTCAAATCTCAACGGACCCTCACCGCGGCCCGCGCG